>NZ_JBSGHB010000010.1:352-292126 GCF_053604195.1 Actinokineospora sp. NPDC004072 | reverse complement strand
TAAGCGAAACGCCGCTTGGGCGTGAAGGCGGTGAAGGCGGGCGGAGCCCGTTCACGCCCTCGCGAGTTTAGCGGCGTTTCGCTCCCCGCGAATGCAAGTCCACCCCATCGGACACTTGGGCGGGGGCGCGTGCGGTTGGGTGGGGTTTCGCTCCCCGCGAATGCGAGTTCACCCCATCGGACAGGCTTGGTGGGGCGCGTTGCGACAGATCCGGAGCTCAGCTGCGTAGGGAACGTGCCAGCTTTACCAGGTTTGCGCGGTCTCCGCAGCCGGTCTTGGCTATCAAGCTAGCGACGTGCTTCTCTACCGTTCGCGGGGAGATGTGTAGGCGGGCTGCCAGTGCCTTGTAGCCCTGCTGGTCTGGGAGGAGTTCGAACACCTCGTACTCGCGAATTGTCACGCCCAGTGCGCGTAGGCGGCCGGGGACGCGGTCTGTGCCGGTTCGGCGTTGCTGTACCGACTCCCCCACCGAACGCAGCAATCGTCTGCATGCGCTGGCAACTGGGGCGATCCCTACGCGGTGGAAGTGTTCTTCGGCTTCGCGCAGCCACGCTACCGGTTCGCCCCAGGCGTCTCGGTGGGCGGATTCGGCTACCAGGCGTAGTGCCAGGTTGCGGGCCATGGGGAACGGCTCCCCTGCGGCGCGGGCGGCGGCGGCCTTCTCCGAGGCCGCAGCCGGGTCACCGGAGCGTCCCAGCACTACGGCGTAGGCGAACAGGACGAACTGGCGGTTCCATCGCATTGCGGCGGAAGGCTTTTGGGCCAAGGAGTCCACTTCGGCGACGGTGAGTCGGCCGTCCAAAGCGGACAGAAGTACCCGCAAGCCGTTGGTGCCAGACAGGTGGAATGTGGTTGGGCTGCGGGCTTCTACGTCGGCGGCTACTGCCAGCTCGCGCCGTGCTGCCGTTCCGTCCTCCTCCAGCAGGGCGCACACCGCGCCCGCCAAGCCGTGCGCCAGCGGTCGTTCCTGGGCGGCCTCGGCGCCGGTGGCGCGGAAGTCGGCCAAGGCGCGTTCCATGTCCGCACGCCTGCCCTGGTGGGCGGCCAGGGCGGCCGCCACCACGTACAGGAACCGTTCCACGGCTACCAGCCGCAGGCGGCGCACCGATGCCAACGCGGCCTCGATCTGTTCGGCTGCGAGGGCGAACTCGCCTCGTAGGACCGAGTCCATCGCAATGGAGGCGGTCATGTTCTCGGCGAGGGTGATCGCGCCGACGCGCAGGGCGGCGTCGCGGGCCTTCTCGACCACCGACACGTCGCTGTCGACCAGCCAGGCGATGGAGGCGCCGCCGATGACGCCGTACACCTCCCAGATCGCCAGGTTCGCGGCCTGGGCCACGGCGCGGCAGCGGTCGAAGCACTCCTGGGCCTCGGCGAGGTCGCGGTCGCGGGCGACGAAGCCGATCATCTGCCAGGCCTGGCACAGCACGGTCGGGGTGACCTGGTCGGCTGCGGCGATCACGCGGCGGGCCAGGGACTCGGCGACGGCGTGGCGGTCCTCGCCGGGGCCGTCGACGGCCAGGTTGGCGGCGATGACGTCGACCGCCGCCGTGGTGGCCACGTCGGCGTCGGGGGGCAGCAGCGCGCGGGCGGCGGCCACCTGGGCCATGCCCTCGGCCCAGCGGCCTGCGATGTGCCCGGCCCAGGCCAGGCGCACGTGCAGGGCGACGCGGCGCTCCGGCGGCAGCCCGGCGAGCGCGTCGGCGAGGGCGAAGGCGCGGTCGAACTGGCCGTGCTCGGCCAGCGCGTAGAGCAGCTGCTCCAGCACGTCGGCGCGCTTGGCGGGCTCGCCCGCCTCGGCCAGCAGGCGTTCGGCCCGCTGCAGGAGCGCCACGGCCGAGCCAGCCGCGCCGTCGGCCAGCGCGCGGGAGCCCGCCTCGGCGAACAGCGCCGCCGCGCGCACCGGCTGCCCGGCCCCGACCCGCAGCAGCGCCGCCAGCTGGCACCACTCGCCGGGCAGGCCGGGGTGCAGCTCGGCCACCGCGTCGGCCGCGCGCCGGGACAGGTCCGCGCTCTCGACCGGGGTCAGCCGCGAGCGCAGCGCCTCGGCGGTCAGCGGGTGCTGGAAGGTGTACCAGTCGATGCCGTGCTCGTCGCGGCTGATCAGCTGCGCCTCGACGCCCGCGTGCACGTGCTCCAGCAGCGAGCGGTGGTCGATGCCGGTCACCTGCTGCACGACCGTCAGCGAGAACCGCCTGCCCACCACCGCGGCCGCCGAGCACAGCAGCCATCCCTTGGGCCCCAACCGCTCCGCGCGGTCCACGATCGCCCGGGCGACCGTCGGCGGGACGGCGGTGGCGGCGGTGGCGCGCAGCCGCCAGCCGTCCTCGCCGCGCACCAGGCTGCCGTCGTCCACCATCGCGTGCAGCAGCTCCTCGGCGACGAACGGCACGCCCGCGCTGTCGCGCCAGAGCCGCTCGGCGAGCCCGGCGGGCACCGCGGGCTCGTCCAGGCAGGAGGCGATGAACGCAGGCGCGTCGGCGATTCCGAGCCTGCCCAGCTCCACCAGCACGCCGCTCTCCCGCCGCGACACCGAGCGGACCACGTCGTAGGCGGGGCCCGGCTCGCTGCGGGCGGTGGCGATCAGCGCGGTGGGCTGGGTGCGCAGGTTGTCGCAGATGTACTCCACGACGGCCAGCGACTCGACGTCGGCGTCGTGCAGGTCGTCGAGGAAGAGCACGCAGCCGCGGCCGTCGGACACCGCGGCGGTGAGCCGCAGGATGGCCTCCCCGAGCATGATCAGCGAGCTGGGGCCGGACTCGCCGACGCTCCACTCCGGCACGAGCTTGCCCAGGATCGGCCGGTACGGGCCCAGCGCGTCCGCGGGCAGCGGCACGCCCAGGCGCACCAGCGACAGCAGGGCCTCGGTCAGCGGGCGGAACGGCACCGTCGGGCCGGTGGCGCTGGCCCGGCCGCGCAGCACGACCATGCCCGCGTCCTGGGCCCGGCGCACGGCCTCGGCGGCCAGCCGGGACTTGCCGATGCCCGGCTCGCCGACCACGAACGCCGCGCCGCCGCGCCCGGACCTGGCCTGGTCGATGAGCCCGGCCAACCGGGCCGCCTCGCCGTCCCGGCCCACCAGCGTGGAGGCCCGTGTCCGCATGGTGGCCCATCCTATCCGCGGGAATGTGCCGGTTCCGGTGATCGTCGGATTCGACCTTGCCATGCTCGCCCACCGCCTGCCCGCCCGCGCACCGCCATCCGGGTCGACTATTTCTCACGAAGTGCTGTCCAGCAGCGGCGAGAGACGTTCCCCTGTGGACTGAACCGGCTCGGGGCCGGGCCGGGCCACGCGCGGGCGGTCGCCCGACCCGGACGCCATCTCCGCCTGTTGGGGCAGGCGCCCGGCCGGACACGCCGGGGGCTACCGCTACACCGAAGCGTTCCACACGCGCATATGCCCAGCACCGGGCCGAAAGACGCTCGGATGAACATATCCGCATCCCACCCTGGGATGTCACCGCAATGAGCTAATTCGGCCCGACATCGACGCGCCGGTTCGGCAGAACGGGGGGTGATCGTTTAGTGTTGTTCCCGCGACGGTCCCCCCGCGTCTTGTCCCATTTGCTTTCAACACCTGATGGAGCACTGCCCGATGACTTCTGTCATGCGCGTTGTCGAAACCGATCTGCAGCCGAAGACGATGAATTCCTCGCGCTGCGAGCTCTCCCGTGTCGTGTGGCGGGCCGACCAGAACATGTTCGGCTCCGGCCGCGGCACCCTCGTGCTCGAACTCGTCGACGACGTCGCGTGGGCGACCGCCGCCCGGCACGCCGACGGGCACGCCGTGACCGTCACCGTGGAGCACATGATCTTCAAGAACCCGACCTGGGCAGGCGACGTCGTCACGGCGTTCGCGCAGGTCGAGGGCACCGGCCGGACCTCGATGGACATCGGCGTCTACGTCACCGCCCAGCGCGGGGCAGGCGAGCGGGTCGCCGTCGCCGAGGCCCACCTCGTCTTCGTCGCCGTGGACGCCGACGGCAACCCGCGCGCGGTGCCCGGGGTGTACCCCGAGACCGAGGCGGAGTACGCCGCCGCCCGCGCGGTCGAGATCCGCCGCGAACACCGCAAGGCGCTCTCGGGGGCGCTGGAGCAGGAGCGGTGAACCGCACCTATTCCCCGCGCATGCGCGTCGTCGTCGCCGATGCCGAGCAGGCGGCGGCAAATGTGGAGATCACCGCCGCATTCATCGCCGAAGCGGTGAACGAAGGCGACTTCACGGTCCTGCCCGAATTCGCAGAACCGGATATCCGCGATTTGTCCGAACCGCGCGTGTTCGCCGACGGCCTGGCCGGGCTGCGCACCCGCATCGCCGCGACCCGGCTGCGGATGCCGGATCTGTACGCCAGAATTCTCGACATCCGCCCGGCCGACATCGGCTCGGTCCAACTGCGCCTGGAGTTCTCCGGCACCTACGTCGGCGACCCGATGGCGCCGACCGGGCGCGACGGCCGGATCGTCCGCTGGCGCCAGCACCACCTGTGGTTCTTCCGCGGCGACCGCGCCTGCGCCCACATCGGGCGCGTGGACCGCACCGCGATCGACGCCGCCCTGCGCGGCTGACGGGCAGCCGGGCCGCGGGGGCGGCCCGGCTCAACGCACCCACAACCGGCCCGGCGGGTGCGGCCAGGCGATCGCGGGCACGTCATCGGGCTCTGCGGCGCTGTGGACCATCGCGGCGCCGCCGGCTTCGGCGGGCCCGCGCGCCTCGGCGAGGATCGCGCGCAGGCGGACCGCGGCGATGCGCAGGCGCCACGGGACCACCACCCCGACGACCACCGCGCAGCCGAGCCAGATCGGGAGGGACATGGGCAACCCCCGTTCGACGCCGAGCGCCCCTCACGACCGGGTTCGACCGGACCGGTGTCCGGCCGCCCGATGCGACGCTCGGCGTTGTTCGCTGGTGAGCTTCCGAACGGACCATCGTGCCGGTGCGCCCCCAGTTACCTCCCGTGGCGAAAGTCGACGGTCCCGCTCGAAAGAACCACCCACATGGGTCAGATTCCGCCGAATGGGTAACGCCCGGGCCCGTGTCAGCGGCCCCTGGGAGCATGGACGGCGCCGCCCTGCCCCCAAGCCGCCGAGGTGATCCCCCGATGACCGCTCCCGCCGACACGACCGACCTGTGGATCCGCCGGTTCCACCGGTCGCCGCGGGCGCGGGCCCGGCTGCTGGCCCTGCCGCACGCGGGCGGGTCGGCCAGCTACTACTTCCCCTTCTCCCGCGATCTGGCCCCCGACGTCGAGGTGCTGGCCGCGCAGTACCCCGGCCGCCAGGACCGCCGCGAGGAGCCGTTCGTCGAGACCGTCGCCGACCTGGCCGACCTGCTGGTCGACGCGGTGGAGCCGTGGGCGGACGTGCCGCTGGCGCTGTTCGGCCACAGCCTGGGCGCGTCGGTGGCCTTCGAGGTGGCGGTGCGGCTGCGCGAGTGCGGCGCGGCCCCGCTGTGCCTGATCGCCTCCGGCCGCCGCGCCCCGACCGCCGTGCGCGACGAGCGCGTCCACGAGCGCGACGACGCCGGGCTGCTGGCCGAGATCCGCTCGCTGGACGGCACCGAGGGCCCGCTGCTCAGCGACCCGGAGATGGTCGCGCTGGTGCTCCCGGCGATCCGCTCGGACTACCGCGCCGCCGAGACCTACCGCTTCACCCCCGGCACCAGGCCGCTGGACTGCCCCATCCACGTCCTGATCGGCGACCGCGACCCGAAGGTCACCCGCGCCGAGGCCGACCGCTGGGCCGAGCACACCACGGCGGCGTGCACCGTGGAGGAGTTCCCCGGCGGCCACTTCTACCTGGCCGACCACCAGCCCGCCGTGGCGGCCCGGATCGCCGCGCACGTCACCCGCGCGCTCTAGCCAGCCACCACAGCCCGAGGACCGGCAGCACGGCCGGGATGTAGCCGTAGCCCTGGCCGAAGGCCGACCACACGGTCGCGTCCGGGAAGGCGGCCGGGGCGAGCAGGCTCGCCGTGCCGACCGCGATCACGCCGACCAGCTCGACCAGGCACGCGACCACCGCGAGCCTGCGCGCGCCGCGGATCAGGGCGACGGTCGCCACCACGTACACCGCCGCGGCGAGCGCGGAGAGCAGATACGCCAGGGGCGCGGTGTCGAACCGGGTCGCCAGCTGCACCGCCGACCGCGCGCACGCGGCCAGGGCGAACACCGCGTAGACCGCGACCAGCAGCCGCCCCGGCCCGCTGCGCAGCTCAGGCACCGCCCACCGCCCAGAGTTCGTTGAGCCGCACGATGACCACCGGGATGAGCAGCGCGCCGACCACGACGACCGCCATGCCCCAGCGGCTGCGCTCCATCATCGACCAGAACACCGCCAGCGGGAGCAGCAGCAGCCCGCCGAGCAGGTACCCGCCGAAGGACAGCCCGTCGACGGGGTGGTCGGCCCCGGCGAGCCGGATGAACCCGATCACCGCCTGCACGAGCAGGGCGAGTTCGATAATGAGCAGGAACACGACCAGCAGCCCGCTGGCGGGCTTGTCCAGCAGCAGCGGCCGGTTGAGCACGACGAGCACGAGCGCCCACAGCGCGGCGGCCACCGCCGCCCAGGTCAGGACGGTGGCGAACACGGCGATCATGTGAGGGCACCCCCGGGCTCCGAGCGGTTCGCGGCGGTGACAGCCTTGCATGGCGGTGGTGAGGGGGTGACAGGACGGTGCTGACCGCGGCGGAGCGCGCCCGGCTGCTGGCCTGGCTCGGCGATCCCGCCGGGCTGGTCTACGCCCGCCAGCTCCTGGCCGGGCTCGCCAAGGCGCGCGGGCCCGCGGTGCGGCGGGTGCGCGCCGCGGCCCGCGACTGGCTGGAGCGCGGCGGCCCGCCGACGGAGGTCCCGCCGGAGCTGCTGACGTGCCTGGAGTCCCACCTGCTCTCGGCGCTGCGCGACCTGCTCTGGGACGAGCACCTGATGACCGCCGCCGCCACCCTGCTGCACGCCGCCCTGGTCGAGCGCGGCACGGGAGCGGGCGAGTGGGGCGACTACGACGCCCGCCGCGACCACCACGGGCACGACCAGGGCGGCGTGCAGCAGGGTGGCGGCCAGGGATACGACCAGGGCTACGGCCAGCAGCCCTGGGGCAGGCCGCGCGGCGGGGACTGGCTGGTCGAGGACAAGCCCAAGACCAGCCCCGCGGGCGGCGCGCCCGCCGAGGAGGCGTGGCCGCTGCTGCGCGCCCCCGCCTCGGTCACCGCGGGCGAGGTGTTCACCCTGCGCGTCGGCCTGGCCGAGCGGCGCGACCCGGCGCTGCTGAGCACCGGAACCGTCCCGCTGCCGCGCGGCCGGGTGGAGCTGGAGGTCGTGGTCGTCTACGACCCGGCGGCCTTCGCCCCGGACGGCTGGGCCAACCCGGTCCGCATCGCCTACCCCGAGCAGCACGCCGTCGACCTGCGGATGACCGCGCTCGACGGCCCGGGCCTGCGCGCCCGCAGGCAGCTCGGCGCGGCCTACCACCACGGCGGCGAGCTGCGCGGGTTCGCCTCGCGGGAGATCGAGGTCGCCGCGCGGCCGTCGGGGACGGTGCCGCTGTTCGACGGCCGGGTGCTCGACATCCGCCCGCTGCTCGACGCCGACCGGCCCGACCTGGTGATCGTGGTCGAGCGCGGCGAGGACGTGCGCGGGCAGACGCTGCTGTGGTCGGTGCGCTCGCCGCTGCCCCGGATCGCCCCGCACGCGGGCCCGTTCCGCAGCGACATCGGCGACGACCCGGCCGCGTTCGCCCGCGCGCTGCGCATCGACATCGGCGGCTACGGCGACGACGCCCGCGGCGCGGCGCTGCGGCTGATCGGCCTCGGCAGGCGCATCGGCGAGCTGGTCCCCGAGCCGGTGGCCGACGCCCTGCGCGCGCTGCGGCAGCGCACCGAGGTGCCGTCGGTGCTGCTGCTGAGCACCGAGCCGCACGTGCCGTGGGAGCTGGCCGTGCTCGACACCCCCGAGCACGGCTCGCCGTTCCTGGGCGCGACGGCCGCGATCGGCCGGTGGGTGCTGGCCCGCGGCAGGCCCGCGCCGACGCCGCCGGTCCGCGTCCGGGCGGGCACCCACGCGGTGATCACCGCCCGCTACGAGGGCGTGCCCGGGTGGTCGCGGCTGCCGCACGCCGAGGCCGAGGCGCAGTGGCTGCGCGAGCGCTACCCGCCGTGCGAGGAGATCGGCCCGCTGCACTCGGCGGTGCTCGACGCGCTCGACGCGGGCCCGCGCGCCGACGTGCTGCACTTCGCCCTGCACGGCCGCTACGACCCGGAGTCCGCCCAGGAGGGCCTGGTGCTGCTGGCCGAGTCCGGCGGCCGCACCCGGCACCGGTTCCTGCACCCGGACCAGGTGGCGGCGCTGGACTTCACCCGCAGGCCGTTCGTCTTCCTCAACGCCTGCCAGGTCGGCGCGGGCGGGGAGGTGCTGGGCGACTACTCCGGCCTGGCCAGGGCGTTCCTGGCCGCGGGCGCGGCGGGCGTGGTCGCGCCGCTGTGGAACGTCCACGACGCGGCGGCCTCGGCGGCGGCCGAGGAGTTCTACCGGCTGGCCTACGCCGGGGTGGCGCCCGCGGAGATCCTGCGCCGCTGGCGCTCGCGGGTCTCCCGGGCCACCCGCGACGGCAGGCCCGCGACGGCCCTGGCCTACCAGTTCTTCGGCCACCCCCGGCTGGCGATGGAGCGAACGGAGAGCACCTATGGCTGAGCGGCTGCGGCCCGATGGCGCGCTGGTGCGCGTCGGCGACGTGACGGTGGTGTCCCCGGGGATGACCGGGCAGGTGGCCGTGCACCTGCCCGGCGCGCCCGAGCTGCGGGGCGGCGAGCGCCCCCTGCTGGCCGACGCCCTGGACCGCGCCGACTACGACACGCAGCTGACCGTCGAGGTGACCACCCCCGACGAGGGCGAACTGGTCGTGGAGGTCCCCGGCCCGGGCACCGGGCTCGGGCAGCTCGTGCTGGCCGCCGACGAGGACGGCCTGCTGCGCTGGCACCTTCCCGTGGAGGCCGCGGACTCGCAGGACCGCGGCGGGGACCGGCGGACCTACCGCATCCCGGTGGCCGCGGTCCCGCCCGGCTCCGGCGAGCGCGGGCTGATCGGCGCGCTCGGGTCGAAGCTGCTCAAGGTGCTGGTCTTCCCGCTGGTCGACCCGGTGCTGGGCCGGGTCGGGGACTTCTTCGCCCGCCGCTGGGAGCAGCGCAACCGGCCCGAGGGCCTGGTCGGGATGACCGCGGGCGTGCCGGGCTGGTCGACGCTGGCCGAGGGCCCCGCCCTGCTGTTCCTGCACGGCACCGGCAGCTCGACGCGCACCGGGTTCGCCGGGCTGCCCACCTCCCTGCTCGGCGACCTGCACACCCGCTACGGCGGCCGGGTGTTCGCCTACGACCACCACACCCTCTCGGTCGACCCGCTGGCCAACGCCCGCGCCTTCGCCGCGCTGGTGCCGGAGTCGGCGCGGCTGCGGCTGGACGTGGTCGCCCACTCCCGCGGCGGCCTGGTCGGCCGGGCGCTGTGCGAGCTGGGCGCGGAGTTCGGGCTGACCCCGGACCGGCTCGCGGTGCGCACGCTGGTCATGGTCGGCACCCCCAACGCGGGCACGGCGCTGGCCGACCCCGAGCACCTGGGGTCCTGGATGGACCGGCTGACGAACTGGCTGCAGCTGGTCCCCGACAACGGCGTCACCGACGTGATCGACATGGTGCTGACCGTCCTCAAGCAACTGGCCGTGGGGGCGTTCCGCGGCCTGGACGGGCTGATGTCGATGAACCCCTCCGGGGAGTTCCTGGGCAAGCTGAACGCGGGCGGCCCGGTCGAGGCCGCCTACCACGCGATCGCCGCCGACTACGAGCCCCCGCCCGGCTCGCCGCTGGCGCGCGGGCTGCGCAACGGGCTGATGGACGCCGTCTTCGGCGCGGCCCCGAACGACCTGGTGGTCCCGACCGAGGGCGTGCACGCGGCCAACGGCGCGGCGGCGTTCCCGCTGCCCGAGCCGGAGGTGTTCGACAGCGGGCACGGCGTCGACCACCTGACGTACTGGTCGCAGCCGCGCGTGCACGCCGCCCTGGACCGCTGGTTGGCCGGCTGACCACCGGTTCGGGTGGTTGGCCCGCGCCCGGCGCACCGCATCCGGGCGGCGGTGTTAGCGTCATCGCCGATCAGCCACGCTTGCTGTCCACAGTGGACTGTGGGCCGGGACCTGGGGGATGCGGTGTCGGTACTCGATCTCGTCTGCGGCCAGCGGGGCGACGCCTTCGCGCACGCCCGCGCGGTGATCGATCCGGGCCTGCGCGCGGCGGTGGACACCCTGCCCTCGTCGACCAGGCACGTGGCCGGCTACCACCTGGGGTGGTGGGACGAGCACGGGCAGCCGCGCGCCGACCACGGCGGCAAGTGCGTGCGCCCGGCGCTCACCCTGGCCGCCGGGGCCGCCGTCGGCGCGGACACCACCGCCGCGGCCGTCGCCGTCGAGCTGGCGCACAACTACACCCGGCTGCACGACGACATCGTCGACGGCGACCGGGCCCGCCGCGGCAGGCCCGCCGCGTGGGCGGTGTTCGGCCGGGGCGCGGCCATGCTGGCGGGGGACGCGCTGCTGGCCCTGGCCTACGACGTGCTGGCCCCGGACGCGGCCGCCACCCGGGTGCTGACCGCCGCGGTGACCGCCTGCCAGGACGGCCAGGCCGCCGACCTGTCCTTCGAGCGGCGCACCGACGTCACCCTGGCCGACGGGCTGCGCACCGCCGAGCGCAAGACCGGCGCGCTGATCACCGCCGCGGTCGTCCTCGGCGCGCCCGGCCTGCGCCGCTTCGGCGAGCGCATCGGCCTTGCCTACCAGCTCGTGGACGACGTGCTGGGCATCTGGGGCGACCCGGACGCGACCGGCAAGCCGGTCTACGCCGACCTCGACCGGCGCAAGAAGTCCCTGCCGGTGCTGGCCGCCCTCGCCTCGGGCACCCAGGCAGGCCGCGACCTGGCCGCGCTGTACCACGCGCCGCGGCCGCTCTCGGCCGCCGACGTCGTGCGCGTCGCCGAGCTGGTCGACCGGGCCGGTGGCCGCGCGCACTGCCTGCGCCAGGCGGGCGACCTCCTCGCCGCCGCCCTCGACGAGCTGCGCCGGGCCGACCTCCCGCCGCGCGGCTACGCCGAGCTGGCAGGCCTGGCCCACCACCTGGTCCACCGCGACCGCTGAGCCCCCGGGCGCGCCGGACCGGTGAACTCAGCCCCGGTGACTGCCCCGTCGGGCATCGACCCGCCCGCCTGCCCGTCGCCACGATGGCGTCAAGTCAGCGAAGGGATGACGGCGATGGCAGCGGTGACGGTGCACCAGGTCGGGGCGGGGCGCGCGGACGGGACCTCCGGCGTGCTGGACGAGAGCACACAGGTCCAGGTGTTCGCCCAGGTCAGCAATGACGACGGCGAGCCGATCACGCTCGGGGTGAACTTCACCGTCGCCGACCGCACCGAGGCGGTCGGGCTGAGCGTGGGGGCAGGCGAGACGCAGTGGGCGCAGTACGTGGTGGGCACCCTGCCCGCCGGGACGCACCCGCTGGACGTGCTCGTCTACGCCGAGGTCGACGGCACCTCCCAGGTCCTCGGCCAGCAGCAGGGCCAGTTCACCGTGGGCGCGGCCACCGCGACCACCGGCTACGTGCAGCCGCCCGACCTGGACATCACGGTCTTCCGCTTCGACCCCAAGCCCGCGCACGGCCTGCACCCCTCGCACGGGCGCGCCTACGACAGCGAGGGCGGCAGGCTGACCGTGCAGGTCCGCAACATGGGCGCCGAGCAGTCCGGCACGGCGACGCTGACGATGGTCGCGGGCGCGGAGTTCGCCAACCACGAGATCGACCTCGCGGGCAGCGAGGAGGTCCAGTTCACCCTGGACGTCGACGAGCTGGCGGCGGGCGAGGCACAGGTCTACGCCTACATCACGATGGAGATCAACAACTCCTCGCAGAGCCTGGCCCAGAAGGAGCTGACGCTGGAGGTCGTGCCCGCGCCGGTCCGGGAGAACCCGGAGCTGGGGCACACCACCATCGACTTCAGCCTCGCCGTGCACGTCGCGGGCGAGCTGGGCGGCACGTTCCTCCTCGACGACTACGCGGTCTCCGTCCGCTTCGTCGGCGACGACCAGCAGACGACCTCGCCGTCGGAGACCGAGCACTGCGACATCATCAGCGGGGTCTTCGCCTGCGACGGGGTCATGATCCCCCGGGGCGGCTGGATCATCGTCGCCGCGAGGAACCATGAAGGGGATGAGCTGAGCGGGACGCTGCAGTACGACCCGGAGGATGTCGCCGACGGCAGGCTTTCGGTGAGCGCTACGCAGCAGGTTGCTGGGCGGGAGTTCACGGCTAGCAGCACGCAGGAGATCGCGGATGAGGTGGAGACTTCGGTGCGGGCTACTGCTTCGTATGCGTTCATTGAGGCTGAGGCGGGGCGGACGTGGAAGCGGGGGGAGACGGAGAGTTGGGGGGAGGAGCGGTCGGGGACGTTGTACTACCCGCTGGCGGATTTGGAGTTGAAGGTCGAGAACTGAAGCTGCTGCTGGGGCTCGTGGGCGGTGGTTGCGCGGGTTCCGGCGGTGATTGCTCGGCTTTGGCCCGTGGTTGCGCGGCTTGGGTGGGTGGTCCGATGGGGTGAACTTGCATTCGCGGGGACCCCTAAGCGAAGCGCCGCTGGGCGTGAAGAGCGGCGATGCGGGCGAAGCCCGTTCACGCCCCCGCAAGTTTAGCGGCACTTCGCTCCCCGCGAATGCAAGTCCACCCCATCGGACACTTGGGCGGGGGCGCGTTCCGGTTGGGCGGGTGGGCGCGTTCCCGTTCCCTGTTGTGGCGGTGGGCATCTGGGCCCGCCTTCGTGTTTGTCGTGCCCGGGGGTTAGGTCCAGTGGCCGGTGCCGAAGGTGGCTGGGCCGCAGTGGAGGAGGGCTCGGAGTTCCATTCGGCGGACTTTGCCGGTGCCGGTGCGGGGGACTCGGTCCCAGGTGAAGACGACTGGGTCGGCTAGGGCGGGGAGGTCGTGGATTGCGGTGGCCCAGTGGGCGGGGTCTAGGGAGCCGTCGACGGTGACGACTACCGGGATGGGGAGGCGGCCTGGGGTGCCCAGGACTACGCATTCCACGATTTCGGGGACGCGGTCTTCGATCACGTCCTCCAGTTCGACGCAGCTTTGGCCGGGGATGACGTCGACCTCGCGGTCCAGGAGGAGGTAGGAGCCGGTTCGGGTGCGCAGGCCGACGTCGCCGGAGTTCCACCAGCCGTCGGCGGACTTGGCGCGCCAGCGTTCGTGTTCGCCGATGTAGTCCACGCACTGGGCTGCGGTCCGGACCAGCACCAAGCCGGGGCGGCCGGTGGGCACGTCCTGGAAGGTCCTCGGGTCGACCACGCGCAGGCGGGTACGGCCGGGCATGGGCCTGCCGAGGTTGCGGGTGGTCGGGTGGCGGTCGGCGCGGGTGGCGACCGAGCGGCGGGTGAGGAAGCGGAAGGTCATCGGGCCGGTTTCGGTTTGGCCCCACACCTGCACCCACAGCGGGTGCCGTCGGCGGGACGCGCCCAGGTATGCCCGCACCGTGGGCGGGTGCATGGCGTCGAAGGTGCTCACGAACAGCCGCACGTCGCCGAAGGGGTGGTCGGGGGCTGCGGTCAGGCCCTGCCAGCGCACGAACACCGACGGCAGCGCCTCCAGCGTCGTCGGCGGGTGCTCGCGGAGGACGTCGGGTTCGTCGCCGCCGATCACGACCACCTTGGACGGGGCGAGCCACAGCACGCTCATCGTCCACGGCACGGCCCGGCCGTGGCAGTAGGCGATCGCGGAGGCGACGGTGTCCGACGGCTTGGTCGAGAGCACCGGGACCCGCTGGGCCTCCCGGGCGGCCAGCCGGTGGATCAGGGTCTCGGCGGTGTGCAGGACCAGCTTGGGTGTCCCGGTGGTGCCGGAGGTGTGGTTGATGATCAGCGGCGCGTCCGGGACGCGGCGGACCACCGCGGGTGGGCGGGTGCCCTGCACGGCGGCCAGGTCCAGCGCGCCGGGGTAGCGCCCGTCCACCACCAGCGTGCGGCGGGCGAAGCCGACCAGGTCGGTCTCGTCGTCGCGGGCGTTGTCCAGCACGCCCGTCGAGGTCACCAGCAGGGCCGGGTCCAGCCGCTTGAGGAGAACCTGCAACGTCTGCGGCGGCAGGTTGTCCGACAGCAGCGCGGGCACCGCGCCCAGCCGGGCCGCCGCGGCCGCCAGCAGGACGTAGTCCCAGTGGTTCTCCTTGACCACGGCCACCCGGTCGCCCGGGCCCACCCCCGCCGCGTGCAGCCACCCGGCCGCGTTGCGCACCAGGCCCGCGAGGTCGGCCATGGTGTAGGTCGTGCCGAAGTCCGGCGCGATGTCCAGCGGCCGGTCCAGCTCGGCCACGGTGCGCACGCCGCGGTCGACGAGGTCGTCGAACAGCGTGCCCAGGTCCTTCGGCTTCACGGTCCCACCTTCCGACCGATGACGGTCACCATCACCTGCGACAACCAGGTGTGCCGCGGGTCGAGCAGGTCGGCCACGGCCCGGTCGACGTCCACAGCGGACACCCCGGTCAGCCGCGGACGCAGGTGCTCCAGCCACAGCGCGAACCAGCGCCCGCCCGGCGATCCCCCGCGCACGACCTCGGCGCGCCCGTCGGCCCGCACGTCGGCCAGCCCGGCCGCCTCGGCCAGCTCCACGTCCAGCAGCCCGCACCGCGGGTGGTAGCCCGACTCGCGCATGACCGCGTAGGCCGCGCGCTTGACGCCCTCGTGGAAGACGCCGTCGGCGTGGCTGAACAGCGAAGCGGTGTCGGTGTCCTCCAGCACGAGATGGCCACCGGGCCGCAGCGCCTCGACCATCCGCCGCACGGCCCCCAGCCGGTCCGCGAGGTGCTGCACCACCAACCGCGCGTGCACGAGGTCGTACCCGCCGCCCGGCACGCCGTCGCACACGTCCATCTCCACCACGCGGCCACCGGGGACGTCCAACCGCGACACATCCCGGTCGACCGCGGTCACGTACGCCCCCCGGGCGGTCATCCACCGCGCCACCGACCCCCGGCCCGCCCCCACCTCAAGGCACCGCGACCCCGGACCCACCAGCCCGGCCAGGCGCGCGAAGGTCCCCGCGTCCCACAGGGCCTCCCCCAACGCCAGCCGCTCCCCCTCCCGGTCGAACCCGGTGTCGAAGCAGTACGCCGTCTCAGCCACCAGCAACCCCCCAGGCTCGATCCCGACCACGACACCCCGGCGCTGGCCCCCCTCGCCCGCGGCAGCCGCCCAGCGCGGCCCGGGCAGCGCCAGCCCCCGGCGAGAACCGCTCAGCCACCGGCCACCGCCATGCTCGGCCTGCGATCCAGGACGCGGGCGCTGACCAGTTCGGCGGAGCGGATGGCGCCCTCGGTGGCGGGGCGCAGGGTGAACCAGTCGCCCGCGTACTCCACCGCCGACGGCGGGCGGCGCAGGAAGTCCTGCCGGGCGGCCAGGGCGGCCGGGGTGGGCATGGGCATGCCGTGGCGGAAGACCGAGGGCACGGTCGCTCGGCAGCGCAGGGCGGGCAGGTAGCGGGCGGCCTCGGGGAGCAGGACCTCGGCGACGCGCTCGGGCGGGCCTGCGGCCAGCTCGGCGGACGCACCCGGGCCTGCGAACAGCGTGACCTGGCCGCGGCCCTGCGGCGCGCGGTTCGGGTGCCTGCGGTCGTCGACCACGTACCCGGCGAACATCGGGTTCTCCACCGGCGGCACGAACATCCCGAAGGTGCCCTCGACCGGGGCTACCGGCACGTCGAGCAGGCAGACGAGCTTGACCATCGGCCGGTACGGCACCGCGCGCACGTACTCGGGGGCCTCCGGGTGCAGCGCGGCGGCGACCGGCGCGGGCACGGCGAGCACGACCTGCCGGGCGGTGACGTCCGCGCCGCCGACCCGCAGCCGGGCCCCGCCCAGGGCGGTGGACACCGACTCCACCGGCGTCCCGGTCGACACCTCCAGCCGCGCCGCCAGCCGCCGCGCCGGGGTGTCCATGCCGTCGCGGTAGGTGCGGAACGTGCTCGTCGGGCCGATGGCGTTCAGGTGCGCCAGCAGCGGACCGGCGCACGCCAGCGCGGTGTCCCAGCCGTAGAAGCCGCTGGCGATCGGGGCGAACAGGTAGTCGTGCAGGTCGCGGGGGCGGTGGCGGAGCAGCTCGGCCAGGGTCTGGGCGCGCAGCGGGGTGGCCTCCGGGTGGTCGGGGTCGAACCGCTTGGCGCGCAGCCGCAGGCCGGTCAGCAGCCTGCCCAGCGCGACCCGCGCGCCGAGCGACAGCCCGGCCCCGGTGCGCAGCCCGCGCGGGTCGCCGACGTCCGGGTGCGCCCGGCCCTCCCGCCACACCGCCAGCCCCGCGCCGATGCGCGGCACGTCCTCTTCGGACATGCCCAGCTCGCCGAGCAGCCGCCAGGTCGCGGGGTAGCCGTGGGTGCCGATCATCTCCGCGCCGGTGTCGATGAGGTAGCCGTCGCGGCGCAGCGACCGCATCCGCCCGCCCACGTCGTCGGCGGACTCAAAGACGTGCACCTGCCGCCCCGCCGACCGCAGCCGGTGGGCGACCACCAGCCCCGCGATGCCCGCGCCGACGACGGCGACGTCGAGGTCGGCGCCCATCAGCGGGCCGCCAGCACGGGCAGGAAGAGGTTCACCAGGATCAGCAGCGCGACGGTCGTGCGGTGGGCGTGCAGGCCGATCAGCCGCGCGCCGAGCAGGTCGCCGAGCCCGACGCCGCGGTGCAGCTGGGCCACCCGCATGGCCATCGCGGGCAGCATGGCCAGGGCGAACCACCAGGGCGCGGCCCCGAGCCCGGCCGACAGCACGATCAGCGCGATCTCGGCGACCGAGAGCGCGGCGATGAACAGCCCGTTGCCCCGCGACCCCAGCAGCACCGCGACCGTGGGCCTGCCGACGCGCGCGTCGCCCGCGGCGTCGCGGGTGTTGGAGTACACCCCGAACAGCAGCGGCCCGAGTCCGAACAGGACGGCCTGCACCACCGCGAACGGCGTCAGCGACCCGACGCACAGGCCGACGGCGGTGAGCACCAGCCCGACGCCGAACCCGGCGAGGAACACCTCCTGCCAGCCCCGGTAGCTGATCTTGAGCCCCCACGAGTACTGCACCGCCGAGACCAGGCACAGGGCCAGCAGCAGCAGCGCCCACAGCGGGCTGAACGGGGCGAACGCCGCCGTCCACACCCACACGAGCAGGCCGAGCAGGGTGGCGGCCCAGCCGAAGGCGACCGCCTCGCGCTCGGTGATCTCGCCGGTCAGCAGCGGCTTGCGGGCCAGCCGCCGGGCCGGGGCGTCCGGGCCGTAGTTGGCCGCGTCGCTGCCGTCGCGGAAGCCGGTCACGTCGTCGAAGGCGACCGCCCCGGCGACCACCCCGACGGTCCCGAGCAGGAACAGCCCCAGCGTGACCAGCACCTCCGGCGAGCCCCACGCCCCGGGCCCGCTCAGCGCCCAGGCCAGCGGCACGGCCAGGTAGTAGTCCCACACGTCGAGCTTGGCCAGCCGGGCGAACGCGCCGATCCGGCTCGGCGCGGCGGCCGCGATGCTCATCCCGGGTCTCTCCTTCAGAACGCGCAGACGCTGTCGGCGATGTGCTCGACCTCGGCGTCGGTCAGGTGCGGGTAGATCGGCAGGGCGAGCATCCGCGCGCCCGCCAGCTCGGCGTGCGGCCAGAACCGCCTGCTCCGGGCGTACTGGGCGAAGGCGGGCTGCGCGGGCAGCGGCGTCGGGTAGTAGACGTGCGTGCCCACGCCCCGCTGGGCCAGGTGCCGCCGCAGCTCGTCGCGCCGCTCGGCGAGCAGGCAGTAGACGTAGAAGCAGCGCCCGTCGCGCCCGGGCGGCGGGGCCTGGATGCCGCGGTCGGCGAGGTCGGCGAAGCGCTCGGTGTAGTACTCGGCGATGCGCGCCCGCCGCTCCAGCCGCTCGGTCAGCCCGGAGAGCCGGTGCAGCTGGTAGTCGGCGATGATCTCGTCGAAGCGGGAGTTGTAGCCGATGGCGTGGTGGACGAACCGGGTGCGCCCGTCCTGGCCGTGGTTGCGCAGCATGCGCACGAGCTGGCCGAGCGCGGCGTCGTCGGTGACGACCGCGCCGCCCTCCCCGACCGTGCCGAACGTCTTGACCTGCACGAACGAGTACACCCCCGCGTCGCCCCAGCGGCCAGCGGGCAGCCCGCCGAGCACCCCGCCCTGGGCGACCGCGGAGTCCTCGATGAGCCGCACCTCGTGCCGCTCGGCCAGCGCGCCGAGGGTGGGCATGTCGGCCATCACCGAGAACATGTGCGCGGGCATGATCGCCGCCGTCCGGTCGGTGATGGAGGTCTCGACCTCGTAGGGCTCCACGACCATCGTCCACGGGTGCACGTCGGCGAAGACCGGCGTCGCCCCGACGTTGACCACCGAGGCCGCCAGCGGCGCGCAGCCCAGCGCGGGCACGACGACCTCGTCGCCGGGCCCGATGTCCATCGCGCGCAGCACCAGCATCAGCGCGCCCGTGCCGCTGCCGCAGGCGATCACGTCGGCCGCGCCGGTGCGGGCGCGCAGCGCGGCCTCGAAGGCGGCGGTGCGCTCGCCGAGGATGAACCGCTGCGCCGGGTCGGTGCCGATGCGGCGCACCGTGGCCAGCAGCCGCTCGCGGTCGTGGTCGAACAGGTCGGGCGGGAAGAACGGCAGCGTGCTCACGACCGGCCCGCCTTGTAGAACTCGGCGATCAGCTCGCACACCCGGTCCACCGCGGAGAGGGGCAGGTCCGGGTACAGCGGCAGGGCCAGCGCGTGCGCGCACGCCGCCTCGGCGACCGGGAACTGGCCAGCGCGGTAGCCCAGCTCGGCGAAGCACGGCTGCAGGTGCAGCGGCACCGGGTAGTAGGTCTCGGTGCCCACGCCGTGGGCGGCCAGGTGCGCGGCCAGCGCGTCGCGCCGCTCGACCTCCACCAGGTAGACGTAGAACACCGGGTCGACCGGCACGTCCCTGGGCACCACGGTGGGCGTGCGCAGCACCCCGGGGCAGCCCGCCAGCCGCTCGGTGTAGGCGGCGGCCAGCGCCGCGCGGCGGGCGATGCCCTCCTCCAGCCGGGTCAGCTTGGCCAGCAGGACCGCGGCCTGGAAGTCGTCCATCTTGGAGTTGTAGCCGGGCAGCACCGTCTCGTTGTTGATGCCCGGGAAGTGCGCCAGCGTGCGGCCGAAGCGGCCGTGGTGGCGCAGCGCGGCGGCGGCGTCGGCGACCCGGTCGTCGTCGGTGATCACCGCGCCCGCGTCGCCGAGGGCGCCCAGGGTCTTGGTCGGGAAGAACGAGAGCACCCCGCCGCTGCCGAGCAGCCCGGCGTGGCGGCCGTCCCAGCGCATGCCGATCGCCTCGGCGCTGTCCTCGACCAGGCTCAGCGCGTACCGGTCGGCGACCGCGGTCAGCGCGCCGAGGTCGGCGGGCTGGCAGAACAGGTGCACCGGCATGAGCGCGCGGGTGTGGTCGGTGACCGCGTCGGCGGCCGCGCCCGGGTCGATGGCGTAGTCGTCGGGACCGATGTCGGCGAAGGCGGGCCGCCCGCCTGCCAGCGCGACCGACGACGCGGTGGCGATGAAGCTGAACGCCGGGACGACCACCTCGTCGCCGGGTTCCAGCCCGATCGCGCGCAGCAGCAGCACCAGCGCGTCGGTGCCGGAGTTCACCCCGACCACGTGGGCCGCGCCGAGGTAGTCGGCGAGGACCCGCTCGAAGCGCTCGACCATGTGCCCGTGGGAGTACTTGCCGCGGTCGACGACCTCGGCCAGGTTGGCCTCGGCCAGCGGCCACACGGCTTCGAGGGTGGCGGCCTGGGTGAAGAACGGTACCGGCACGGCTGGCGCGCGGGTGAGCGCGGCGGCGTGCTCCATGCGTGTCCTTTCCGGACGGAGCTGGGGGACGGGCGGACGCCGGTCCGCCACCCCACGCTAGCCAGGCGGACAAGCCTTGCGCCGCAACAGCTTCAAAGATCACACGGTCGTGTGGCGCGCGTTGACAGCCCTCCCAGCCGCCGCAAGGGTGTTGGGCGATCACTTCGCGGGGAGGCGGCACTGCATGCTGGGCACGCTAGTCGTGGGACTCGGCCACGCGGGCACGCGGCTGCACCTGCCGGTGCTGCGCGCCCTGCGCCCCGCGGGCGCGGACCCGGTCGTGGTGGTCGATCCGGTTCGGAGCGTCCAGCCGGGATCGGACGTGGTGCGCGCCCGCGACCTGCGCCACGCCGCCGCGCTCACCGACCCGGCCGCCACCGTCGTCCACCTCTGCACGCCCCCGGGCGCGCGGGTGGGGCCGATGACCGAGCTGGCCGGGCTGGGCTTCCGCCGCTTCCTGGTGGAGAAGCCGCTGGCGGCCGACCCCGCCGCGCTGGCCGAGGTGGTGGCGCTGGCCGAGCTGGCCGACCTCGACGTGGTCCCGATCGCGCAGTGGCGGTGCAGCGAGCTGACCCGGCGGCTGCTCGCCCTCGCCGACGAGCTGGGGCCGCCGGTGTCCATCGCGGTCCGCCAGGCCAAGCCGCGGTTCAGCCGGACCCTGGAGGGCGACGCGCACCCGAGCGCGTTCGACGTGGAGGCCCCGCACTCGGTCGCCCTGGCCCTGCGGCTGGCAGGCCCCGCCCGGGTCGCCGCCGCGGGCTGCGCCGACATGCGGCTGGGCGCCGCGGTCTTCCCGGACCTGGGCGGGGCGTGGCTGAGCCTGGCCCACGACAGCGGCGTGCGCACCGAGATCACCACCGAGCTGACGGCCCCGGTCCGCGAGCGGCGGGTGACCGTGGAGTACGCGGGCGGCCGCGCCGTCGGGCACTTCGCGGTCAGCGCCGCCGACGACTTCGCGCAGCTGGCGGTGCAGTCGCCGGGCAAGCGCACGCACGCGGTGTTCCGCGACGACGCGCTCACCGCGTTCATCGCCCGGGCCTACCGCCACTTCGCGGGCGAGCCGATGACCGGCGAGCTGGCCGCGGGCGCCGCGGTCGTCTCGCTCATCGCCGACGCCAAGCGCCTGGCCGCCGGGCTGACGGTCGAGGCGGCGCGGTGAGGGTGCTGGCGGGCATCGGCGACGAGGCCGGGCCTGCGCTGGCCGAGCAGATCGCCGCGGTGACCGGGCTGGGCTGGTCGGCCATCGAGCTGCGCACGGTGGGCGGGACCGCGCTGGCCGACCTCGACGACGCCGCCTTCGCCGCGGTGGCCGCGGCGCTGGCCGAGGCGGGGCTGGACGTGGTGTGCGTCGACTCGCGCATCGGGGACTGGTCATCGGAGATCACCGACGACTTCAGCCGCGACCTCGACGAGCTGCGCGTGCTCGCCCGCCGCTGCCCCGAGCTGGGCGCGCGGTACGTGCGGGTGATGTCCTACCCGAACGCGGGCCTGCCCGAGGCGGAGTGGGAGCGGCGGGTCCGGCGGCGGCTGCGCGAGCTGGCCGACCGGGCCGGGCAGGCCGACCTGGTGCTGCTGCACGAGAACTGCGCTGGCTGGGCCGGGTCCGACGCCGACCGCATGCTGACCCTGGTCGGCGACGGGCTGGGCCTGCTGTTCGACACCGGCAACGGGGTCGCCTACGGCTACTCCGGGGTGGACCTGCTGGCCGAGGTGGTCGACCACGTGCAGCACGTGCACATCAAGGACGGGGTGAGCGGGCCGCGGTGGACGCTGCCCGGCCGCGGCGACGCCGACGTCGCGGGCGCGCTGGCGCTGCTGGCCGCGCACGGCTACACCGGCGCGCTGTCGCTGGAGCCGCACCTGAGCCTGCGCCCGCACGAGCGCGACGGCGGCTCCGGCGAGGCGTCCGGCTTCCACGCCGCGGGCCTGGCCCTGGAGGCGCTGCTGGCCGCCTGCCCGGCGGGGGCGTGAGTGCTCACCGCCGCCGACCACGCCCTGCTGCTCGACCTGCTCGCCCTGCCGACCGCGGGCCCGCTGGAGACGGCGGACGGCCCGGTGCGGCTGTGGGAGGCCCAGAAGCGCTACGCCGAGGCGTCCGGGTTCACCGTGGTGCACCACGCGCCCGCCGACGCCGCCGTGCTCGACCGCCCGGACGTGCCCTCGACCGTGCGCGGCCGCGGCCCGGACTTCCTGGCCTGCCAGCCGAACCTGGTGCTGCGGCTGGGGCCGCCGCTGCCGGTCGAGGCCACCGTGATGTTCAACGTCCACCTGGACACCGTCGCCGGGGAGGAGCCGGTCTCCTTCGACGGCTCGGTCTTCCGCGGCCGGGGCGCGATCGACGCCAAGGGGCCCGCGGTGGCCCTGCTGGCGGGCATCCGCGACGCCGCCCGGCGCGACCCGGCGATCGGGACCGAGGTCGCGGTCCTGGTGCAGGCGGTCTCCGGCGAGGAGGGCGGCGCGATGGGCGTCTTCGGCACCCGGCCGCTGGTCGAGGCGGGGTACGTGGGGGCGCTCAACATCTTCTGCGAGCCCACCTCCGGCCGCTACCAGCCGACCGCGACCGCAGCCGCGACGGCCGAGATCCGGGTGGCGGGCGCCGACGCCATCGACGACTCCCCGGGCGCGGGCCACAACGCGACCGTCCTGCTCGGCCACATCGCCGCCTGGCTCGGCGACCGCATGGACGACCTGTGCATCGCGGGCCTGCACACCGGCACCGCGCACAACCGCGTGCACGGGACCGGCACGCTGCTGGTCAACCTGCCCTACGCGACCGCGGAGGAGGGCGCGGCGCTGACCGACGCCCTGGAGCACCACGTCGCCGACGCGCTGGCCTGCTTCGCCCTGCGCTACACCCGCTCCCGCGCCTTGGCCCGCACCGCAGCCGACGCCGACCGGATCACCAAGGTCACCTGGCGCAAGCGCGGCCTGCCCACCCTGACCGACGCGGGCCCCGCCCTGGCCGCGCTGATGACCGCGGCGGGCATCCCCCGCGGCACCGCGACCTTCACCTGCGACGCCATCTGGCTCAACGGCACCCCCACCGCCGTCCTCGGCCCCGGCGACCTGGCCACCCACCACGCCCACGCCCCCGGCGAACACGCCCCCCTCCCCGCCCTGGACGCCTTCGCCACCCAGATCTCCCGCCTGCTCCTGACCTTCGCCGCCAGGAGACCCCGCTAATGCCCCACCCCACACCCGCGCTCCCCGACCCCGGCGAGCACGTTGGCAGCCACCGCCCGCTCCTGCCACCCGCCAACCCACCCGACAAGCCCCCCACTCGCACCCCAGCCCCCGCGACCCGCCACCCACCACGCACCCCCAGCCCCCGCGACCCGCCACCCACCACGCACCCCCAGCCCCCGCGACCCGCCACCCCGGACGCCTCCCACCACCCGCATCCCCCGCCTAGCCCTGACTTTCGCCGCCAGAGCCCGCCCGTGCCCCACACCGCCACCACCCCCAACCGCAGTCCCGACCGCACCGCCCACCGCACGAACGCCGGTCCGGACACCTCCCCACCACGCCTCTCCCCAACCCTGACCTTCGCCACCACAGCCCTCCCATGACCCACACCGCTGAACCCACCCGCAGTCCCAACCACGTCGCCCACCGCGCGAACGCCGACCCGCAGATCCACCGCCAGAACCCGCCCGTGACCCGGACATCAACCACCCGACCGCACCCCTCGGCCCCAGCGACCTGCCCCACCGCAAGCCGCCCGCTCCTGACCTGCACCACCAGAACCACCCACCGAACCGCCCCGACCCCGGCACCCTCACCACCCCCAGCGAGCACGCCCCGATCCCCCACCCACACCCCAACCACCCCGACCGCAACTCTCGATCCCAACGACCCGCCCCCACGCACACCCGCCTGCTCCTGACCTACACCACCAGAACCAACCAATGAGCCACCCCGACCCCGGCACCCTCGCCCCCGGCGAGCACGCCCCGATCCCCCACCCACCCCCAACCACCCCGACCGCGGTCCTCGGCCCAGCCGGCCTTGCCGACTGACGGCTTCGCCGGTCGGGTCTCCCGCCTGCTCCTGACGTTCGCCGCCAGAAGGGCTCCCCCATGACCCACACCGCCACCGCCCCGACCGAGACGCCTGTGCGCGTGCCTGTGGCCGCGCTGCTGGACTTCACCGCCGCCGTCTTCCGCGCCTGCGGCCTGCCGCCGGTCCGCGCGGACGCGGCGGCCGAGGCGCTGTGCCACGGCGACCTCACCGGGATGAGTTCGCACGGGCTGGCCAACCTCACCCGGATCTACCTGCCGCTGCTGGATTCCGGTCGGGCTGATCCGGCCGCGGAGCCGCGGGTGGCCGCGGACCGCGGCGCGGCGGTGCTGCTCGACGGCGCTCGGGCGCTCGGGTTGTGGCTGGCGGGGGAGGCGATGGAGCTGGCCTGCAGGCGCGCCGCGGAGTACGGGATCGGGATGGTGTCGGTGCGCGGCGGGACGCACTTCGGGTGCGCCGGGCATCCGGCGCTGCGGGCCGCGCGGCACGGGATGGTCGGGGTGGTGGCGGCCAACTGCGGGCGCCAGCGCATCGCCCGCCCGCCCGGCGGGGCCGCGCCGATGCTGGGCACCAACCCGCTGGCGGTGGCCGCGCCCGCGGGCCAGAACCCGCCGTTCCTGCTGGACATGAGCACCACCGCGGCCCCCACCGGGCGGATCCGGGCGGCCGCGCGCGAGGGGCGGGCCATCCCACCGGGCTGGCTGGCCGACGACAGCGGCGCGCCGGTCACCGACCCGGCCCGCTTCGACGCGGGCGAGGCGCACCTGAGCTGGCTGGGCGCGCCCGGTCCCGGGCAGTACAAGGGCTTCGGCCTCGGCCTGATGGTCGAGGTGCTGGCCGCGCTGGTGCCCGGGGCCGGGCTGGGCCCGCTGGCCGGGTCCGGCGCCGACGACGACATCGGCTACCTCGTGCTGGCCATCGCCCCCGGCGCGCTGCGCGAGCCCGGCGCCTTCGGCCGCGACGCCGACGCGCTGTTCACCGCGCTGCTCGGCTGCCCGCCCGCCGACCCGGCCCGGCCGGTGTCCTACCCCGGCTGCCCCGAGGCCGCCCAGGCCGCCGAGGCCGCGGCCACCGGCGTCGCGCTGCCCGCCGCGCTGGTGGCCGAGCTGGCGGGCGTCGCGGACCGCTTCGGCCTGCCGCTGCCGGAGCGCCGCTGATGCGCATCGGGATCATCGGGCTCGGCGTGATCTCCCGGTTCTACCTGGCCGCCCTCGGCGACAGCGGCCCGCTGCGGCTGGCCGCGGTGTGCGACCGCAGGCGCGCGGCGCTTGCCCCGTTCCGCGGCGAGGTGCGCTGCTACGCCGACCACCGCGACCTCATCGCCGACGGCGGCTTGGACGGGGTGGTGGTGACGGTGCCCAACGACGCCCACGCCGCCGTCTGCCGCGACCTGCTCGACGCGGGCATCCCGGTCTGCGTGGAGAAGCCGCTGGCCACCACCGTCGAGGACGGGCGCGAGCTGGTCGCGCTGGCCGCCGCGCGCGGCACGGTCCTGTTCACCTCGTTCCACCGCCGCTACAACGCCCGCGTCCGCGACCTGCTGCTCGGGCTGCCGCCGCGGTGGGCGATCGACTCGGTGCGGGTGCGCTACCTCGAACGCATCGAGGAGCACGTCGGGCAGGACCAGTGGTACCTCGACCCGCAGCGCTGCGGCGGCGGGTGCGTGGCCGACAACGGCCCCAACGCGCTCGACCTGGTGCGGATGCTGCTCGGCCCGGTCCGGCTGCGGGACGCGGAGATCCGCCGCGACGCCGCGGGCGTGGACCGCTGGGCCCGGCTGCTGCTCGACGCCGAGTGCGGGGCCGGCGCCGAGGTCGAGCTGGACTGGGCGCACCCGGGGGAGACCAAGGACATCGAGGTGCGGCTGGCCGACGGGGGCGTGCGGCAGGCGGACATGCTGGCCGGGTTCACCGGGTTCAAGCAGTCGCTGTGGCACGAGTACGCCGGGGTGCTGCGCGCCTTCACCCTGGCCGTGCACGACGGCGGCCCGGACACCGCGGGTCTGGCCGCCCTGGAACTGGTGGCCGCGGCGTATCGGGCGGAAGGAGCCCAAGGTGATCGAGGACGGCGAGAAGCGGACGGTGTCCGGCACGTTGGTGAAGGTGCTGGTGCACCGCAGGGATGACCGCGGCATGCGGCTGGAGGAGTTCGCCAGCCGGTGCGTGCGCCGCGGCGAGGTGCACGAGCTGGTGACCACCGACCACGGCGTGGCCGACGGGCGCATCGACCGGGTGGGCTTCCTCGGCTTCACCGAGATCGAGCGCGGCGGGGTCATCGACCGCGGCGACGCGGTGCACATCGGCGACGCCTTCATCGGCACCGTGCTGGGGTTCGACGCCTGCCACTTCCCCAACCACTACAACATCCTCATCCACCGGGCGGCGCCGGTGACCGGCTCGGACATCGCGCTGAGCCCGGAGTCCCCGGTGCGGTTCGGGTGAGGCGAGCGGTGGTGGCGGGGGCGGGCCCGGCTGGCCTGCTCGCCGCCCGGGTGCTGCTCGACCACGCCGACGAGGTGGTGCTCGTCGAGCCGGACGAGCTGCCGGACGCGCCGCTGAGCAGGCCGGGCACCCCGCAGGCCGAGCAGTTCCACATCCTGCTGGCGCTGGCCCGCGCCCTGCTCGACCGCTGGTTCCCCGACCTGTTCGCCGACCTGGCCGCGCACGGCGTCGCGCCGATGTCCACAGCGGACGGTCGGATGGTGGTCGACGGGCGGCCCCGGCCGACCGTGCCGGACGAGCTGCTGCCCGTGCACCGGCCGATGGTCGAGTGGCACGTGCGGCGCGCGGTGCTGCCGCAGGTGAAGCTGGTCCGCGACCGCGTGGTCGGCCTGCTGGGCGACCGCTCCCGGGTGCGCGGCGTGGTGCTGGGCGGCGGGCGCTGCGACGCGGACCTGGTCGTGGACGCCAGCGGCCGGGGCACCCGGCAGGGCGAGTGGCTGCGCGCGCTGGGCGTGACCCCCGCGCCGAAGCGGCGGGTGCACCTGGACCTGGGCTACGCGACGGCCCTGTTCCACCGCACGCCCGGCCAGCGCCTGGACGGCCTGCTCGGCGTGCACTCGCTGCGGACGCCCGACTGGCCGGACCCGGGGGTGAGCTGCGTGGCCGCGGTGTCGCCGGACCGCTGGCTGTGCACGGTGTCCGGCTACGGCGCCCGCCGCCCCGGCCGCTCGGCGGAGGCGTTCCGGGAGCGCTGCGCCGCCGAGCCCGCGCCCGCGTTCGCCGAGCTGGTCCGCACCTGCCCGATGGCCTCGCCCGTCGCCGTGCACCGCTTCCCGCACAGCGTGCGCCGGGACTTCCACCGCACCGGTGGGCAGCCCGCGGGCCTGGTGACCGTCGGCGACGCGGTGGCCTCGTTCAACCCCATCTACGGCCAGGGGGTGCCGTCGGCGGCCCTGCACGCCTCCGCGCTGCACGCCTGGCTGCTGGAGGGGTCCGCGGTGGGCGGCTACTTCGAGCGGCTGCGGGTGCTGGTGGACGCGGCGTGGCAGACCTCGGTCATCGGCGACTTCCGCCTCCCGCACGTGCGCGGCGAGCGCCCGCCGGGGCACCGGGTCATGCAGGCCGTCGGGGCCGCGGTCGACCGGGCGGCGATGGCCGACCCGGTGGTGACCCGCCAGCTCCTCGACGTGATCAACATGCGGGCGCACCCGCGCGAGCTGCTGCGCCCGGAGATCCTGGCGCGCACGGCGGCCAACGAGGCCCGGCTGCTGCTGCCCCGGCTGCTGGGGCGCTGACCGCACGGCCGCGGGCCCCGGGGGATCGCCCCGGGGCCCGCGGCCGTGGTCAACCGTGCGGGGTCAGCGGCCCAGCAGGTTGATGTCGGACGTGCCCTGGTGGTAGGCCCGGACCGCGTCCACGCATTCCTCGACCGACAGCGTGCCGCTGCCGTTGGTGTCCAGCTGGGCGAAGGCGTCGTCGGCCTGGGTGGCGTCCACGCCGATGGCCTGCATCCAGCGCTTGAACTCGGTCTTGTTGACCTCGCCGTCGCCGTCGGTGTCGCACAGGTCGACGATGGCCTCGATCGTGGGGCGCAGGTTGCGGTCGAAGCCCGCGTCGCCGCCGTCGACCAGCTCCCGCTCGGAGACCTGCAGGAACTGGTCCATCGTGACCTTGCCCTGCGCGCCGACCTTGGCCTTGGCGGCCAGCTTGTCCCACATGCCCAGGTACGCCGACATCAGCGCCCGGCCCTTGGGGTTGTTCTCCTGCTCCCCGAACGCCTGCAGGATGCGCCGGGCCTCGGTCTCGTAGTCGGACTTGTCGATGGTTCCGTCGCCGTTGGCGTCCCAGAGCTCGAACCGGCGCTTGAGGCGGCTGTCCTGGACGCTAGCGCTTGCAGTCACGACCGTGCTCCTTACGGATTTCTCTGGCGTTTCCTGTGTCCCGGGAGCGCACCGCGCATTCGGCGAAGCTCCGCGATCACGACACTAGCGCCGCTCGAAGAATCCAGCACCGACCAAGCCGACCCCTTTTCGGGTGCTTTACCCCTCCCCGATCGGTTGGCCGCAGTCACCCTGCGCCAAGCCCCAGGCCAGCGGATATGGCTCAGGCGCGGAGTTTAGCGATTCGACAGCCGCGGCGCGGTGGGCGATCGAGTGAAATACCGCCACCCGATTCGGCGACTGCCGGGGGCCGCGATTCCGGCGAATATGGGCGCAACCACTCGATCGAGCCGTGGAGGAATCATGGCATTCACCCGTGCGGTGCGGATCGGCGCGGTGGTCGACGCCGCGAGCCCGGCCCACCCCGACCCGGCGACCAGCGGCCACGCGCCCGGACCCACCCCCACCCGGGTGGTCACCGACCTGGTGGCCCGCCGCCGTCCCGGGTCGCCCGCCCGCGGCGGCACGGCCCCGCTCGACCGGATCGGGCCGGGGCGCGCCGGCTCCCGCGCGTGATGGGGCTCGACCTGGTGGTCGTCGGCCTCGGCTACGTCGGCCTGCCGCTGGCCCGCCGGGCCTGCGCGGCCGGGCTGTCGGTCGCGGGCGTCGACATCTCCCGGGAGGTGGTCGCGGGGCTGCGCGCGGGCCGCTCGCACATCGGCGGCATCCCCGACGGCGACATCGCCGCCATGCTCGACGCCGGTTTCACCGCGACGGTCAACCCGGCGCCGGTGGGCGCGGCGGACACGGTCGTGATCTGCGTGCCGACCGGGCTGGTCGACGGCGAGCCCGACCTCGGGCCGCTGCTGTCGGCGGCCCGCGCGGTCGCCCGGCACCTGCGGCCGGGGACGCTGGTCGTGCTGGAGTCCACCAGCTACCCCGGCACCACCGAGGAGGTGCTCGCCCCGGCGCTGGAGTCCGGCGGGCTGGTCGCGGGCGCGGACTTCCACCTGGCCTTCTCCCCCGAGCGCATCGACCCCGGCAACACCGAGTTCTCCTTCGAGAACACGCCCAAGATCGTCAGCGGGCTGACGCCCGTGTGCGCCAAGCGGTGCGCGGCCTTCTACGAGGACCTGGTGGACAGCGTGGTCGTCGCGGCGGGCTTGCGCGAGGCCGAGACGGCCAAGCTGCTGGAGAACAGCTACCGCCTGGTCAACATCGCCCTGGTGGACGAGCTGGCGGTGTTCTGCGCGGGGCTGGGCGTGGACGTGTGGGACGTGCTGCGCTGCGCGGCGACCAAGCCGTTCGGGTTCCAGCCGTTCACCCCCGGACCCGGCGTCGGCGGCCACTGCATCCCGGTCGACCCGCGCTACCTGGCCAGCCGGGCGCGCTCGGCCGGGCTGCCCGCGACCATGGTGGACACCGCGCTGGCGGTGACCGCGGGCATGCCCGGGTACGTGGCCCGGCGGGCGCGGGACCTGCTCGCCCGGGGCGGGCGGGTCGCCGGGGCGCGGGTGGCGCTGGTGGGCGTGGCGTACAAGGCGGACGTGGCCGACACGCGCGAGTCGCCCGCCGTCGCCGTGGTCCGCCACCTGCGGGCCCTCGGCGTCGAGGTCGGCTACCACGACCCGCACGTCGCGCAGTTCACTGTGGACGGGGTGCCGGTGCCGCGCGCCGCAGGAGCGGTGGACCTCGCCATCGTGCTCCAGGACCACCGCGCGGTCGACCTGCCTGCCGTCGTCCGCTCGGCGCGGTCCGTGCTGGACACCCGCGGGGTTGCCGCGGGCGACCACGTGGAGCGGCTCTAGCGGGTCTCGAAGTCCAGCAGGAAGCGCTTGCGCTCGACGCCGCCGCCGTAGCCGGTGAGGTCGCCGGTCGAGCCGACCACGCGGTGGCAGGGGACGATCACGCTGATCGGGTTGCGCCCGTTGGCCGCGCCGACGGCGCGGGACGCGGCGGGCCGGGCCACCCGCCGGGCGAGCTCGCCGTAGCTGATCGTCTCGCCGTAGGGGATCTCGCACAGGGCGCGCCAGACCTCCTGCTGGAACGGGGTGCCGTGCAGGCGCAGCGGGACGTCGAACTCGGTCAGCTCGCCGGTGAAGTAGGCGGCGAGCTGGGCCTTGACCTCGGGCAGGATGGTCTCGTCGCGCTCGCCGAACGTGCTCTCCACCGGGCGGTGGCGCTGGTCGACCATGTACAGGCCGGAAAGGATGCCGTCGGTGGCGACCAGGGTGAGCGGGCCGACCGGGCTGTCGATGACGGTGTGCGCACGCACTGTGGTTCCTCGCTTTCGTGTCCGGTCCAGGATGGCGCGCGGGCGGGTGGGCGCGCTGGCGGGAATCGGCCACAGCGGTTCACCGGGAACCGATCGGGGTACCTCGACGTTGACATCACGAGGGTCGCAGAGGGAAAGGACCGCTATGGCGCTGATCAAGCGACTGACCGCCCTCGCGGGGGCCGCGGCCGCCGCGAGCAGCTATGCCCGCAAGCATCCGGAGAAGGTGGACCGCTGGGCCGCCAAGGCGGGTCAGTTCGTCGACCGGCGCACGAACGGCAAGTACCACGACCGGATCGGCTCGGTGGTGCGCAAGGTGCAGGACACCGCGCACGGCCGCCGCGCTCCCCGCCCCCACTGAGGTTCCGCGGCCCCCGACGCCGATCGCCGGACGCCCCGGCCGGGTTTCGCCCCTTGCCCGGCCGGGGCTCCGCCGTGCCCGGGGCCAGTCCGCCATGCCCGAAGTCAGTCCGCCGTGCCCAGGGGTCAGGACGGCGGCAGCGCGTCGATGATGTCGGCCATCGTGATCCAGTCCGGGGTGGCAGGCGCGTCCTCGTCCAGCGGGACGACCGGCAGCCGCCACCAGTCCCCGTGCGGGTGCCGCTGCGGCGGCCCGGAGATGACCCCGAGGCCGATGTACTGGGGATGACCCGCGCGCAGGTCGTACATCCCGAAGGTGACCACGGTCCCGGGCTCCGGCCAGGTGTTCATCGCTCCCCCGATCTCGCCCCTGCTCCGCGCAATCCTGACACACCCCTCACCCGGTCGGCGTAATGACAGGCCACACGATCGTGTCTACCCGATCGGCGGGCGGTCGGTGACCGGTCCCCCAAACCGCTGATCATCGGATGTCTTAGGACTCCTGTCCGCTTCGGCGTCGGATCACCGCTCCCACCGGGCACCCCTGGAGGACCGGTCCGGGGAGCAGCGCCCCGGTCCCAGCTGAACGGAGTGGACAGATGCGCAAGGCACTAGGCATCGTCGCGGGCGCGGTCTGCCTGGCCGCGGGCTTGGCGGTCAATGCCCCCGCCGGGGCCGCGCCGCAGGGGGCGATACCCGCGCTGGAGCGGGATCTGGGGCTCACCACCGCCGAGGTGCGCGACCTGCTCGGCCGCGAGGCGGCCGCCAGGGCGCTCGTTCCCGCCGTGTCGGAGGCGGCAGGAGCGGCGTTCGGCGGCGTCTGGCTGGAGCGGGGCGCGGTGCGCGTCGCGGTGGCCGACCCGGCCGCCGTGCCCGCGGTGGCCGCGGCGGGCGGCACGGCCGAGGTGGTGGCGCACCCGGCGACCGCGCTGGCCGAGGTCAAGTCGGCCTTGGACGCCCGCGCCGCAGACGCGCCCGCCGAGATCACCGGGTGGTACGTCGACGTGCGGTCGAACGCGGTCGTGGTGAACGCGCTGTCCGATTCGGCCGCGGTGAAGTCCTTTGTGGATGATTACGCCGCGGTCCGGGTGCAGCTGGTCGACGCCCGCCCCCGCCTGTACGCCGACGTGGTCGGCGGGGACGCCTACTACATCAACAACAGCAGCCGCTGCTCCATCGGCTTCGCCGTGGAAGGCGGCTTCGTCACCGCGGGCCACTGCGGCGAGGCGGGCGCGGCCGTCGAGGGCTCCGACAAGTCGGCGATGGGCACGGTCGAGGCGTCGACCTTCCCCGGCGACGACTACGGCTGGGTCCGCACCAACGACTCGTGGACGCCCAGCCCGGTCGTCAAGGGCTACGACTCGGCCGACGTGACCGTCACCGGCGCCGAGCAGGCCGCCGTCGGCGCCAGCATCTGCCGCTCCGGCTCGACCACGGGCTGGCACTGCGGCACCGTCGAGTCCCTCGACGAGACCGTCCAGTACCCCCAGGGCACCGTCAGCGGTCTGACCAGGACCAACGTCTGCGCCGAGCCGGGCGACTCCGGCGGCTCGTGGGTCAGCGGCACCCAGGCGCAGGGCGTCACCTCCGGCGGTTCCGGGGACTGCGACACCGGCGGGACGACGTACTTCCAGCCGGTGGGCGAGATCCTGGAGGCCTACGGCCTGACCCTGGTCACCGGCTGACCACCCACGCCCGTGGCGCCCACCCTGCTGGGGTGGGCGCCACGGCTTGCGCGCGGACGGCGGCAGGGGTGGGTGGCTAGCGCTGGAGCAACCCGGCCCAGCTACGGGCCAATACGCCCGCCGCCGCGCGGATCGGGGCAAGGAGCGACCCGTCGAGGACGTGGGCAGCTAAGGCTGAGCAGCCCGACGCAACTACGGGCCAAGGCACCCGCCGCCACGCGAACCGAGGCCGAGAGCGACCCGCCGAGGACGTGGGCAACTAGCGCTGGAGCGGCCCGGCGCAACGCGAGCAAGTCACCCGGCGCAACTGCGAGCCAGGACACCCGCCACCGCGCGCACCGCGGCCCAGAGCGACCCATCGAGGGCGTGGGTGGCTAGCGCTGGACCGACCTGGCGCAACTGCGCGTCAGGACACGCGCACCGGGGGCCGGGAGCGACCCGTCAAGGGCGTGGGCGGCTAACGCTGGAGCACCGGCGCAACCGCGGGCCAGGACGCCCGACGCGGCGCGGACCGGGGCCGAGAGCGACTCGTCGAGGGGGTGGGTGGTTAGCGCTGGAGCAGTCCGGCGCAGCTGCGGGCCAGGACGCTCGCTGCGGCGCGGACTGGGGGCGGGAGGGATTCGTCGAGGGCGTGGGTGCGCCAGCGCAGGAGGGCGGTGTAGGGGTCGGCTGGGGGGCGGGCGGCGAGGAGGTCTGCGGCCTCGGCGACGGCGGCGTCGCCGAGGGGGGCGAGGGACAAGCGGCCGGAGCGGAGGGTGGCGGCGAGGCGGAGTTCGCGCAGCGGGTGGGCGGCGGCGCGGACCCGTTCGACCTCGGCGGCGACGCCTGGGCGCGGGTCGGCGGCGATCAGGGATTCCAGGGCGGTCAGCGCGGTGTGGGCGCGCAGGAGGTCCGCGTGGTCGGCGAAGGACTCGGCGATCGCGGAGCGCAGGTCGCCGATGCCGCTGGCCTTGGCCAGCTCGGCCCGCACATCCACCGCGCGCCGGGCTGCCGACAGGGCCAGCCGCAGGCCGAAGGCGCCCAGGCGCTCCACCAGGGCGGCGCGGTCGGCGGCGGAGGCGGGCAGGGGCGCTGCGGTGAAGCGGTCCACCGACAGCAGCGCGGGCTCCAGCTCGCCGCGCGGCACCGCGGCCAACGCCCGCAGCAGCGCCTCCTCAGCCGGGGTCAGCGTCACCGCGGCCACCGCGGCCAGGCCGGACACCGCGACCACGTCCTGGCAGAACGCGCCCAGCTCGCCGCGCGCGTGCCTGCGGGCCAGCAGGCGCGCCGACACCATCGCGTCCACCCGGCCGCCGCCCAGCTCGTCGGCCCGGGAGAGCACCGCGATCGCCGAGAGCGGGTGCAGCGACCGCGGGAACGGCGGCGTCGGGCGGGGCAGCAGGACCAGCGCCGCATCGTGGTCGCCGTCGCCGTCGATCAGCTCCACCGGCCCCGGCCAGTCCACCACCAGCCGCGACGCCCGCGCGGTGAACGGCTCGCCGACGACGGCGTCCAGCAGCGTCGAGCGGCCCGACCCCGGCGCGCCGACGGCGGCCACGCGCAGCGGTCCGGCCAGCGCGGCCCTGCGGGCGTCGAGGAACGCCGTGGCGCGCGCGTCGCCGCGGTAGGCGGCGCTCAGGGTGTCCACAAGGGACCATACGGCGGTGATCAGGCTCATGCGGTCAGTCCACGCGGGACGGTCAGCGGACGGCGGGCCGACTCGGCGCGCCCGCGCAGGGCGGTGAGCCGGGTCAGGTCGCGGCGCACGCCCGCGATCAGCTCCGCGCGCCGGGCGGCGGCCGCGTCGACGGCGCGCTTGACCCGCCGGGCCGACTCGGCGGCCTCGGCGTGGACCTCGCCCGCAACCTCCTCGACGCGGTCTCGCAGTGCCCGGTGGATCAGGCGGACCGCGTCGCGGGTCTGCTTGCCGTAGGCGAGGAAGAAGTCGTCGACGTGCCGCTGGGCGGCGGTCTTGGCCACCGCCTGGCGGCGCTTGAGCCGCGCGCCGCGCTCCTCGAAGACGCTGCGCGCCCCGAAGGCCACGCCAGCGCCGATGGAGATGGGGTTGATCAGCGGCAGCCCGGCCAGCGTGGTGGCCAGGCCGGACATCAGCAGGCCGCTGTAGGAGCCGCGCAGGCCGACGAACGCCTTCTGCACCGGGGTGAACGGTTCCACCTTCGGCGTGCGCAGGTCGGTGACGCCCGCGGCGTCGAGCACCGCGGGCAGGTCGCCGACCTCGGCCGCCAGCCGCCCGGCGATCCACTCGAACCGGCGCAGCAGCCAGTCGGCGTTGGTCTCGGCCACGGTGGTCAGCGTCGCGCGCATCCACTCGGCGAACTCGGGCCACACCTTGATCGGGTCGGCCTGCTCGAAGTAGTCGTCGACCTCGCGCAGGACGCGGCGGGTGCGGTCGCGCAGGTCGTAGTCGACGTCGGCGGTGAGGTCGGCGACGTCGTCGGCCAGCTGGGTCTGCATGCGGGCGGCGTCGCGGCGCACCCGCTCGGCCCGCCTGGTCGCCGCGGCCACGCCGTCCTGGGACACCGCGGGCGGCAGCGCGGCGGCGCGGGCGCGCACCGGCCCCAGGAGCTCGTCCACGACCACCGCGCAGGTCGCCGCGGCCGCGCGCCCCGCGGCGGCGGTCGGGTCGGCCAGCACGGCGGCGCGCAGGCACTCCACCAGCGCGGTGAACCCGGACTCGGCGTTGAGCGCGCGGTCGCCGGAGCGGGCGGCGGCCAGCCGCAGCGCCGAGGACACCGGGACCACGGGCGCGGGCACCCCGGCGTCGGCCAGCCGGTTGCGGTCCAGCTCGGCGACGTGCCGCCAGCGCGGCACCATGTCGATCTTGGTGAGCACGACGGCGACCGCCGGGCACAGCCGGGCGACCTGGCCGAGCAGGTCCAGCTCCAGCGGGGTGAGCGCGGCGGTGGCGTCGCTGACCAGCAGCGCGCAGTCGGCCTCGGCCAGCGCGGCCATCGCCAGCTCGGTGCGCCTGCCGGTCGGCTCGCCCACCGGCGGGGCGTCGACCAGGACCAGGCCCGCGCCGAGCAGCGCGCGGGGCAGGCCGATCTCCGCGCCCACGGCGTCGGGGTGCTGGTTGGCCCTGGCGGTCGCGGTCTCGACCGGACCGCCCGCGTCGGCCGCGCCGAGCAGGGCCGCGGTCGGGGCGTCGGCGTGCTTGACGACGGCGGGCACGGCGGTGGTGGCGTCGTCGCCCACCGCGCAGACGGGCGCGCCGAGCAGGGCGTTGACCAACTGGCTCTTGCCCTGCCCCTGGCAGCCGAACACCACAACCCGGCGCGCTGGCCCGAGCAGCCCGGCCCTGCGGTCGCGCAACCGCTGCGCCAGGTCTGGCCGGTCGAACTCGACGCAGGCGCGGATCGTGTCGTCCACCAGCTCCAACCAGGGTGCCGTCACCCGGACGAGTGTGCCGGGTCCGCGTGCGCGGGGAAACCGAAGGCGGGGCCGCCCCGACCCGACCCCGCCCCCGGCACGCGCGACGGTCAGCCCTCCAGGCCCAGCGCGCCGGTCACGCCGTCGACGTCGAGCAGGCCGCCGTCGCCGGTCACCGCGCCGGTGACGTCGCCGACCGGGGAGTCGGCGACCAGCTCGCCCGCGGTCTGCGGGAGGCTGCCCAGCTCCGGCAGCGGGTTGGCCACCGGCAGGTCCACCGGCAGGTCGGCGGGCAGGTCCGCCAGCTCGGGCACCTCGACCTCGGGAACCTCGACCGGCAGGTCGGCCAGGTCCGGGACCTCGACGGGCAGCTCGGCCAGCTCGGGGAGCTCGGCGGGCAGCTCCGGCACGGCGACCGGGAGGCTGTCCAGCTGCGGAACGTCGACGGGGGCGGCGGGCAGGAGGTCGCCGAGGCCGGCGGCGGACAGGTCGCCGCCGGAGGTGACGTAGTTGGCGACGGTCCCCACGGTGACATCCCCGGCGCGCAGGGCGTCGGCGTCGAGCAGACCGGTCACGTCATCGAGCGCGGGCTGACCACCGGGGACGAGCCCCTGCCCGAACCCGTCCGCGTCGAGCGAGGGCTGACCGCCGAGGGCGAGGTCCCGCCCGAAGACATCGGCGTCGAGCGTGGACTGACCGCCAAGGGCCAGCTCCTGCCCGAACACGTCGGCCTCCAGCGCGGGCTGACCGCCGAGGGCGAGCTTCTGTCCGAACACATCGGCCTCCAGCGCGGACTGACCGCCAAGGGCCAGCTCCTGCCCGAAGGCGTCGGCCTCCAGCGTGGACTGACCGCCGAGGGTGAGCTTCTGTCCGAAGGCATCGGCGTCGAGCGCGAGGCCGTCGGCGGTGCTGACGCTGCCGCCCAGGGGGCCGAAGCCGGTGTCCAGCGCCGCAGCGCCGCCGTCGGTGGAGACGACGGCATCCGCGTCGAGCCCGCCGAGGGCGGTCGCGCCGCTGAAGCCCGCTGCGGCGCCGTCGGTGCCAGCGGCGAGGGCGCCTTCGCCGGTGGCGAGGTTGGAGGCGAGGTCGAAGCTGCCTGCGGCGCCGCCGGTGGTGATGGCGGTGTCGCCGCCTGCGTAGACGTCGTCGTTGGCGACGGCGAAGGCCCCCGTGGCACCCCCGGTGGTCGCGGCGAACGCGGTGCCGTAGCCCACGCCACCTGCTTCGCCGACGAAGGTCCCCGCCGCCCCCTCGGTGGAGGCCGCGAACTCACCCGTCCCGCCTGCGTAGTCGGACTCCAAGCGGTAGCCACCCGCAGCGCCCTCAGTCGACGCCGCGAACTCACCCGCTCCCGCGGCATGCTCGGACGCGAAGCGGTAGCCGCCCGCAGCGCCATCGGTTGTGGCGGCGAACTCGCCCGCTCCGGTGGCGTGCTCGGACGCGAAGCGGTAGCTGCCCGCAGCGCCGTCCGTCGTGGCGGCGAACTCGCCCGTGGAAGTCGCGTAGTCGGAGGCGAAGCGATACTCGCCTGCGGTGCCGTCTGGGGTGACGGTGGCGGCGCTGGCTGCGTAGACGTCATCTCGGGCTACGGCGAAGGCACCCGCAGCGCCATCGGTGGAGGCGGTGAACTCGGTGCCGTAGCGGGCGTCGGCGGTCTGGCCTGCGAGCGAGCCCGCTGCACCGTCGGTGGAGGCTGCGAGGTCGCCGGTCGCGGCGGCGTAGTCGGAGGTGAAGCGGTATTCGCCTGCGGCTCCTTCCGTGGACAGGGCGGCGGTTCCGCCCGCGTAGGCGGCGTCGGCGTCGGTGCCGAAGTCCGCGGCGAGGCCGTTGGCCGCGGCGGTGAGGTCGGTGGCGGCGTTGGCGGTGTCGGAGTGGATGGTGAAGTCGCCCGCGGCGTCGGCGAGGGCTTGGAGTTGGCCGATGGCGGTGCCGTCGGCGGCCAGGGCGGGGGCGTAGTCGACGACCAGGGGGATGACGTCCTGGACGTCGGCTGCGGTGATGTCGTCCAGACCGGCGGCCGACAGGCAGGAGCCCGGGTCGGCGGCGAAGGCCGAGCGGGCGGCGTCGTCGGTGAGGAGGGTGAGCACGAAGTCGTGCAGGGTCTGGTCGGGGGTGATCACGGGGACCGGCTCCAAAGCTGGGGAAGGGTTCGGCCCGGCCGGGGCATCGGCGCGGGCAGCGGGGACGACGCTAGGCGCGGGGGTCCGCGGGTACATCGGGGATCACTCCCGGTCCGAACCTAGTCCCACACCACGGGGGTCGAGTTTCACCCATTAGGGGATTAGGGGGTGACGGCTTGGCCACTCGGGGTTGCCTTGCGGGGGTCACCGCCTGGTACGAACAGGGCCACCCGTGGCCCTGTCCCGTCGGAGGAGTCCTGCCATGCCGCACGTGCTCGGCGTCGACGTCGGCCGCACCAGCGGCGCGGTGGCGATGTGCGGGCGCGACGGGCGGCCGGTGGTGGTCGACGCCGACGTCCCGCCCCTGCTGGCGGTGGCAGATGGCGAGGTCGTGGTGGGTGCGCCCGCCCGCGCGCTGCCGGTGGCCGCGGTCGCGGCCGACCTGGTCGACCACGTCGGCGACGACGTCCCGATCCTGCTCGACGGCATCCCGTACACCGCCCACGACCTGCTGGCCACCCTGGTCGCCGCCCTCGCCGACCGGGCCGCGGACGGCCGGGGCGGGTCACCGGATCGGGTGGCGGTCACACATCCACCCGATTGGGGCCCCTACCGCCGCGCCCTCCTGCACGACGCCCTGGCGGGCGCGGGCTACCCGGGCGCCCTGCTGCTGCCCACCGTGCTGGCCGCCGCCGAGGCCGAGCACTCCCGCGCCCCGCTGCGCCCCGGCGAGTCCGTCGGCGTGGCGCTCCTCGGCGGCAGGCGCGTGGAGTACGCCCTGGCCCACCGCGGCCCCACCGCGTTCGAGCTGGTCGACCACACAACCCTCCCCGAGCCCGGCGTCGGCCCCGCCGCGCTCACCCGGGCCGTGGACGCCTTCCGCGCCTACCTCGCCGCCACCCCGCCCACGCGGGCGGTCATCGCGGGCGGCGCGGCCCGCGACCCCCTCGCCGCGGCCCAGGCGGCGACCCTCCCCGTGCCCACCACCGTCCCCGCCGACCCGGCGACCTTCCCTGCCCGCGGCGCGGCCCTGGCCGCCCGCCCCGCCCCGGCCCCGCCGTCGGATCCCGCCCTGCGCCCGGTCGGCCAGCCCGCCAGGCGGGCGCACCCGGCCGGCGTCCCCGCGGAGGTCGACACCGTGGTCTCGCACCCCGGCTTCCCGCCCGTGCGGGTGCCGGTGGACGCCGAGCCGCCGCCGCGGCCACCGGTGGAGATCGAGCCCCTGGTCGCCCCGCGGCGGCGCTTCGCGCGGCGAGGTGGGCGGTCGTGATCCCGGGGCACCTGCGACCCGCAGACCTGGTGCTGGACGAGCCCACGCGCCGGTTGTGCGCGGAGATCGCCGGCGGCGGGCGGGGGCCGGTGCGGCTGGCCGTCATCGCGCCCGGCGGCTACGGCAAGTCCGCGCTGCTGGACCGCCTCGCGGAGGGGCCGGGCGCCGTGCGGCACCGGCGCGGGGTCGCCCTCGACGGCGGGCTCCTGCTGGTGGACGACGCGCACCTGCTCGGCCCCGACGCGCTGGCCGAGCTGGCCGACCTGGCCGCGGACGACCGGCTCGGCGTCGTCGTCGCCGCGCGCCCGTGGCCGCGGCCCGCCGGGCTGACGGCCGTGCTTGCCCGGCTGCGCGGGCAGATCGTGCTGCGCCCCTTCGACCCCGAGCGCCTGCTGGCCTGCCTGCGGCTCGCGGGCGCCGACCCCGACCACCGCGCCGTCGCCGAGGTGCACCGGCTCACCGGCGGTGTGCCGGGGCTGGTGCACCGGCTGGCCCACCACGGACCCGGCGACGCGCTGCCGGTCGAGGAGCTGCGCTTCGACATCGACCGGCTCGACGTCGACGCGCGGCGGGTGCTGGTCGCGGCCGCGGCCGGGGTGGCCGACCTGCCGCCCGGCCTGCTCGACCGCCCCACCGCCGAGGTCGTCGCCGAGGTGCGGGCGTGCGGGCTGACCGCGCCCGACGGCGCCCTGCTGCCGGTGGCCGCCGCCGCGGTGCGGGCGCTGGTGCCCGCCGAGGAGCGCGCCGCGGCCTTCGCCGCGCTCGCCGCCGCCCGGCTGGCCGCGGGCGGCCCGGTCGCCGCCACCGCGACCGCCCTGCTCGACGCCGACGCCGCGGGCCCGGCCGTCGCCGAGCTGTTCGCCGCCGCCGCGCCGCAGTGCCCGCCGGAGACCGCGATCCGGCTCTACGCCGCCGCGTCCGCCGCGGGCCACGACTTCGACCAGGCGGGCTGGGCCGAGGCCGAGGCCCGCGCCTGCCGTCCGGCCGCCGCCCTGCGCCGCGCCGACGCGCTGATCGCCCGCGGCCCGCATGGCCGGGCCGCCGAGGTCGCTGGCGCGGCCCTCGCCCACCGCGGCCAGCTCGCCCGCAGCGCCGAGCTGTACCGGTGGAGCGGCACCGCCGTCGCCGCCGCGTTCGCCGCCATCGGCTACGTCGGCACCGGCAGGCTCGACGAGGCCGAGGCCGCGCTGGCGGCCGCGGAGGAGGCCCCGCCGACGGTGTTCGCCGGGGCGGTGGCGGCCACCGCGCGCGGCGTCATCGAGTCGGTCACCGCCCCCGCCCTGCCGACCGTGGTGCACGCGGCCGAGGCGCTGGAGCCGGTCGGGGCGGGCGCGCTGCTCCCGGACAGCCCGAACGCCCTAGCCGCGCTGCTGGCCCTGCACGCGGGCGACCCGGCCGCCGCGGAACCGGTGCTCGACCGCGCGATCGCCGCCCGGGTGGGCGGTGCGCCGCTGGCCACCCGCCACCGGCTGTTACGCGGCTGGGCGGCGATGGTCGCAGGCGACGACGCCACCGCCACCGCGGCCCTCGACGGCGAGCCCGCAGGCCGCGATGCGCTGTTCGCCGCGGGCCTGGCCGTCGGCCTCGCCCGGCGGGGCAGCGACCTGGGCGCGCTGCGCCGCTGCTGGGACCGGGCGTGCGCGGCCATCGCCCGCCAGCCGGTGGACCTGTTCACCCTGCTGCCCCTGGGCGAGCTGGCCATCGCCGCGGCCCGGCTGGGCGAGACCGACCGGCTCGCCCCGCACCTGGCCGCGGGCTGGGCGCTGCTGGCCGACCTCGACAACCCTCCACTGTGGACGACGATGCCGCACTGGCACGCCCTGCACGCCGACCTGCTCGCCGAGCGCCCCGACGCCGCCCGCGGTCACGCCGACGCCCTGCGCGCCGCCGCGGCGGGCACGCAGGCCGGTGCCGCCCTCGCCGACGCCGCCCAGGTGTGGCTGCGGGTCGTCGGCGGCGAGGTCGACCGCGACGCCGTGGAGTCGGCCGCCCGCGCCCTGCACGCCGCGGGCCTGCGCTGGGACGGCGCGCGGCTGGCGGGCCAGGCGGCCATCCGCACCCCCGACCGCGCGGCGATGGTCGGCCTGCTGGAGTGCGCCCGCGGCCTCCAAGGCCCTGCGACGACCCCGACCGCCGATGCCGCTGGCGAACCTGCGCGGCTCAGCGAGCGCGAGGTGCAGGTGGCGGGCCTGGTGCTGGCCGGGATGACCTACCGCCAGATCGGCGACCGCCTGTTCATCTCGGCGAAGACGGTGGAGCACCACATGGCCAGGATGCGCGCCCGGCTGGGCGCGGCGAGCCGGGCGGACCTGCTGGCCCGGCTGCGCGAACTGGTCGGCTAGGACGCCACCAACACCAACACCGCGACAACAACCAAGGCCGAGGCCCAGCGCCCGGCTAGGCGCGACGAACCGGGCGGACCTGCTGGCCCGCCTGCGCGAACTGGTTGGCTAAGACGCCACCAGCCAGCACCGCGGCAACGACCAAGGCCCAGCGCCCGGCTGGGCGCGGCGAGCCGGGCGGATCTGCTGGCCCGGCTGCGCGAGCTGGTCGGCTAGGACGCGACCAGCACCAGCACCAGCACCGCGACAATGACCAAGGCCGAGGCCCAGCGCCCGGCTGGGCGCGACGAACCGGGCGGACCTGCTGGCCCGGCTGTGCGAACTGGTCGGCTAGGACGCGACCAGCACCAGCACCGCGGCGACGACCAGGGCCGGGGCCAGCGCCCACCAGGAGCCGGTCACCGCGGTCACTGTGACGATCAGCGCGATTCCGCCCACGACGAAGCCGCCGATGACCCAGTTGTTCCTGCGCCGCTTCAGGGGAGCGGGAGCGGGAGCGGAAGCAGGGGCGGGGGCGGCCAGTTGGAAGCGCGGGTGCGGGGCGGGCAGGTCGTCGAAGATCGCGGCCAGGTCGCCGCGGGTGCGGGCGGCGGTGGCCGCGGCGCAGCGGTGCTCGTACTCGGCGATGTCGATGCGGCCCGCCGAAAGGTGTTCCGACAGGGCGGCGACGGCCCGCTCGCGGTCCGCCGTCCCCACCCGGATGTCCGCATCGCGCCCCATGCGACCGACTGTACGAGATCACCGCCCCACCCGCCCCGACGCGGCGAAATCCGATCGCCCCGCACGCAGGCCGCGCTCTACGGTCACCGCGTGCCTGATGCGATCTACACCCACCCCCGGCTGGTCGAGATCTACGACGCCTTCGACGGCGAGCGCGACGACCTGGTGCACTACCAGCGGATCGTCGAGGAGTTCGCGGCCGAGCTGGTGCTGGATGTCGGCTGCGGGACCGGCAACTTCGGCGCGCTCATCGCGGCCACCGGGCGCCGGGTGGTCGGGGTCGACCCGGCCGAGGCGTCGCTGGCGATGGCCAAGCGCAGGAGCCAGGCGGTCACCTGGCTGCACGGCGACGCCACCACCGTCGGCCCCATCGACGCCGACATGGCCGTCATGACGGGCAACGTGGCTCAGGTCTTCCTGGGCGACGACTGGGCCGCCACCCTCGACGGCATCCGCACGGCCCTGCGCCCCGGCGGGCACCTGGTGTTCGAGACCCGGCGGCCGCAGCGGCGGGCGTGGGAGGAGTGGACCGGCGAGACCGCCCTCGACGTCCCCGGCGTCGGGCGCGTCGAGCACCACCGGGAGGTGACCGCGGTGGACCTGCCGTTCGTCTCCTTCCGGGAGACCTACCGCTTCGCCGACGCGGAGATCACCTCCGAGTCGACCCTGCGGTTCCGCGACCGCGATGAGGTCGAGGACGACCTGGCGAAGGCGGGCTACGCCGTGGTGGACGTGCGCGAGGCCCCCGACCGGCCCGGGCGGGAGTTCGTCTTCATCGCGTCGAAGCGGTGACCCACTCCAGGTAGGCCGCGCTCCCGCCGACCACCGGCAGGGCGACCACCTCGGGCATGTCGTAGTCGTGGTGCTCGGTGATGAACGCGGTCAGCGGGTCGACCTGCTCCAGCGTCGTCTTCAGCCAGCACTGGTGCTCGGTGTCGTCCTGCAGCTCGCCCTCCCACCGGTAGATGCTGCGGATCGGCCCGACGACCTGCGCGCACGCGGCCAGCCCCCGGGCCACCGCGCCGCGGCCGAGGTCGGCGGCGGCGTCCGCGGTGGCCGTTGTGGTGATCACTACGACGTGGGTCACCAGCCGACCGTACCCGAGGGGGTTACCGTCGCCGGGTGGAGAACGTGTTCGAGCGGCCGGGCCGCTACGCCATGCGGGTCGCGGCGCCGACCGCGGGCGCGCGGCTGGACCTCGACGGCCTCGGCGGCGACCTGCGCTGGTACGGCCTGGCCTGGCTGTGGCGGCTGCGCATCCTCATCGGCAGGCCCTTCGGCGAGCACCTGCGCCTGCACCGCCCGCCGTCGATCACCACCGGCTCCACAGTGGACTGGTGGACGGTGTGCCTGGTGGACGACCAGCACCTCGTCCTGCACACCGACCAGTGGTTCACCGGCGAGGCGTGGCTGGGCTACCGCATCGAGGACGGGGTGCTCACGCAGGTCGGCGTCCTGAAGCCCAACGGCTGGATAGGCCGCGTCTACTGGTGGGCGGTCTACCCCATCCACTTCGTCGTCTTCCGCGTCATGGCGCGGCGGCAAGCTCGCCGCGCACGCTGACCAGCTCGAAGGTCCTGATCGCGGCGGGCACCGCGGCCGTGCAGGTCAGCGGCGTGTCCGAGCGGTGGAAGACGGCCCGCACCCGCGCGGTGGCCTCCGGGAAGCGCACGTCCCACACCTCGTGGCCGACCCGCTCCACGCCCAGCGGCGGGAACGAGTCCAGTTCCCTGACCCCGGTCCGCTCGCGGAGGAAGTGCTGGGCGGCCTGGGCGGGCGCGGCGAGGATCGAGCAGCCGCGCAGCAGGTCCAGGTCCACGCAGCCCTTGTCGTGGGTGTCGGCCAGCGCGCCCGCGTTCAGGGCGGTGACGTCGCCGTAGTACAGCCCCTCGGGCAGGACGACGACGTTGCCCGCGAACCGGTCGCCGCCGACGTGCGAGCACTCCCACACCCGGCCCGGCCGGGCCGCGGCTAGCGCGGCCGCGGCGGGCCGGCCGCGGATGGCGCAGCAGGCGTCGTGCCCGCCGTGCGCGCAGACGAGGTAGAGCGGCAGCGGGTCGGGCTCGCCCGCGGCGGGGTCGAGGTGGACGAGGGCGTGCGGGTCGGTGAAGGCCGTCCAGCGCAGCGTCCTGGCCACCGAGTCGGCCAGGCCGCAGCGGCGCGGGCCGACGCCTGCGCGGCCCGGGCGGCGGATCAGCAGCAGCCGGGCGCCCAGCGCGGCAGCCCGCGCGACCAGCGCCGCCTTGACCGCGGCGGGCAGCCCGGAGTCGGGGACCGCCTGCGGCCCCCACGGGCCGGGCTGCTCGACCAGCAGCCACCTGCGCACCGGCGGCGCGGAGGCCACCAGCGGGTCCCCGCGCCGAAGCCTGCCCTCCGCGCAGCGCTCACGGGTCATCCCGCGACCACCAGCACGCCCTCCCTGAGCAGCCGCCGCACGAGGACGACCTGGTCGGGGGCGGGCAGGCCGGGCAGGTCGCCGACCACCTGGCGGCCTGCGAGCAGCGCGGCCAGGGCGGGCGCGGTCTCCGCGGGCAGGTCCAGCCGGTTGCCGGGGACCTCCAGCACCGCCCGGTCGGCCACGGTCAACCGGTGCCGCAGGTTGCGGCGGAGCTCGACCGCGGTGCCCACGTCGGCGGTCGTCGCGGCGGCCGCCTGGGCCAGCGGGGCCAGCGGGGCGGGCCGCGAGCCCGACCACACCCGGTCGCGCAGCACCCGGGCCACGTCCCGCTGGTCGACGCCGCGGATGGCCTTGACCAGCGCGTCGACCACCGCGTCGACGCCGAGCTGGTCGGGGTCGGCGGCGTCGATGCCCAGCGGCAGCGAGGCGCGCAGGTCCGCGTCGTCGCCTGCCAGGGCGAGCAGCGCCTCGGCGATGGCGTAGCGGGTCAGCACGTGCACGCCGATGGTCAGGTGCGCCGAGACCTCGCCGAGGGCGCGGGCGGAGTGCAGGTAGCCGCGCGGCAGGTAGAGCGCGTCACCGGGGCCGAGGGTGGCCTCGATGGCGGGCTCCTCGCGGGCCCGGGCGGCCACGGCCTCGGCGTGGTGGTCCCAGGGCTGGGTGCGCAGGGGGGCGGGGTGCACCGGCTCGTGGACCAGCCAGTGCTTGCGCCCGGCCACCTGCAGGACGAACACGTCGTGGACGTCGTAGTGGGCGCTGAATCCCTGCGACGACGGCGGCGTGATGTAGGCGTTGACCTGGGCGGGGTGCCCCAGCTCGGCGCCGAGGTCGGCGGCGAAGTCGATCAGCGGCGGCCACAGCCGGTGCAAGCCCTGCAGCACCACGGTCGCCCCCTCGGCGAACAGCCGCGCGACGCGCTCGTCGTGCACCTGGTCCCCGACCTCCGCGCCGACCCCGCCGCCCCCGGTGAACTGCCCGGACCCGACGACGGACCCGTTGCGCGCCATGCGGATGAACGGCGTGCGCAGCCCCCGCCGCGACAGCAGCTCGTCAACGGCGTCGAGGGTGAGCAGGTCGGCGAAGTCGGAGACGCCCGTACTCAGCAGCGGCTCCCGACCCCACACCCGCTCGGCGAACTCCTCCGCGGGCACCCCGACGCACCGCGCCAGCGCACCCCGCCCGACAGCCAGACCGACCGACATCAGCCCTCCGCACGCGGGTTGTAGCCACCACCGCCCAGCGACCCCCCACCACCGGTCGCCCCATACCCACCAAGTCCCGCCTCGCCTTCCCGCATGGTCCCGCCAGCCGCCCCATCGGCCCCACCGTCAGCCCCGCCATCGGCCAACCCATCCCGACCGGCCGACCCGTCGGCCCCGCCATCCTGCGCAGCAGGCGACCCACCGGCCCCGTGATCCGCGATGCCACCGGCACCCCGATCGGCACCCCCGTCGGCCCCGCCATCAGCACCACCGTCGTGCCCGCCAGGCACCCCGGAGGCCCCATGGTCAGCGGTGCCCGCGCTGCCGTCGGCCCCACCGTCGTGCCCGCCTGGCACGCCACTGGCCCCGTGATCGGCCACCCCGGCACCGCCGTCAGCCCCGCCGTCATGCCCACCCGGCACCCCGCTGGCCCCGTGATCGGCCACGCCTGCACCGGAGTCGGCACCACCATCAGCACCACCGTCATGCCCACCCGGCACACCCGCAGCGCCGTGATCCGCGGTGCCCGCGCTGCCGTCGGCACCACCGTCGTGGCCACCCGGCACGCCGGAGGCACCGTGATCGGCTACACCGGCGCCGGAATCCGCACCACCATCGGCACCGCCGTCATGCCCACCAGGCACACCCGCAGCGCCGTGATCCGCGGTCCCCGCGCTGCCGTCGGCACCGCCGTCATGGCCACCCGGGACACCCGACGCGCCATGATCCGCCACGCCCGCACCGGAGTCCGCACCGCCATCAGCACCACCGTCATGCCCACCCGGCACGCCAGAAGCGCCGTGATCGGCCGTTCCCGCGCTGCCGTCCGCGCCGCCGTCATGGCCACCCGGGACACCCGACGCGCCATGGTCCGCCACGCCCGCGCCGGAATCCGCACCACCATCGGCGCCCCCATCAGCGCCACCGTCATGCCCGCCAGGCACGCCAGAAGCGCCGTGATCAGCCGTGCCCGCGCTGCCGTCCGCGCCGCCGTCGTGGCGGCCCGGGGAGCCTGCGGCGCCGTGGTCCGCTGAGCCGACGCCGGAGGTCACGCCGCTGGGTTGGCCCGCGCCGCCGGTGCCCAGGGACTCGCCGCCCGCGCCGCCGGAGGCGAAGCCGCCCGCACCGCCGTCGGCGCCCCCGTCGGCTCCGCCGTCGCCGCCCGCGGTGCCGTCCGCGCCGCCGTCATGGCCGCCCGGGACGCCGGTCGCGCCGTGGTCGGCCGTGCCGGGGCCGCCCGCGCCGATGTGGCCGCTGCGGATGTCGTCGTCTTCCAATGACATGGTGCCTCCCCGATTGACTGCTATCGACCACAGCCAGGTACCCCCGTTCGGGTATCCACATGCGCAGCGCCAGCGGGGCTTACCCGATTCGGGAGACGTTTGCCTAGCTCCTCCGGGTGGTAGCTCGGGGGTTGGGAGCAGAGGAGGCGGTCATGGGCGAATTGCTCGACGGGCGCTACCGGCTTGACGGGATCATCGGTCGAGGCGGCATGGCGGACGTCCACCGGGCCACCGACGTCCGCCTCAACCGGGCGGTCGCGGTGAAGCTGTTCCACAGCGCCACCGAGCGTTCCACACTCGAAGCCCGGCTGCTGGCCGGGCTCAGCCATCCGGGGCTGGTCCGGGTCTACGACGCCGCCCCGGAGAACGACCGGCCCTACCTCGTCATGCAGCTGGTCGACGGGCCGACGCTGCGCCGGTGCCTGGACACGACGGGCGCGCTGGACCTGCGGTTCGTCGCCCGGCTCGGCACCCGTCTCGCCGACGCGCTGGCCTACGTGCACGCCCACGGCGTCGTGCACCGGGACATGAAGCCCGCGAACGTCCTGCTCGACCGGGACGGCACCTGCTTCCTCACCGACTTCGGCATCGCCAGGGCGATGGGCTCGGCCCGGCTCACCAGCGCGGGCCACTGCATCGGCACCGCCGCCTACCTCGCGCCCGAGCAGCTGCGCGGGGAGAACGTGGGCCCCGCGGCCGACATCTACTCCCTGGGCCTGGTGCTGCTGGAATGCCTGACCGGCAGCCCGGAGTACGACGGCTCGGACCTGGAGGCGGCCGTGGCCCGGCTGTCCCGCCCGCCGCGGCTGCCCGCGTGGCTGCCGCCGGTGTGGACGGCGACGCTGGCCGCGATGACCGCCCGCGACGCCCGGCACCGCCCCAGCGCGGCCGAGTGCGCGCAGCGCCTGGCCACCGCGGCCGTGCTCGGCACCCGCCGCGCCCCGGTGCGCCCGCCGTGGCGGCGCGCCGTCGCCACGCAGCGGATGCAGCCCGCCGCCGCCGTCGGTTACTAGATTCAGCCAGCTGTGATCCCGCGCGATGCGTTGATCAGCCTTAGGGTTGGCCCCAGACAGCTACGGGTGTGAGGAGACGCGGTGCGGCCCTGGCCTGGTTCCCCCTATCCGCTTGGCGCCACCTACGACGGCGCAGGCACCAATTTCGCGTTGTTCTCCGAGGTCGCCACCAGGGTGGATCTGTGCTTGATCGACGAGAAGGGCGGCGAGGAGCGGGTGCGGCTGCCGGAGGTGGACGGCTACGTCCACCACGGCTACCTGCCGGGGGTGCTGCCCGGGCAGCGCTACGGCTTCCGGGTGACCGGGCCGCACGAGCCGGAGAACGGCACGCGCTGCAACCCGAACAAGCTCCTGCTCGACCCCTACGCCAAGGCGGTCACCGGGACCGTCGACTGGGACGAGTCGGTGTTCGGCTACCAGTTCGACGCCCCCGACCAGCGCAACGACGCCGATTCGGCCGCGCACACGGTGAAGGGCGTGGTGATCAACCCGTTCTTCGACTGGGCCAACGACCGCCCGCCGCGCCACCCGTACAACGAGACGGTGATCTACGAGGCGCACGTGCGCGGGCTGACCATGCGCCACCCGGATGTGCCCGAGCAGCTGCGCGGCACCTACTCCGGGCTCGCGCACCCCGCGGTGGTCGAGCACCTGACCAAGCTGGGCGTCACCGCCATCGAGCTGATGCCCGTGCACCAATTCCTGCATGACCACCGCCTGGTCGAGCGCGGGCTGCGCAACTACTGGGGCTACAACACCATCGCCTTCTTCGCCCCGCACGACGGGTACGCGGCCAACACCGCCCAGGGCGCGCAGGTGCAGGAGTTCAAGGCGATGGTCCGCACGCTGCACGAGGCCGACATCGAGGTCATCCTCGACGTGGTCTACAACCACACCGCCGAGGGCAACCACCTCGGGCCGACGCTGTCCATGCGGGGCATCGACAACCAGGCGTACTACCGCCTGGAGAAGGACGCCCGCTACTACACCGACTACACCGGCACCGGCAACTCGCTCAACGCCCGCAACCCGCACACCCTCCAGCTGATCATGGATTCGCTGCGCTACTGGGTCACCGAGATGCGGGTGGACGGCTTCCGCTTCGACCTGGCCGCGACCCTGGCCCGGGAGTTCTACGACGTGGACCGCCTCTCGGCGTTCTTCGACATCATCCAGCAGGACCCGGTGATCAGCCAGGTCAAGCTGATCGCCGAGCCGTGGGACGTCGGCCCCGGCGGCTACCAGGTCGGCAACTTCCCTCCCCTGTGGACGGAGTGGAACGGGCAGTACCGCGACACCGTGCGCGACTTCTGGCGCGGCGAGCCCGCCACGCTGGGGGAGTTCGCCTCGCGCATCACCGGCTCGTCCGACCTCTACCAGGACGACGGCCGCCGCCCGTTCGCCTCGATCAACTTCGTCACCGCGCACGACGGCTTCACCCTCAACGACCTGGTGTCCTACAACGACAAGCACAACGAGGCCAACGGCGAGGGCAACCGCGACGGGCACTCGGACAACCGGTCGTGGAACTGCGGGGCCGAGGGCCCGACCGACGACGAGAAGATCAACGACCTGCGGGCGCGGCAGCGGCGCAACCTGATCGCCACGATGGCGCTGTCGCAGGGCGTGCCGATGCTGCTGCACGGCGACGAGATCGGCCGCACCCAGGACGGCAACAACAACGCCTACTGCCAGGACAACGAGATCTCCTGGGTCGACTGGTCGCTGGCCGAGGAGAACGCCGACCTGCTGGAGTTCACCAGCGGGGTGATCGCGCTGCGGCACGCGCACCCGGTCTTCCGCCGCCGCAGGTTCTTCGCCGGGCGGCCGATCCGCCGCGGCGACGAGCTGCGCGACATCGCCTGGTTCACCCCGTCGGGGCAGGAGATGACCGATGAGGACTGGGAGTCCGGCTTCGGCCGCTGCATCGTGACCTTCCTCAACGGCGACGGCATCCCCGACGTCGACCAGCGCGGCGAGCGGGTCACCGACGACTCGTTCCTGCTGTGCTTCAACGCCCACCACGAGGACATCGAGGCGACCGTGCCGGACGGGGAGTACGGCGCGGAATGGGAGGTCGTGGTGGACACCGCCACCGGCGAGGTCTCCCCCGCCGACCCCGACCGCTACGCGGGCGGGGGCACGCTCACCCTGCCGCCGCGCTCGCTGATCGTGCTGCGGCGGGTGAAGGCGTGACCCCGGTCGTGACCCCGCCGACGTCGACGTACCGCGTGCAGGTGCGGCCCGGGTTCGGCTTCGCCGAGGCCGCCGCGCTGGCCGACTACCTGGCCGACCTCGGTGTCGGCGCGCTCTACACCTCGCCGATCCTGGCCGCCGCGCCCGGCTCCACGCACGGCTACGACGTGGTGGACCCGACCCGGGCCAACCCCGAGCTGGGCGGCGAGGCGGGCCGCAAGGCGCTGGTGGCCGCGCTGCGGGCCGCGGGGCTCTCGCTGGTGGTCGACATCGTGCCCAACCACATGTCCGTCGAGGCGCCCGAGGCCAACCCGTGGTGGTGGGACGTGCTCACCCACGGCCCCGACTCGCCGTACGCGCGGTACTTCGACATCGAGTCCTTCCCCGTGCTGATCCCCGTGCTCGGCTCGGCGGACGACGAGCTGACCGTCGAAGACGGCAAGCTGCGCTACCACGAGCACGCCTTCCCCATCGCCCCCGGAACCGAGGGCGGGACCGCCGCCGAGGTGCACGCGCGCCAGCACTACCGGGTCGTGGACTGGCGGCGGGCCTCGGCCGAGCTGAACTACCGGCGCTTCTTCGACATCACCACCCTGGCCGCGGTGCGGGTGGAGGACCCCGTCGTCTTCGAGGCCACGCACGCGGAGGTGCTGCGGTGGGTGGCCGCGGGCGAGGTGGCCGGGCTGCGGGTGGACCACCCGGACGGGCTGACCGACCCCGGCGGGTACGCCGCGCGGCTGGCCGAGCGGGCGGGCTGCTGGATCGTGCTGGAGAAGATCCTGGAGGCGGGCGAGGAGCTGCCGCCCTGGCCGGTCGCGGGCACCACCGGCTACGACGCGCTGCGCGAGGTGTGCGGGGTGTTCGTCGACCCGGCCGGGGAGACCCCGATCACCGCGCTGGCCCTGGGCCTGGGCGTGGAGACCGACTTCGCGGCGGTGCGCATGGCGGCGCGGCGGCTGATCACCTCGACCTCGCTGGCCGCCGAGGTGCGCCGGATCGCCGCGTGCGCGCCCGGGGTGGACCGGCGCGCGGTGGCCGAGCTGCTGGTGCACTTCCCGGTCTACCGCTCGTACCTGCCCGAGGGGGCCGACCACTGGGCCGCGGCGGTGGCCGCCGCCGTGGACGCCAACCCCGAGCTGGCAGGCGACCTGGCGGCGCTGGACAAGCTGGTCCGGGCCGAGCCGACCGGCGAGCTGGCCGCGCGGGTGCAGCAGACCTCGGGCATGGTCGTGGCCAAGGGCACCGAGGACACCGCCTTCTACCGCTACACCCGCTTCGCCGCGCTGACCGAGGTCGGCGGCGCGCCCGAGCGCTTCGGCGTCCCGGTCGCGGAGTTCCACGCCGCCCAGGCCCGCCGCGAGGAACGCCACCCCGCCGCGATGACGACGCTGTCCACCCACGACACCAAGCGGTCCGAGGACGTGCGCGCGCGGCTGGCGGTGCTCTCGGAGATCCCGCAGGAGTGGGCGTCGGCGGTGCGGGCGTGGACGCGCACGCACGGGCTGCCCGAGCCGTCGCTGAACCTGCTGGCCTGGCAGACGCTGGTGGGCGCGTGGCCGATCAGCGCCGAGCGGCTGGCCGACTACCTGCTCAAGGCCGCCCGCGAGGCCAAGGTCGCCACCAGCTGGACCGACCCGGACCCCGAGTTCGAGGACGCCGTGCGGGCCTGGCCCGAGCAGGTGCTCGGCGATGCCGCGCTGGTGGCCAAGGTCCAGGCCCTGGTGGACCGGATCACGCCCGCGGGCTGGTCGAACGCGCTGGGGCAGAAGCTGCTGCAGCTGGCCGGTCCCGGCGTCCCGGACGTCTACCAGGGCACCGAGCTGTGGGACCTGTCCCTGGTGGACCCGGACAACCGCAGGCCGGTGGACTACGCCGAGCGCGCCCGGCTGCTGGCCCGGCTCAAGGACGGCTGGCTGCCGCCGGTCGACGCATCCGGCGCGGCGAAGCTGCACGTGGTGCGCACGGTGCTGCGGCTGCGGCGGGAGCACCCGGAGCTGTTCGTCGGCTACCGGCCGGTGCCCGCCGACGACCACATCGTCGCCTTCGAGCGCAACGGGCTGGTGGCCGCCGCGACCCGGCTCCCGCTGTCCGCGCCCGGCGAGCTGCGGCTGGAGCTGGCGGGCCGGTGGACCGACGCGCTCACCGGCCGCCCGTTCACCGGCGCGCTCGGCCCGTACCCGGTCGCCCTGCTGGTGGGGGAGTGATGGACGCCGAGGAGTTCACCGTGTGGGCGCCCGCGGCCGAGCGGGTGCGGCTGGCGATCGGCGAGACCAGCCACGAGATGGCCAAGGCGGGCGGCGGCTGGTGGCGGGCGGTCGTGCCCGGGTGCGGTGCGGGCACCGACTACGCCTTCCAGCTCGACGACGACGACACGCCCCTGCCGGACCCGCGTTCGCAGTGGCAGCCCGAGGGCGTGCACGGCCCGTCGCGGCGCTACGAGCACCGCGCGTTCCCGTGGACCGACGGCGGCTGGCGCGGCCGCGCCCTGCCCGGGTCGGTGATCTACGAGCTGCACATCGGCACGTTCACCGAGGAGGGCACGTTCAACCAGGCCATCGAGCACCTGGACCACCTGGTCGACCTGGGCGTGGACCTGGTGGAGGTGCTGCCGGTCAACGCCTTCGACGGCGACGCGGGCTGGGGCTACGACGGCGTGCTGTGGGGCGCGGTGCACCAGCCCTACGGCGGCCCGGACGCCTTCAAGCGGTTCGTCGACGCCTGCCACGCCCGCGGGCTCGGCGTGGTGCTGGACGTGGTCTACAACCACCTCGGCCCGTCGGGGGCCTACCTCGACCGGTTCGGGCCGTACTTCAAGGGCGAGACGATCTGGGGACCGTCGCTCAACCTCGACGGACCCTTCTCCGACGAGGTGCGCCGCTACGTCATCGACAACGCGCTGACCTGGTTCCGCGAGTTCCACGTGGACGGCCTGCGGCTGGACGCCGTGCACGCCCTGCACGACGAGCGCGCGACCCACCTGCTGGAGGAGCTGGCCGCCGAGACCGACGCGCTGGCCGCCGCGCTGGGCAGGCCGCTGTTCCTGATCGCCGAGTCCGACCTCAACGACCCCAAGCACACCCGCCCGCGCGCGGCGGGCGGCTTCGGCCTGCACGCGCAGTGGTGCGACGACGTCCACCACGCCCTGCACGTCGCGCTGACCGGCGAGACCACCGGCTACTACGCCGACTTCGACGGCGCGCTGCAGCAGACGCTGGAGAACGTCTTCTTCCACGCGGGCACGTGGTCGTCGTTCCGGGAGCGCACGCACGGGCGGCCGCTGGATCTGGCCACCACGCCGGGCCACCGGTTCGTGGTGTGCCTGCAGAACCACGACCAGATCGGCAACCGCGCCGTCGGCGACCGGATGACCGCGACGATCTCCCCGGCGCGGATGCTGTGCGGGGCGGCGCTGCTGCTGTGCTCGCCGTACACGCCGATGCTGTTCATGGGCGAGGAGTGGGCGGCGACCACGCCGTGGCAGTTCTTCGCGTCCTTCCCCGACCCGGAGCTGGCCGACGCGGTGCGCACCGGCCGCCGCCGGGAGTTCGCCGCGCACGGCTGGGGCGCGGGCGACATCCCCGACCCCATGGACCCCGCGACGGTGCTGCGGTCCACTTTGCACTGGGGCGAGCTGGCCGACCCCGACCACCGCGCGGTCTACGACACGTACAAGGCGCTGATCGCCCTGCGCAAGGCCCATCCCGAGCTGAGCGACCCGCGGCTGGACCGCTTCGCCGTGGAGGTCGTCGACGGGCTGGTGACCCTGCACCGCGGACCGCTGCGGGTGCTGGCCAACCTGGGCAAGGCGCCCGCGGCGGTGGCCGGGGAGGTGCTGCTGGCCGCGCCGGGGGTGTCCGACGAGCTGCCGCCGGACACCTTCGCGGTCATCGCACCGTCCGCCGGTAGCTGACCGTGCGGTTGGGGCCGGGCATGGCGAACCTGCGCACCAGGTACGCCAGCGCGGCCCCGATCAGCAGCCAGACGAGGGCGGCGGCGCCGTGGTTGAACAGCACCGCGGCCTTCTCCGAGTCGGGCGTGAACAGCCCGTCGAAGCCCAAGGACACCGCACCGGCGAAGCCGCCGATGAACGAGGCGAAACCGTTGTCCGGGTTGGCTTCGGCGAGCACGAGGATGATGTGGATGGCCAGCACCACCGCGAACAGCCCGGTCAGGAACGTGATGACCGAGGTGGCCACGCGCACGGCGCGCACCCGCCGGGCGTAGCTGTCCTCGGTCCGCTCCTGCACGACCTCTTCCTGCGGCGGGTAGGCCGGGTCGTAGGCCGCGGGTTCGGGTCTGGCCTGGTACCTGCGAGTGGGGGGATCGGGTTCGGCGGTCATTGATCGATGGTGGCACCGCCGCGCGCACCTCGCCGGACGAGCGCTCAGGCGGGCGCGGGGAACATCGCGTCGAGGCGCTGGAGGGTGGCGCGGATGCTGGCGAGGTTCTTGGCGGGGAACCCGACGAGTTCCAGCAGCCGCCCGGCGCGCGCGGTCGACCAGTCGAAGGTCTCGGTGACCTCGGTGCGGCCGTCGCCGAGGTCGGCGAGCTGCCAGCGCCAGCGGTGGCCGAAGAAGTGCCGCCAGGCGATGAGCCGGTCCTCCTCGAACTCGACGACCGTGTTGCGGATCTTGTAGGGCAGGCCCATCCGCATGTCCATGCCGAACCGGTCGCCGAGGCGCAGCCGCCTGCCCGGGGTCCCGGTGGCGGCCAGGACCGTGCCGGAGCCGTCGATCAGCGGGTGCTTGGCCGGGTCGGCGAGCAGGTCGAAGATCGCCGCGGGCGCGGCGTTGATCACCCGGGTGGCGGAGACGTGGCGCATGCGCCGACCCTACTCGCCAGTATCACGCGCCGACCAGGTCCGGGGCCAGGTGCGCGGTGTCGTTGAACGACCGCACGTGCCACAGCGGCCCGTCCACCACGACGCGGGTGATCGAGCCGTTGTCGGAGCGGGCGAAGGCCAGCCGGGATGCGCCGGTCGCCAGGGACAGCACGCAGCCGATCACGCCGCTGTGGGTGAACACCGCGATCCTGCGGCCGGGGTTGTCGGCGTGCAGGCGCTGGACGCCCGCGCGCACGCGGGCGGTGAAGGCGGCGTCCGGCTCGGCCCCGGGGATGACGTCCCAGCGCTGCTCGGCGGCCATCCGCAGGACGATCGGATCACCCACGGCGACCCGGATGCGGAACTCGCCGCCCTCCCACTCGCCGAGGTGCACCTCGCGCAGGTCGGGCTCGACCCGCGCGGTCAGACCGAGCTTGCCGAGCAGCGGGGCGGCCGTCTCGGCGGTGCGGCGCAGGGTGGTCACGTAGACCGCGTCGATGCCCGCGTCCACCAGCCGCGAGGCCACGCACCCGGCCTGCGCCACGCCGTCGGGGGCCAGCGGCGGGTCGCCCTGCCCGTCGAGCAGGTCGAAGGGCACGCCGGGGACCGCGGGCGCGGACTCCCCGTGCCGGACCAGGATCATCTCGGTCGCCCCGGGAGGCACCGCGAACCGCGCCTGACGGTATTCCACGCGGCTCAGCCCACCGCTTGACCCGATCTTGCGTCAAGGGCCTTGACGAGCGTCACGAACCCCAGGTCGTCCCGCAGGGGGATGCCGAAGCGCTCGTCGCCGTAGGGGAAGGGCGTCTCCTCCCCGGTCAGCGCGTACCCGCGCCGGACGTACCAGCCGATCAGCTCGCTGCGCTGCTTGACAACCTTCATCCGCACCTCGCCCACGCCCCGCGCCCGCAACCGCCGCTCGGCCTCGGCCAGCACCGCCCGCCCCACACCCCCACCCTGCACCCCGGGCGCGACGGCGAACATCCCGAAGTAGCCGTCCACCTCCGACAGATGGCAGCACGCGACCAACTCCCCGTCGCGCAACGCCATCAGCACCACGCTCCCCGGCGCCGCGATCAACGCCGCCATCTCCTCCGGATCGGTCCGCTGCCCCTCCAGCAAATCAGCCTCAGTAGTCCACCCACCCCGGCTCGCCTCCCCCCGGTAAGCAGACTCCACCAACGCGACGAGGGCGGGGATGTCATCACTGGTCGCCACACGAAACTCCACGCCCGGCAGCTTAGGGTTCCCGCTCGCCCCAAGGCGACGATCGGCGCTGACCGCCCTCGCCAGCCGCCCCCTTCCGAAGCCGCCAGATCCACACAGGTGCTCCCCTCGCAGGCCGGGTCAGCGCTTGAGGAGTTGCCACCAGGGGTCGACCGGGGGTGGGGCGTTGACGTCGACCCGTTCGCCGGGGCGGGGGATGGCGAGGGGGATGCCGCGGGCCTTGGCCTCGGCCCAGAGGCGGTCGACCGGTTCGGTCCAGGCGTGCAGGGCGAGGGTGAAGGTGGCCCAGTGGACGGGGATCAGCAGGCCGCCGCGGACGTCGAGGTGGGTGGCGACGCCCTCCTCCGGGGTCATGTGGATGTCGGGCCAGCTCGGGGCGTAGGCGCCGATCTGGACCAGGGTCGCGTCGAACGGGCCGTATTCGGTGCCGATGTCGGCGTAGCCGGGGAAGTAGCCGGAGTCGCCGGTGTAGAAGACGCGGTGGTGCGGGCCGAGCAGGGCGAACGACGACCACAGCGTGCCGTCCCTGCGCAGCGCGCGGCCGGAGAAGTGCTGCGCGGGCGTCGCCACGACTCGCACCCCGCCCAGCGTGGCCGACTCCGACCAGTCCAGCTCGATGATCCGCTCCGCGGGCACCCGCCAGCGCCGCAGGTGCGCGCCCACGCCCAGCGGGACGACGAAGGGCGCCGACTGCGTCTCGACCAGCGCGAGCACGGTCGCCATGTCCAGGTGGTCGTAGTGGTCGTGGGAGATCACCACGGCATCGAGGCGGGGCAGGGCGGACAGCGGCGCGGGCGGTTCGTGCGTTCGGCGCGGGCCGAGGAACGGCACCGGCGAGACCCGCTTGCTCCACACCGGGTCGAGCAGCACCAGCGCGCCGTCGAGCTCCACCAGCGCGGTCGAGTGGCCGTACCACGTCACGTGCAGCCCGTCGCCCACCGGCGGCGGCGGCGCCACCAGCGGCACCTGGCCCGCGGGCTTGCGCTGCTGCCTGCCGAACACCAGCTCCCGCAGCAGCTTCCCGCCCTCGGCGGGCGTCGACGAGGTGTGCTCGCGGTTGCGGAAGGCGCCGTCGCGGTACTGCGGCGAGCGGGCCACGAGCTCACCGGCGGCCCGCCCGCCGAACTGGGCGGGCAGGTCGCGCAGCGCCCAGGCCAGGGCGGCGGCGATGAGGCCGAGCAGGAAGCGGGTCATACCCCGATGGTGCCCGCCCTAGGCTGTGGGCGCTCTCAGGACGGGCGCTGCCAGGACGGGCGCTCTCAGGACGGGCGCAGGCGCATCGCCCGCCGGGCGACCAGGCCCGGGCGCGGGCTGCGCACCGACACCGAGCGCAGGTACTCCCCAGGCAGGCGCAGCGCGGCCGGGGCGGGGTGGTCGTCGTCGGGGGCGTCGGGGTGGTCCGGGTGGTGCAGGTCGAGGATCGCGCGCAGGGCCCAGCGGGCGTGCCCGTGGTAGGACCAGATGACCCGGTCCGGGGCGAAGACGTCCCAGTCCGGGGTGCAGCGCGCGCGGGCGGCGGCGACGTCGTGGCGGTCCTTGATGACCACGAAGTCGACGTGGTCGGGCCAGGCGTAGGTGGCCACGATCGCCTCCGGTTCCCGCTGCCCCCCGCAGAGGTACACGGTGAACCCATCCGCGACGACGGCACGCAGCAGGTCGTCGACCTCGCCGAGATCACTGTCGGCGGCGCCGAGTGACTGCTCGCAGGGCTGAGTCATAGTCATCACCCGATCGGCCAGTGCCAGCGCGACTGGGGACGCAGCTCACGATGACACACGGTGCTTCTCCTCTTGTGTACCTCACCCGATAGGGGGATGGCGAGCAAATCGAGGCAACGACACAGAGGTGACATCACCGGTTTCTCCGGCCACCCAGGTGAATTCTCACCCTGTTGGGTGACTATCCTCGCGATCCGTCACTGATCGCCTGCGCGCGGTCACCTCGCGTCCCCCTGAAGGAGCCCCCGTTGGGCAAGCTCACCCACCTGCTGGCGGCCGCGGTCCTCGCGGCCACCGCCACCGCCGCGTTCGCGGGCACCGCCGCGGCCCACACCCCCTACATCAAGGCCGACTGCACCCCCGAGGGCACGGTCCTGTCGGTCCGCCTTGAGGCCTACAGCGCGAACGTGGTCAACACCGTCACGGTCACCGACGGCGAAGAGGTCCTGGCCGAGGAGGAGTTCGGCGTCCGCTACGAGGGCGAGTGGACCGTCTCCGCCGAGGTCGACCACACCTTCACCATCGCCGTGGTCGCGGGCGACGACGCCAGCGGCAAGCGCGGCTGGACCTTCACCAGGCACGTGGAGGAGGCGGCCTGCGTGGTCCCGACGACCACGACCACCGCGCCCGAGACGACCACCACGACCACCGCCGTCGCGCCGACGACGACCACCGAGGCCCCCGCGACGACCTCGGCGCAGGCCCCGCCGCCGTCCGCGGCCCCGACCAGCCCGGCGCCCGCCGAGGACGAGCTGGCCGACACCGGCGCGAGCATCGCCCTGCCGCTGGCCTTGGGCGCGCTGCTGCTGGTCGGCGGCGTCGCCGCGCTCGTCCTGGTCCGCCGCCGGGCCGCCGCCGAGTAGCCCGGGCGTCCCCCGCGCGGAAACCGCCCGCGCGGGGGACCCGCCGTCACTGGATCGGGGTCTGCACCGGCTGCCCGATGGCCTCGAACACCAGCAGGGTGTTGACCGAGACCACCTCCGGCCTGCTCAGCAGCCGGGTGATCAGCAGCTGCTGCAGGTGCGTGGTGTCCGGCACCGCGACCTGGATCAGGTAGTCGTCGGGCCCGGCCACGTGCAGCAGCGACACGGTCTCGGGTTGTTCGAGCACGAAGGACTTGAACGCCTCCACCACGCGCTGGCGGTGCGGGCGCACCCGCACGGATAACAGCGCGCTGATCGGCCTGCCCAGCGCCGCGAGGCTGACCGTGGCGTGGAACCCGGTCAGCACCCCGCGCCTGCGCAGGGAGCGCACACGTTCCAGCGCCGTGGACGGCGCGACCCCGACGATCGAGGCGAGCTCCTTGTTCTGCAGGCGGGCATCGCGCTGCAGCTCGCGGAGGATCGCGATGTCGATGGAGTCGAGTTCGGCTGGTTGGCCCATTCTGCTCTCTTTCCGCCCCCGGACCCGTCCGGCCGAATCTACGTCAGACGTGAGCAACCTTCAGTGAGGCCTCCAGGTCTGCGCGTAGGTCTTGCTCATCTTCCAGCCCAACCGACATCCGCAACACCCCTACCGCCGGTTTGGCGCAATCGGCCACCGGCCTGTGGGTCAGCGACGCGGGGTGTTGGATCAGGGTGTCCACGCCCCCGAGGGAGACCGCGTGTGTGATGAGCCGCACGTGCTCCACCGTACGGGCTGCTGCGGTGAATCCGCCTGCGACGGTGAAGGCCACCATCGCGCCCGGACCGGCCATCTGCGGGCCGATCAGCGGCCCGGACGGGTAGTGCACGCGCTCGACCAGCGGGTGCTCGGCCAGCCACGCCGCCAGCGACGCCGCGGTGCGCTGCTGCTCGCGCACCCGAACGGGGAGGGTCTGCAACCCCCGGTGGAGCAGGTAGGCCCCCAGCGGGTGCAGCAGCCCTCCGGTCACCGCGCGCACGCGGCGCAGCCGCGCGGCCCACTCCGCCGACGCGGCGACGACGCCGCCCATGACGTCGCCGTGGCCGCCCAGATACTTGGTCGCCGAGTGCAGCACCAGCGCCGCGCCGTGCTCGGCGGGCCGCTGGAGCACCGGGGTGGCGAAGGTGTTGTCGACCACCACCGGCACCGCCCCGGCCTGGGCGACGACGGTGGCGATGTCGACCAGCTCCAGCGTCGGGTTGGCCGGGGTCTCCAGCAGCACCAGCCCGGTGTCCTGGCGGATCGCCGCGGCGACCCCGTCGGGCTCGGCCCAGGTGACCTCGGTGCCGAGCAGGCCGCCCGCCAGCAGGTGGTCGGAGCCGCCGTAGAGCGGCCGGACGGCGACGACGTGCGGCGTGCCCTCGGCGCGGGCGGCCAGCAGGCAGGCCGACAGCGCGGCCATGCCGGAGGCGAACGCCACGGCCGCCTCGGTGTTCTCCAGGCGGGCCAGCGCGGCCTCGAAGCGGGCCACCGTGGGGTTCCAGAGCCGCTGGTAGACCAGGCCGCCCTCGGCGGGCGGGACGCCGCCGCCCGCCAGCGCGTCGTAGGCGGCGGCCCCGGCGGCCAGGTCGGGCACCGGGTTGGTGGTGGACAGGTCGATCGGGGGCACGTGCGCGCCCAGGCCAGCGAGGTCTTCGCGGCCCGCGTGCACGGCGAGCGTGGCGATCCGGCTCATCCGCGTCTCCAGTTGTGGTCGGGACGCCAGGATCACCCCAGGTCGCACGCTGCGGGCCGGTCGCTGAACCGCAGGTGCGCGGGATCGGTCGGGAAGCCGCCGCCGATTCGCCCGAAGCCCCTCCGGGAGCGCTCCCATCGAATGCTGTTCGGCATGCCACCGGAAGGCGGTACCCGCGCCGGGAACGCCCTCGCTCGCTTTGTTGCAAGCACGAACAAAGGGAGGGGCGGGGCGGCGTCCGCCGACCCTGCGGCGCCGCCCCGCCACCCGCCCCTAGTCCGGCGCGTGCTCGGCGACGAGGTCGACGATGATCCGGTGGGTCTTGGCCAGGGTGTCCTGGTGGCCCGCGTCGACCAGCCGGAAGGCCAGCCGGGTGAGCACGTCGCCGACCGTGACGCACTGCAGCAGCGCGGTGCGCAGGTCGGCGGTGTCGGCGAAGCCGAACCGGTCGACCAGCAGGTCGGAGAGCGTGTCGGCCAGCGGGTCCTCCGGGCCGCCGTTCTCGTCGAGCTCCGTCGCGGCCAGCCCCGCCTTGCTCACGGCCCGGAACCCGTCGTCGGTGCGGCACATGTCGACGTAGATGGCGAAGGACCGGTCGACCGCGGCGCGCCAGTCGCCGTCGCCGAGTTCCTTCGTCGCCTCCCGCACGAGTTCCCGGTACCGCACCGAGTTGCGGCCGTGCACCGCTTTCATGACCGCGAGCTTGTCGGGGAAGTAGCGGTAGACAGAGCCGATGGACACCTTGGCGGCTTTGGCGATGTCCGCGGTCGTGGTGCCCGAGAAGCCCTTCTCCGCGGCCACGCGGGAAGCGGCGTCGAGGATGCGCTCGATGCGGCGGCTGGCGCGGTATTGGGTGGGCGTCCGGCGCACCTCGTACGGCGTGTCTGGAACGGTCACGGGCACCATTGTGCCCAGGCGGATTCGGATGGGAGTGCCAGGTGGCGAAACAAGTGTCGGGTGCGTGCGCGTTCTGCCGAATCATCAGCGGCGATCTGGGGGCTTCGGTCGTCCATGAGGATGATCGGACGATCGCCTTCCTGGACCACCGACCGCTGTTCCGAGGCCATACGCTGCTGATTCCCAAACTCCACGTGCTCCGGATGAGCGACCTCCCGGCCGATCGGGTGGCCGACTTCTTCCTCCGTGCCCAGTGCCTGGAGCGCGCCATCGAATCGGCAACGAGTTCGGCGGGCTCGTTGGTGCTGCTCAATAATGTCGTTAGCCAGTCGGTTCCGCACATGCACTTGCATGTCATCCCGCGCAATCCGCGGGACGGACTGCGCTTCTGGCTCGGCCCCCGGGTCGGCTACGACGCCGAGCACCCCGCCGAGGACTACGCCGAGCGCATCCGGACCGCACTGGCGGCCCTTTGACCCCTTGCGCGCGGGCGGCCGGTCCTCCAGATTGGTTTGGACCAGTTGGGGGTGCCACGATGACCACGACCGCGCACTCGCTCGCCGGACCCGCCCGCGCGCCGGTGTGGTGCGGCCAGCAGGTGACCTGGCTCGACCAGACCGCCGAACGCCTGCGCGTCGGCCGCCTGACCGCGGGCGCGCTCCGCCAGGTCGCCGCCTACGCCGTCGACGGCCGCCCGCTCAGCGCCCTGCCCTGCCGCACCGGCTGGCTCGTCGCCACCCCCACCCAGGTCCTGCACCTGCGCCGGGACGGCCGCCAGACCCCCACCCCCTGGCCCGCCGCCACCCTGCTCACCTGCGACCCCGGCGGCCGCCTCTGGCTGGCCACCCCCACCGCCCTGCTCCGCGCCGACCTCACCGGCCGCCTCCACACCGCCGCCGAGGGCCCCACCCTCGCCCTGGCCTGGAACCCCGCCGCCACCACCCTCTACCGCGCCACCCCCACCGGCATCCACGCCCACCCCTACGACCTCCCCAACGGCCACCTGTCCCAGCCGGTCCCCCTCTCCCCCACCCCCGCCACCTCCCTGGCCGTCGACCGCTCCGGCCACCTCTGGGCCGCCCTCCCCACCGGCATCCACCGCATGACCGCCCCCGCCCCCACCATCCCCGTCCCCACCCCCACAGGCTGCTGCATCACCACCGACACCCTCCTGATCAGCACCCCGACCGGCCTCCACAGCCACACCGCCCCGACCGGCGGCCGCCCGGCGACCCTGTTCGCGGGGTAGCCCTGGGGAGGTTCGCTGCTGTCACCGCCTGCTTCGGACGAGCGCCTGCATGACCTCTTCCTGCACCTTGCGGTTCAACTCGCAGCGATCGTCGCTGTCGACGGGCTGCATGGGCGACTGGCGGAACTGCACCCCCTGCCGCTCCCCCACCCCGACAGTGAGTCGACACAGGACATCCGCCTCCGCGTAGCCGATGGCCGGGAAACCCCAGACCCGCATGTCAGGAATCCACACCAACCGGTCCTCAGTCGCCCGGGCGTACTCAGCCCCCAAGACGTCCTCGCCGTCGAAGAGCTCCACCTCGACCCGGTACGGCTCCCCCGGCCACGTGAACACGCAGACCGAACCCTGCGCCTGCCCGACCTCCGCAGCAGGCCCATCAAAGCCGATGCGGATCGGCGAGGTGAGCAGACCGCAGGGATCGGCGACCCACGAGCCGAGGGAGATCGGCCGGTCGACCGCTGGAGACGAGGTGAGCGGAACCGGTGGGGAGGGGCTGGGCTGCGGTGCGGGGCTCGAACAAGCGGCGAGCGCAGCCATAAGAGCCGCCACCAGGACCGACCGCTCACGCATCCCGGCCCCGCCGTTGCGCCTGCGGTCGAGGTCGGCCCGGTAGCTCGTCATGGTGACTCCCCCTTTCCCGATCTTCGTATCGGACCGGGCCAGGGTGGCGGGCGGGCTTGCAGGTGCGGCACCCGTTCGGCCCAACGGGGTGCTCGGCCGTGCGAAATGCGCAGGATGGAGCTATCCGATGGGGATGTACTGACGCGCTAACGACCGTTATCGCAGCACGCCAGTCCGCGAGGCTTCTCCGCCTCGGGCGAGGCAGCGCAGCGACCTCCTGGTGCTACCTCGGGCGCTCGACGATTGTGCGGAGGGCTTGGGCTTCGACTTGGCCGATGCGGGCGCAGGGGGAGCTGAAGCCGTAGGTGGCGGGGATGGTTTGGCGGATCTGGAGGCCCTGGGTGTCCGACAGGCCGATCGTCCACCGGCAGGTGTTCTCGTCGGATATGTGCTGGACGGCTGGGTAGCCGAAGGTGGCGGGGAAGGCCCACCAGGTGTAGGTGGTGAAGTCGGCGGCGTCGTACTCCGCGGCCAGGACGTCCGTGGTTGGGAAGACCTCCAATTCCAGCCGGCGCGGGATCTCCTTCCACTGCCAGACGCACACCGTCGGTGAGGCGCGGGTCGCGGTGGCGGTGATCATGCCGTGGTCGGCGGTCTCCATCGTCATGCGCTGCTCGGCCAGGCCGCACGGGTCGTCCGCCCAGCCGCCGAGGGCGATCGGGTCAGCCACCGCCGGGGCGGTGCTCGGCGGCTTGCTCGTCGCAGGCGGCGCAGGAGCCCCGGACGGCGGCGTGCTCCGGTCCGCGCAGCCCGCGCTGGCGACCAGGACCGCCACCACCCACACCCACCTAGCCCGCACCGTCATCACCGCCGAGAACACGTCCGATCGGGTTGTCCGTCGAGTTCTTCTCCGCGACGTAGCGCTCGCGCTCGCGGGCGACGTCGGCGCTGAAGGCCGGAGTCGGGCGGAGATCGCTGTAGAAGTTCTCGTAGCGGAAGTCCGGGCTGTCCACATCGGTCGACGAGGGCAGCGGCCGGAGGATGTGCGGGCTGCCCGACACGATCGAGCCCAGGTAGCCGTCCATCTTCATGCGCAGCGCCCGCACGGCGTCGTCGTAGCGCTCGCCCAGCTTCACGATGGCGTTGCCCGCCGAGGCGTACACCTCCTCGGGCGTCGTGCCGCCCAGCGCGGTGACGACCTCGGCAGTCGCGGTGACAGCCGCACCCGCCGCGATCCCCGCCATCGCCAGCGATCCGCCCGCGCTGGGGATCGCGAGCGCGCCCGCGATCAGCACCGCGCCGATCTTGACGGCGAGGTCGACGCGCTGCTCCTCCTCGTCGGCGCGGAACTTCCGGGACACGGACAGCCACTCGCTCATCAGCGCGTGCAGGTCGTCCCTGGCGTTGGTGGCGAGCAGGTAGGCCGCGATGAGGTACTTGAGGAGTTCGCCCGTGTGCTCGCGCTGGGCGGTGGCGAACTCGCGGACGTTGGACATGTGCTCCTTGAACGCCTGGGCGGCCGTGCCGTCCCAGTCCCCCAGCGAATCGTCGACGGCCCGCAAGGCGGCCGCGGTGATCGCGTGGGTGTCCTCGTGCGCGTTCGCCGCGATGGCGTCGAACAGCTCCACCACCACGGTCGGGGAGACGGACAGCATCGTGCTGGCCAGCCCGTAGAGCCGGTGGTCCAGGTCCATCGCCGCGCCGGGGTCGGCCATCAGCTCCCCGGCCTCGGCCGCCGTCTGCGCGATGAGGTCGAACAGCGGTTGGTCGCTGGGCCAGTCGACGTCCACGGGCTATTCCTGCCCATCGGCGCGTCGGTAGAGGGCGACGACGTCCTGCAGGGCCTCGCCGGTGGCGCGGACGGCTTCGGCGCCATCCCGGGCCCGGTCGCGCAGCGCGCCGATGAAGTGGTGGAAGCTGTTGTTCAGCAGGCCGGACCAGCCGTCGGGCGCGTTGACGCCCTCGTACCCGGTGAGGCGGTCGGCCTGGAAGTCGAACATCAGCGCCACCTGCGGCAGCCGCCAGGTCGCCACCAGGGCCAGCTCGTCGAGGTCGGCTCGGAAGCCCATCTCGGGTTGTGTCATCGCCACCCTCCCGTGATCTTGGATAGCAAGACGGCTCGGGGCCGCGGCGTGGTTTCCGACGCATTGCACTCGATCGGCTCAAGCGCGGTAGCCGGCTGCGGAAAGTCCTCCGGCGAGACGTGCGTGTCAGTCGGCAGCAGAGCCGACCAGCCCCGGCCGCCGGTCACGCTCGGCCCTTCACCAGCGAGCGCAGGACCGCTTCCTGCGCCCGTGCCGACAGCAGGCACCGGTTCCCGCCCGCAGGCAGCATGGGCGTCTGCGTGAACCGCAAGCCCTGGCCTGCCGAGACGCCCACGGTGAATCGGCGCAGCATTCGAATCGAAGGTCTCCGGGTGGTCCGGTGGGCCGAGCCGCACCGGCTCGGTGAGCAGAGCGCACGGCTTGCCCACCCATGCGTCCACGGTGATGGGCTCGTCCACGCGCGGGACCGAGGTGAGCGGGACCGGCTGCGGGGTGATCGTCTGCGCGGGAGGCGGCGGCTCGGATTCGGAGCAGGACGCCAGCACCAGCACCAGCGCCGCCAGCCCGACCAGCCCGCGCGGGCGCCGCCATCGGGCCCACAAGGACCCACGGCCGCTCATCCCCGCCCGTCGACGCGCCGGCGGCTGCCTGCCTGTTCCAGCAGGTAGGTGAGGTACGGCAGGCTCCACGCCGCCACCATCCCCAGTTGGTCGAAGCTCTCGCGCGGGCTCGTCATGGTGGGTCCCCCCTTTCCTGATCTTCGTATCGGATCGCGGTGGGGTGGGTTGGTGGGTTGCAGGTGCGGCACCCGATCGGCTCAGCGGGGTGGGGGCTGTCGGAGGGAATGGGCCGGATGGGGCTATCTGGCGGGGGTGGGGACGAGGTAGTCAGGCAGAGTGGATGACGCTGCTCGGTGGTGGGCGCCTGCGGCCGTGGTGGCTGTGGCGTTGGTGGTGCCGTTTCTCGCGTGGGCGGTGCTCGCGGTGCCCGATTGGGTGATGTTGGTGGCGTTGGCCGTCGCCGTGGCGGGGGCGGTGGGGGTGGTTCGGCAGATCGGGGTGCAGCGGGAGCAGATGGCGTTGCGGGTGGAGGCGGCGCGGGAGCGGCAGATGAAGGCGCCGCAGGCGGTGGTGGAGCCGCCGCGGGAGGAGCACCACGTGCCTGCGATCCCGGTCGACAGCGCCGAGCCGTACTACCGGTTCACGCTCTCCTGCAAGGTGTACTGGCGCCCCAACGGTCCGCTACCGCAGCACGCCAATCCGCGCGGGCTTGCGGTGCACGCGGTGTTGGAGCGGGCGCGGCAGGTGACCGTGCAGGGGTCGCCGATGGATCCCGAGGGGGTGCAGGTGCGGCTCGCCGCGGAGCTGGGGGCGCAGCTGGCGGATCGGACGGGGCAGATCACGGCGTGGGCGGAGGAGGTGGGGTTGGCGGTGCCGCACGAGGACGCCGAGCGGCTCAAGCGGTTGCAGGACCTCCGCAAGGAGAAGCAGCTCCGCGACCACGAGCGCGAGCTGGAGCAGGCCGCGCGCGCCTACCTCACCGACGAGGTGCTGGCCGACCCGGGCAAGGCCGCGGTCTGGTGGCTGGCCCGCCACCCCGAGCAGGTCCGCGAGGCCGCCGAGCTGCTGCCGACGTTCGCCCAGCTCAGCGCCGCGGCCCACGGCAGCGAGGTCATCCTGGAGCGGGTGGAGCGGCCCCAGCTTGAAGACTGACGACGGACAAACTGGACACAAGACGGCAAAGGGCCCCGGGAGCGGCATGAAGCCGACCCGGGGCCCGAACGCTCACCGTGCGAGGGCGCTGCCCGCGGTGTCCCGGCCGCGGGCGCGTTGCGGTGAGACTGGACGGTGGTGTCCCCGCGGCCGACCCTGCACGGCCTGAGGCACCGTCCGGCACCCATATTCCCCGCAACTTGCGCCTTCCGGCAACCGCTTCGGCAATAACAACTGTTAACTGCCTCGAATACGCCGCCCGACCAGCTCCGGAAGCCGGGACTGGAAACCGTGAACGACGCTCAGCCCCAGCGGAACCCGTAGCACCCGGGACCGAAGTTCAGCGCCACCCCGTGCACGGTCCGTCCCCGGTCGAGCGCAGCCGGTCTGCTGTCCTCGATGCCCCGGTCGTCGCGCGTGTACTGCTCGCAGAACTCCGGCTCCTGGTCGAAGCCGACCTCCAGGACGAACTCGCGCACCGGCAGGCGGAACTTGCGCTCGTAGGAGCCGTCCGCCATCGGCACGTCGACGACCTCGTGCTCGGTGATGACCGTCTCACCGCGCGCCAGCGGCCGGTCGAACAGCAGCTCGGCCACCATCAGCCCCGCTTCCGGGTCCGCGGCGACCCGCCCGAGCGCGCAGTTGCGCAGCGGGCGCACCTCCGGCAGGGGCCGGTCGGGCTCGTCGGCCGAGATGACCAGGACCCAGCGGTCCGGGCCGTCGGCCTCGGCGCGCAGGACCTGCCGGGACACCGCCGTCATCGTGGCGCCGACGTGCACGCGGTCGTGCTGGCTGAGCCGGGTGAGCCGCTCGTCCCAGGTGGTGTCGAGCTGGCTGAGCACGTCGTCGACCGGGGTCGGATCCGGGCCGGAGGCGCCGATCGCGGGCAGCCCGCCCGCCGTCCGCGCCCAGCGCCGCCGCTGCAGCGGTGTGCGCGGATCGGACTCGGCTCCCATGCGGACTCCCGGTGCGAAGACCGTCTATCGTGGACTGGTCGGGTGTGCGGCACGCCTCAGGTCAGCGTAACGCCGTTCTCGTCCCACCACCGGGCGTAACTGGGGTTGCGGGTGGTGAGGGCCAGGTAGGACTCGGCGATGAGCTTGCGCAGCAGGGCGGGCTCCACCGGCGACGGCCGCCGCCAGGCCAGGTCCAGCCGCACGGTGATCGGGTCGCCGCGCAGCGGGCGCACCACCAGGCCGCGGCCCTCCAGCGAGGTCGGCTGGGCCAGGCTGACGCACTGCCCGGTAACGATGAACTCCCGCGCCGAGCTGGCGTCGCTGATCTCGTGGCTGATCCGCGGCTCGAACCCCGCCTCGCCGCAGGCCCAGCGCAGCGCGGCCAGCATCCCGGCGTCGACGTGCGGGTCGACCATCCAGTTCTCGTCGGCCAGCGCGGCCAGGTCGACCTCGTCCTCGGCGGCCAGCGGGTGATCGGCGCACAGGGCGACGAACCGCGGCTCGACGGGCACGACGACCTCGCGCAGCAGCCCGTCGGGCGGGGTCACCTCGAAGCCGACGGGCTCCACCACGACCGCCGCGTCCAGCCGGGCGGCGCGCACCCTGGCCAGCAGGTCGGCCGCGCTGGGGTCGCTGTGCACGTGCACGCGCAGCGGGTCGTCGTGCGCGGCGACCAGGCGCGGGACCACGGCCGAGGCCAGCGCGCCCGGGTAGCAGCCCAGGTGCAGCTCCACCCCGCCCGCCGTGCCCGACCCGGGCGGCGCGACGGTCTGCAGGCCCGCCATCTCGCTGACCACGGCCCGCGCCTTGGACAGCACGGTGCGCCCGAAGCCGGTCGGCACCACGCCGCCGCGCCCGCGCTCGAACAGCGGCGCCCCCAGCGCCCGCTCGATGCGCTGCACCTGCGCGGTCAGCGAGGGCTGCGACATCCCGAGCGCGGCGGCGGCGCGGGTGATGCTGCCCTCGTCCGCCACCGCGATCAGGATCCGCAGATGCCGGAACTCCAGTTCCATGCGCACATGTTATGGACCGGTCCTATGGACCAAGATCCAGGTCGCCTACCGTCCGGTATGCGTTCAGTCGGTGATGACCAGCCGGGCCGTCCCGTCGGTCACCGAGCCCACCTCGACGCGCACGCCGTCGACCAGCGCCGCCTCGCCCGGATTGAGCGTCACGTCGACACCCGCGCCCGAGACGCGCACCGCCCCGCCCGCCACCACGGCCTTGATGCGCCGGTCGAGCACCTCCAGCGTCGGGGAGCCGGAGACGGTCAGCTCACAGCGGTGCTCGGTGCACGTCCCCGCGTCCCGGCCCTCCACCGCGCACGAGGCGACCAGCGCCAGCACCAGGAGAAGTGATCTTGGGGCCATGCGCTGCACATCGCGGGCGCGGGGGCGGCCGTAACAGGGCCGGATCGGTCAAGGCCGGTCAATGCGCCGTTCGGGGGCGGGCCGGTCGGGGCACCCTGGTCAGCGCCCGGACGCGGCGGGTCCGACCGTGCTCGGCCAGCAGCACCAGCAGCTCGCCGTCGACCACGGCGGCCAGCTTGCGCTGGGCCCAGTCGGAGGCGGCGAGCACGGCCGCGGAGTCGACCGGCCGCCCGGCGAAGGCGTCGAGCAGCAGGCGCCACTCGGCGAGCCTGCGGCGGACGAAGTCCACGTGCGCGCACACCGGCTCGACCCGGTCGGCCCAGTCGTGGAAGTCCAGGCTCGACCTGGCCCGCTCATCGATGCGCGCGACCACCGCCGCGATCGCCATCTCCTGGTCCGGGTCGGCCAGGACCAGCCGGAGGAAGGCGGCCTCGTCCTGCGGCACCGCGTCCCGGTACCACTCGAAGCGCAGGTGCTCGTCGGCCGCGAGCGCGGCGTGATCGTGCCAGGGGCGCCCCGCCAGCGCCGCCACGGATGCGATGTGGTCGAGCAGGTTCACCGTAAGTCCTCCGCGCAGGGAGGATAGTGGTTGCACGCCGGAGACGATCATCGCGGTCCCTATGCTGACCGGCATGGAGTTCACCGCTGACGTCCTGATCGATGCGGATCCGGCGCGCGTCTGGGCCATCTTCACCCGGGTGGAGGAGTGGCCGGACTGGACGGCGTCGGTGGTGTCGGCCACCCGGCTGGACCCCGGCCCGCTGGCGGTGGGCACGCGCGTGCGCATCAAGCAGCCGAAGCTGCCGACCACGGTGTGGACGGCGACGGAGCTGACCGAGGGCCGCTCGTGGACGTGGGTGGCGACCGGGCCGGGCGTGCGGACCACCGCGGTGCACCTGGTCGAGCCGCACGGCGAGGGCAGCAAGGTGACGCTGCGGCTGCGCCAGGAGGGGTGGCTGGGCGCGCTCGTGGGCAGGCTGACCGCGGGCCTGACCGACCGCTACCTGGCGATGGAGGCGGAGGGACTGAAGTCACGCGCCGAGCGGGCGTAAACGAGTCGACCGATCAGCGCAGCCGTGCCAGGCTGGGGCCACAGCCGCGACGCTCGGGAGGTCCCCATGGCCGAAACACCGAAAACCACAGCCGACACCGAGGTCGAGCCCCAGCCCGAGGACGTCCGCGAGCGCTTCAAGGCCGCCTTGGCCCGCAAGAACGCCCGGGCGACGGAGGGCGAGAAGCACCTCAACTCCGGCTCCAAGGTCCACGACGCCCACAGCCGGGTGGGCGGCAAGCGCCAGTTCCGCCGCAAGAGCGGCTGAGCGGGGTTTCCAGGAGGCGGCACGGCTCACGCGAGCCGTGCCGTCGGCGTTTGCGGGCCCCTACAGCACCGCCTTCTCCAGCTCGGCCAGGGCCGTGTCCAGGTGGCCGAGGAGCCGTTGCAGGTGCGGCACACTGCGGCGGCAGCCGGTGAGGCCGAACTCCAGGCTCCCGGCGTAGCTGGTGACCGTGATGTTGAGCGCCTGGCCCTCGTAGGGGATCGAGACCGGGTAGAGGCCGACCATCTTCGCGCCGTTCCAGTACAACGGCTGCTGGGGGCCGGGCACGTTGGAGATCAGCAGGTTGAACGACGGCGGGGTCAGCCGCAGCGCGCCCGGCAGCAGGGCGACGGCCAGCGGCGCGAACGGGATCGCGCTCAGCGCGGTGATCTGGAGCTGGCTCATGCCGCGGTAGAAGTCCTTGCCGCGCTGCATCGAGTCGGAGATGGTGACCAGCCGCTCGCCCGCGTCGGCGAGGTCGGTCGCCAGCGTGCACAGGATCAGCCCGAGCGCGTTGCCGCCGTCGGCGGTCTCGTCGCCGCGCAGGGACACCGGGACGGCGGCGATCAGCGGCTTGTCGGGCAGCGCGCCCTGCTCGCCGAGGTACTCGCGCAGGGCGCCCGCGCACATGGCCAGCATGACGTCGTTGACCGTCGCGTCGGCCGCCTCGCCGACGGCGCGCACCCGCTCCAGCGGCCAGCCCTGGGCGGCGAAGCGGCGGGCGCCGGTGATGGGGACGTTGAGCATCGAGCGCGGGGCCTCGAACGGCAGGGCCGCGGCCTGCTCGGCGAACGCCTGGTTCAGGTAGCGCACCACGGCCGGGCCGAGACCCACGACCTCCCGCACCACCCTGGCCGCGGCGGCCAGGCCGGTCACCGGGTCGGGCTCGGCGCGGCGGTCGGCGGGCTCGGCGCCGGGGACCTCGGCCCACGGCGGGCGCAGGCCGCGCTCGGCGGGGTCCTCCGACAGCGCCTCGCGCATCATCCGCAGCGCGGACACGCCGTCGAGCAGCGCGTGGTGGATCTTGGTGTAGACGGCGAAGCGCCCGCCCTCGACGCCCTCGACCAGGTGCGACTCCCACAGCGGGCGGTGCCGGTCCAGCAGCGAGCCGTGCAGCCGCGACACCAGCTCCAGCAGCTCGCGCACCCGCCCGGGGGAGGCCAGCCCGGACAGCCGGACGTGGTACTCCAGGTCCAGCAGGTCATCATTGGTCCAGACCATCTGGCCGACGGAGTTCACCGGGCCGCGCGGGCGCCTGCGGAACAGCGGCCGCAGCTCGTCGACCTCGATCAGCGACTTGTGCACGTCGTTGACGTAGGAGGGCTCGGCCCCCGGCGGCAGCTCGAACAGCTGCAACCCGCCCACGTGCAGCGGATGCTCGCGCGACTCGCCGAGCAGGAACATCGAGTCGGTGACAGGCATCAGCGGCATGGCACCACGCTCCCACCGCGGGCCGCCCCGCGCAATCGATCAGGCCCGCGGGTCGGAGTCGATCAGGTGCTTGCCGCCGAGGTTGACCATGCGCACGGTCTTGGGCGCGGTGCTCTGCCCGTCGCCCTTGGTCAGGGTGACCGTGGCGGTGACGTTGGCCGAGCCGTCGTCGTTGTGCCCGACGACGCGGGCGCCCTGGGAGGCCACGTACTTGTACTGCGACCAGTACGCCTCGAACTCGGCCATGCTGCCGAAGCTCGCCTGGGCGTTGGGGGTCAGCAGCGCCCAGCGCTGCTCGATCGGGGTGCTGCTGAGGTAGAAGGCGATCATCGCCCGGCCCGCGGCGGGGTAGTCGGTGACCTTGGACGCGCCCGCGATCGGCGTGGCCGTCGTGGTCGTCGGCTCCTCGGTCGGGGAGTTGCTGACCGTCACCGTGCGGGTCTCGGTGTTCGGGTTGGCGGTGGTGCCGTCGCCCTGGGAGCTGAGCACCAGCACGACGGCGGCGGCCAGCCCGGCGACGACGGCGGCCGCGCCGACCAGCACGCCGCGGCGGGGCGCGGCCGGGGCCGCGGCGACGGGCACCGGCGGCGGGGTCTGCTGCGGCGGCGGCGCGGGCCGCTGGACCGGCGGCGGGGTGCGGCGCGCGGGCACGGTCCGCTCGATCGCGGCGGGCGTGGTCGGCAGCACCAGCGGCGCGGTGGGCACGGCCAGGGTGGTGGCCGCCTCCTCCATCGTCGGCCGCTCCGCCGGGTCGGTCCGCAGCAGCGCCATCAGCGTGCTGGTGAGGTGCCCGCCGTTGCGCGGCGGCTTGACGTCGCCGTTGGCCACGGCGTGCAGCAGCGCCAGCGGGTTCGGGTTGAGGCCGAAGGGCGGGGTGCCCTCCAGCGCGTGGTACAGCGTCGAGCCCAGGGAGAACACGTCCGACGCCGTCGTCGGCTGCTGGCCGCGGGCCAGCTCGGGGGCCAGGTAGGCGGGGGTGCCCGCCAGCACGCCGGTGTCGGTGGTGATGGTGTGGTCGCCGGTGGCCTTGGAGATGCCGAAGTCGGTGATCTTCACCGTGCCCTGGTCGTCGATCAGGATGTTGCCCGGCTTGACGTCGCGGTGCACGATCCCGGCCGCGTGCGCGGCGGCGAGGGCGGCGGCGACCTGCGAGCCGATCGCGGCGACCTGCTCGGGCGGCAGCGTGCCCCGCTCGGCGATCACCGCCGAGAGACTGCGCGCGTTGACGAACTCCATGACCAGGCACGGGTCGCCGTCGTGCTCGGCGACGTCGAGAAGGGCGACGGCGTTGCGGTGGTGCAGCCGCGCGGCGATGCGCGCCTCGCGCATGGCCCGCCTGCGCGCCTCCTCGGTCTTGGCCGGGGTGAGGCCGGGGCGGATGATCAGCTGCTTGATCGCGATCACGCGCTCCAGCCGCTCGTCGCGGGCGCGCCAGACCACGCCCATCGCGCCGCTGCCGATGGTCTCCAGCAGGCGGTACCGGCCGGCGACCAGCTGACCCGTTTCGATGACCAGGCACCTCTCGTGATAGCGGTTCCCCAGGCCCCGACCTGGCCCTGCCGACATTATCGAACGCGCGTGCCACCGACCAACGAGGGCACGGGCAGCCTGCGGGGCGGGCGGCCAATCGGTCTATTTCGGACGACGCCCGCGCGACCGGCAGCCTCGGCTGCCCCGGCCCGGTCCCACTGGACCGGCGCACCCGGCCCCGGCATGCTGTCCGCGTGACGGACAACGTTCCCGCCTTCGACCTCATCGGCCGCCGCTACGACGAGTCGTTCGTCGAGCGGGACACCCAGATCGGCGAGGTGGCCTGGCTGATCGAGCAGCTGCGCCCGGGGGCGCGGGTGCTGGACCTGGGGTGCGGCAGCGGGCTGCCCACCGCGCGGCAGCTCGTCGACGCGGGCATGTCGGTGGTCGCGGTCGACGAGTCGCCGGTGATGCTGGAGCTGGCCCACGAGCAGGCCCCGGGCGCCGACTACCGCCTCGGCGACCTGCGCGACGTCTCCGACCTGGGCGCCTTCGACGCCGCGGTGGCGTTCTTCGCGCTGCTGATGCTGCCCAAGGCCGACATCGAGGCCACGCTGCGCGCCCTGCGGAACCAGCTGACCGGCCCGGGCCTGCTGCTCATCAGCATGGTCCAGGGCGACTTCGACACCTTCCCGGTGAACTTCCTCGGCGCGCCCACGACGGTCTCGGCCTACCCGCCGGAGGCCCTGCGCCAGGTGGTGGAGGACGCGGGCTTCACCGTCGACCGCCTGCACGCGGTGGAGGCCGTCGCCGAGCCCGGGCGGGTGGAGGTCCAGCTCTACCTGCGGGCCAGCGCCCGCTAGCCGCTACAGCCAGTCGGCGGCGGTCAGCGAGCCGCGCAGGCGGCTGAGGGCCCGGTGCTGGGCGACCCGCACCGCGGTCGCGGTCAGGCCGATGGCGACCGCGGTCTCCTGCGCCGAGAGGCCGACGACCAGGCGCAGCACGAGGATCTCGCGCTGGCGCGGGGCCAGGCTGTCGAGCAGGGTGCTGAGCCGGGCGCGCATCTCCCCGCGCAGGGTGAGCTGCTCGGGCCCGAGACCGGCGTCGGCGACGTCGGGGAGGTCGGCGACCGGGTCGGAGCGGTCGCGGCCGGAGCGGCGGTAGAAGTCGGCGACCTTGTGCGCGGCGATGCCGTAGACGAAGGGCAGGAAGGACTCGCGGTCGTCGGCGTAGCGCGGCAGGGCGCCGAGGATGGCCAGCATGATCTCCTGGGCCACGTCGTCGGCGGAGGAGTAGGCCGAGCCGGTGCGGCCGATGCGGGCGCGGCAGTAGCGCACGATGGCCGGGTGGATCCAGGCGAAGAGGGTCTGGCGGGCCGCGGCGTCGCCGCGCAGCGACGCCTCGACCAGCTCGTGGAAGGCCGCGGTCTTCAGGCGGGCGAACACTGCGTCGGTGCGGGCCGGTTCCGCCGAGTCCGGGCCATGCGTTGCGCTCACAGGTGCCCCCTGAAGGTCGGCGCGCGCGAGGCGGGCCGGAAGATGAACTGTCGGCGCACCGGGGCCGCAGCCGGGACGGTCGGATGCGATGGTGGCCTTGACGGAGAGTGATGGTAGCCGGGTGACCCACCTGGCACCAGAGGCATCTCCGCCGCATGGTGCCGATGGTTTCGTATTCAACGTCACACCCGACAGGGCCTAACGGCCCTAGGGAGCACGCTGCGCGCACGGCAGGCAGCTCGGGCCCAAAGACCCGGAACTCCGCGCAACCGCAACGAATCCGCAGCTCGTCGCCGACAAGGAAATCCACAGTGGAGGGCAACAGGCAAGATCGAAGACACGATCCGGCTGCACGCTCGGCACCCGCCGGTCAGATATCGCCCAAATGGGTGACGGCGGGTCACGGATGGAGCAGTGGAGATCTACGCAGACGGGAGCCGACCCGGCCGTCCGGGTTCGATTCGCCCGATCGGCCGTCGCCGCTCGCCCGTTCGCCGCGGCGATTTGTGCCGCGTTGACAGTGCCGGTTCACCATTCTTAGCGTGGCGGCGGACGCCGCCCTGCCCAACGCCACCCGAACAGGGGAATCCCCACATGGACAGCAGCGGGCGACCTGTCGTCGTCGTCCTGCACGGAACGGACCGGCCACCGCGCATGGCGGAGGTGGAGCGGCGCGCCGCCCTCCGCTTCAGCACCGGCCCCCTGCTCAGCGCCACCCTCCCGGGCGCCGACGTGCTCTTCGTCTGGGACAGCCGGGCCGGTGGGCTGGCCGAGGCGCTGCCCGCCGCCACCGCCCTGCGCTGGGCCCACGCGGCGGGCGCCTCCGCCCGGCACCTGCCGGTGCCGCGCCTGCAGGCCGCGGGCGTCACCGTCACCAGCGCGCGGGGCGTCTTCGACGAGCCGATGGCCGAGTACGTGCTCAGCCTGGTCCTGGCCTTCGCCAAGGACCTGCCCGCCACCCTGCGGCTCCAGCAGCGCCGGGTGTGGGCGCACCGGGAGACCGAGCGGCTGGCGGGCGCGCACGCCCTCGTGGTCGGATCCGGCCCGATCGGGCGGGCGATCGGGCGCAAGTTGCGGGCCGTCGGGATGACCGTCGCGGCGGTCGGCCGCGCCGCCCGCGCGCACGACCCCGACCTCGGCGAGGTCGTCGCGCAGGCGGACATGCGCGCGGCGCTGGCCGCCGCGGACTACGTGATCCTGGCCACCCCGCTGACCCCGCAGACCGCCGGGATGATCGACGAGCACGCGCTGCGGGCGATGAAGCCGACCGCGCGGCTGGTCAACATCAGCCGCGGCGGGCTCATCGTGCTGCCGGACCTGATCGATGCCCTGGACGCGGGCGCGCTGGCGGGCGCGGCGCTCAACGTCTTCGCCGACGAGCCGCTGCCGGCCTCGTCGCCGCTGTGGGACCTGCCCGACGTGGTGATCTCCCCGCACATGGCCGGGGACATCAAGGGGTGGCGGGACGAGCTGGTCCGCCTCTTCGCCGACAACCTCGACCGCTACATCGCGGGCGCCCCGCTGCTCAACGTCGTCCCGCCCGGCGCAGCGGGTTGAGCCCGATTGCTACTCTGGAGTAGGTTACGCCGGAGTCGGAAGCGATCGATCGAGGTGGGAGCACCCATGTCGGGCACCAAACCCAAGCCGCGGCGGGACGCGATGGGCGCCGCGCTCGCGGTGTTGAACAAGCTGGCGAGCGCTCCCGTGCTCGACCGGCTCAACCTCCGCAAGCCGGTGGAGAGGGGCGTCTACACCGCCACCCGCACCGGGTTCACCGCCGTCGGAGCGGCCACCCGGCAGTTCGCCGCGGTGCAGAAGCTGGCCAAGCCCGCCCGGCTGCCCGCGGCCCAGGAGCGCGGCCTGTTCGACATCACCCCCGACGACGAGCAGAAGATGATCGTCGAGACGGTGGCCGAGTTCGCCGCCGAGCAGGTGCGCCCAGCCGCCGCGGCCGCCGACGCCGCGTGCGCGACCCCCGCCGAGCTGCTGACCGCGGTCACCGAGCTGGGGGTGACGCTGGTCGGGGTGCCCGAGTCGCTGGGCGGGCTGGGCACCGAGCGCTCCGCGGTGACCGGGGTGCTGGTCGCCGAGGCGCTCGCGCACGGCGACATGGGCCTGGCCGTGGCGCTGCTGGCCCCCTCGGCGGTCAGCACGGCGCTGGTCCTCTGGGGCGACGAGACCCAGCAGGCGACCTACCTGCCCGCCTTCGTCGGCGACGACGTGCCCGCCGCGGCCCTGGCCGTGCAGGAGCCGCGCCCGCTGTTCGACCCGTTCGCCCTGCGGACCAAGGCCCACCGCGCGGGCGGCGGCTTCGTGCTCGACGGGGTGAAGTCGCTGGTGCCGCGGGCGGCGCAGGCCGAGCTGTTCGTGGTGGCCGCCGAGCTCGACGGCCGCGGACCGGCGCTGTTCATCGTCGAGTCCGGCAGCGCGGGCGTGTCCGTCGAGTCCGAGCCCGCGATGGGCCTGCGCGCGGCCGGGATGGGCAGGCTGCACCTGGACCAGGTGCGCGTGCCGGAGTCGGCGCTGCTGGGCGGGGGCGCGGCCGAGGTCTACGCCGAGTGCGTCCGGCTGTCGCGGATCGCCTGGTGCGCGCTGGCGGTGGGCACGGCGAAGGCGGTGCTGGACTACGTGATCCCGTACGTCAACGAGCGCGTGGCCTTCGGCGAGCCGGTCAGCCACCGGCAGGGCGTGGCGTTCAAGGTCGCCGACATCGGCATCGAGCTGGAGGGCATGCGGCTGCTCACCTACCGCGCGGCCAGCCGGGCCGAGCAGGGCAAGCCCTACGCCCGGGAGGCGGGCCTGGCGCGGCGGCTGTGCGCGGAGAAGGGCATGCAGATCGGCAACGACGGCGTGCAGCTGCTGGGCGGGCACGGTTTCGTCAAGGAGCACCCGGTGGAGCGCTGGTACCGCGACCTGCGCGCGGTCGGCCTGGTCGAGGGGATCGTCCTCGTCTAGGGGGCGGAAGGAGACGACGATGATCAACCTTGAGGTCCCGAAGAAGTTCGCGCAGCTGGTCGACCAGGCCCACCAGGCCGCCGCGGAGTTCTTCCGCCCCAACTCGCGCAAGTACGACCAGGCCGAGCACACCTACCCGAAGGAGCTGGACATGCTGGCCGCCCTGCTCGACGGCCTGTCGGCCGCGGGCGGCGGCGCCGGGGCGGGCGGAGTGCGGCGCAGCGGCGCGGACGGCAAGTCCGGCGGCAACCGCAACGGCAGCAACCTGCAACTGCTGCTGGGCACCATCGAGATGTGCTGGGGCGACGTCGGCCTGCTGCTGTCGATGCCGCGCCAGGGCCTCGGCAACGCCGCGATCGCCTCGGTGGCCAACGACGAGCAGCTCAAGCGCTACGAGGGCAAGTGGGCCGCGATGGCCATCACCGAGCCCGACACCGGCTCCGACTCCGGCGCCATCCGCACCACCGCGGTCCGCGACGGCGACTACTACGTGCTCAACGGCGAGAAGATCTTCGTCACCTCGGGCGAACGCGCCGACTGCGTGGTCGTCTGGGCCACTTTGGACCGCTCGCTGGGCAAGGCCGCGATCAAGAGCTTCGTCGTCGACCGCGACACGCCGGGCTTCGAGCTGGTGCGGCTGGAGCACAAGCTCGGCATCCGCGCCTCCGACACCGCGCACTTCCGCCTGGACAACGTGCGCGTGCACAAGGACAACCTGCTGGGCAGCCCGGAGATCAACACCGAGCAGGGCTTCGCGGGCGTCATGCAGACCTTCGACAACACCCGCCCCCTGGTCGCCGCCATGGCCATCGGCGTCGCCCGGGCGGCCTTGGAGGAAACCCGCCGCTTGTTGGAGGAAGCAGGCGTGGTGATCGACTACGACCGCCCCGCCTTCACGCAATCCGCGGCTTCGGCGACCTTCCTGCAGTTGGAGGCGGATTGGGAAGCCGCCTACCTGCTGGCCCTTGAGGCCGCGTGGATGGCCGACAACCGCAAGCCGAACTCCCTGCAGGCATCGATGGCCAAAGCCAAGGCGGGCCGCTCCGGCAGCGACATCACTTTGCGGTGCGTGGAACTGGCGGGCTCGGTGGGGTATGGCGAGGGGTCGCTGCTGGAGAAGTGGGCACGGGACTCGAAGATTCTGGACATCTTCGAAGGCACGCAACAGATCCAACAGTTGATCGTGGCGCGACGGTTGCTGGGGAAGTCATCGTCCGAGCTGAAGTGACGCTGTAACAGGAGATTCCGCCGAAATGACGGCACAAGAAGCGCGTTAACAGCCACGCGCACACCTCTCACGGTCTGTGCCACGCCGTGCACTGAGTGCACTCTTGATCGGTATGCTGCCGCGGGGCGATCAAGAGGGGGACGATGGCAGGCGGGTTCACGGTTCAGCTCGATGAGGCGCAGGAGGCGGCGAGCGTGCACCTGGCTCGCTGCCTCCGAACACATCCGCGCCCCGATGGGCGTGCTGATGGCGCACGAGGGGTTCGGCGGCCAGCCGGGCGGAGCGAGCACGACGGCGCACACCGCGCACGGCGGAGTCACCGACCACCTCGCTGGCCATCTGGAGTCAACGCCCGCCTCGATCACGTCACGGCCATCACCAGCCTCGACCCCGCCCGCATCGCGGAGGAGTTCGAGCGGATGCGCACCCTGTCCTCCCAACTGGCCCAAGGCGAGGGCGCCCGCGAAGAGCTGGCCAAAGCCGAATCCCGCCTCGACGGCTGGCACGGCGACGCGAAGGCCGCCCTCGTCGGCAAGATCGAGAACGTCCGCTCCCACCTCGACCGGATGGCTGATGAGGTCGACAAGGTCCACCTCATCGTCGGCGGTTTCTACGCCCTCGCCATCCACGCCCGCACCAGCCACCTGCTGCTGTGCCGGGAGACCGAGGCAGCGGCGCTGCGGGAAATCAGCAACCAGGAGAAGCGCGACGACAAGCTCGCCCTCGCGGTCGGTACGAAGGTCCTCGGCGCTGTGCTCGACTTCGACCCTAAAGCGCCGCTGAAGTCCTCCCTCGGCGCCTTCGTGGAACTGGCCGACGTGACCGGCGCGTACCTGATCGACGGCAACGACGCCGCCGATGTCGCGAACAACCACCTGATCGCGGGCAACGAGACCACTCGCCACCTCGCCCACGGGGTTCGAGGCGAAGGTGGAGAGCGAGCGGAAACGGACGGTTGAGGAGCAGGAGGGGCGGGACAGCGACATCAAGCGCAGGGTTAAGTGGTGCCTTGTGAAGCGGTTGCTGGTGGTGGCCCTCCTCGGGATCGCCGCGGGTTGTTCCGGGGGGCGGTCGGGGGCGGTTGAGCCAGCTCCGGATGTGCGGCCGCCCATCGAGCGCGCTCTGGATGTTTCGGCCTACAGCTCGGTGGATACGGTGTGCGGTCTGGTGCCGGCCGGGGTGTTGGAGGCGTTGGGGCTGCGGGTGTCCAGTTCGGGTGCGGTGGTTCCGGAGAATCCGACCTGTTCGCTGGAGGGTCGCGGCGAGGCGCAGGTTCAGGTGTTCTCCCGGACCGATCGGCTGGCCTACGCCTACGGGTTGGATCGTGGGGCGCTGCCGCGGTTTGTGGAACCGCTGGTCATCGGGGGACAGCCTGCCGCGCGGGTGCAGGTTACCGAGACCGCCATCGAGAACTGGTGCGTCGTCGTGGTCGGTTTGTCGGATAGCGCTGGGGTTGAGGTGACCAGCATGCGCAGTGAGGCCTGTGGCACCGCCGATCGGCTGGCCGAGGCCGTGGTGGATCGGCTGGGGTGATCAGCAGGGGCGTTCGCCCATCGCCTTGCGGAGGTCGTCGTAGTGGGGGGAGGCGCCTGGTAGGGGGGTTGGGGCGCCGGTGCGGAGGCCGTCGAGCAGGAGGGTGAAGTAGCGGCGCCAGAGGTCGGGGGCGATGGGGCGGGTCAGGTCGAAGATGGCGCCGAGGGCGGACATGAGCGGACCGAGGTCCGCGCCGGTGATGTCGGGGCGCAGGGTGCCCTGGGCCTGGGCTCGGGCGACGAGGGAGTCCACGGCGGGCATGAAGTGCTCGCCGATGCGGGCGGCGTGGCCGAGTTCGATGCGGTAGCAGATCTGGAAGAGCCCGCGGTCGGCGGCCTGGCGCTCGGCGAGCGCGGTGAGCAGGCCGGCCAGGCCGGTCCAGGCGTCCGGTTCGGCCGCCGCGGCGTCGATCAGGGCGTTCACTTCGGACACCACGTCGTCGAACACCGCTTCCAGCAGGGATTCCTTCGAGGAGAATCGGCGGTAGACCGTCCCGACCCCCACCCCCGCGGCGCGGGCGACCTCGTCCAGCGTCACGTCGATCCCCCGCGTCGCGTACACCTCGCGGGCGGCCGCGACGATGCGCGCCCGGTTGCGGCGGGCGTCGGCGCGCAGGGGCGTGTCCGAGGTCACGTGGGCAGCTTACCAGAAATCCGGAGACACGTTCTCCACTTCCTTGGTAGCTTGCTCTGGAATCCACAGACGGCTTCCTGGGGGACACGTGACTCTGTCCGATGTGGTGGCGACGCCACCACCCACCACCGAGCAGCCGAGCAGCAGGCGCTGGCTCGTGCTCGCCGTCATCGCGCTGGCGCAGGTCATGGTGGTGCTCGACGCCACCGTGGTGAACATCGCGCTGCCCAGCGCCCAGCTCGACCTGGGCTTCGGCGACTCGCAGCGGCAGTGGCTGATCACCGGCTACGCGCTCAGCTTCGGCAGCCTGCTGCTCATCGGCGGCCGCATCGCCGACCTCTTCGGGCGGCGGATGGCCTTCCTCGCGGGCGTCGTCGGCTTCGCGGTCGCCTCGGCGGTCGGCGGGGCGGCGGCGAACTTCGAGGTGCTGGTCGCCGCGCGCGTCGGGCAGGGCGTCTTCGCGGCGCTGCTGGCCCCGGCGGCGCTGTCGCTGCTGGCCACCACGTTCACCGACCCGGCCGAGCGGGGCAAGGCGTTCGGGATCTTCGGCGCGATCTCCGGGGCGGGCGGCGCGATCGGCCTGCTGCTCGGCGGCGTGCTGACCGAGTACCTCGACTGGCGCTGGTGCATGTACATCAACCTGGTCTTCGCGGGCGTCGCCTTCGTCGGCGGCATCGGCCTGCTGAGCAAGGGCGGGGCCACCGAGCGCCCGAAGCTGGACCTCATCGGCGTGACCACCGCGACCGCGGGCATGTTCGCCCTGGTCTACGGCCTGGCCAACGCCGAGCAGGACGGCTGGGACGCGGCCAGCACGCTGGGCTTCCTGGCCGCGGGCGTGGTCCTGCTGGCGGCCTTCGGGTACTCCCAGACCCGGGTCAGCCACCCGCTGCTGCCGCTGCGCATCCTGGCCAACCGCAACCGCGGCGGCGCGTTCGTGGCGATGTTCCTGCTGGTCGCGGGCATGTTCGTGATCTTCCTGTTCCTCACCTTCTACATGCAGCAGAACCTGCGGTTCGGCCCGGTGCAGAGCGGGTTCGCGTTCCTGCCGATGATCGGCACGCTGATGCTGTCGGCCACCACGGCGACCACGGTCCTGCTGCCGCGCGTCGGCCCGCGCGTGATGATCCCGGTCGGCATGGTCGTGGCCGCGCTGGGCACCGGGTACCTGGCGCTGCTCGACGAGACCAGCACCTACGCCTCCGGCGTGCTGCCCGGCCTGCTGGTCGCGGGCCTGGGCATCGGCCTGACGATGGCCTCGGGCATGAACGTGGCCATCGCGGGCGTCGCCCCGCAGGACTCGGGCGCGGCGTCGGCCGCGGTCAACGCCATCCAGCAGGTCGGCGGCTCGATCGGCACGGCGCTGTTCAGCACGGTCGCGGCCAACGCGGTCACCGCGGCGATGCTGGAGGGCCAGAGCCAGGTGGCGGCGACCCTCGCCGGCTACAGCGCGGCGTTCACCTGGTCGGCGGGCACCTTCGCCCTCGGCGGCCTGCTCGCCCTGCTGGTCCTGCGCTCGGGCGTGCCTGCCGAGCTCAAGAGCGCGGGCCCGGCCATCCACATGTGACAGTCCTCTTCGGCCGGTGGGCGGCTGCCGCCCACCGGCCTACTGCTCCCGGGCCTTGCGGCGCTGCTCCTCGGCGCGCTCGCGGCAGCGGCGCAGGAACTCCTCGTCGGCGCGGGGGTCGCTGGCGGCGAGGCGGCCCGGCCGGTCGTACTCGGGGAAGGCGCTCGCCCGCGGCCGGGCCGCCCGCGCGGGCTTGCCCGCCACCAGCCAGGCGAACGAGCCGACGAGCGGGAAGAGCAGCACGATCAGCAGCCAGGCGGGCTTGGGCAGGTTCCGGGCGTCGCCGTCCCCGGTGGTGATCACGTCCACCAGGCAGAACAGCCACAGGGCCAGCGCGAGCACGCCGACGAGGCCACCCAGGTAGAGCATCGAGCACATCCCCTCGCAGTCGTCGGCGCAGGGTAGCGCAGCGCACCCGGACCCCTACCCTGGACAATCGCGGGCATGGGGCAACCGGACACCGACCAGCCGCACCCGGCGCGCATCTACGACTACCTGCTCGGCGGCGCGTGCAACTTCGCCGCCGACCGGGCGTTCGCCGAACAGGTCATCGCCGCCATGCCGGGCGTGCCGCTGGCCGCGCGGATCAACCGCGACTTCCTGCGCAGAGCCGTCCGCGTGGCGCTCGACCTGGGCGTCAACCAGTTTCTCGACCTGGGCTCGGGCATCCCCACCGTCGGCAACACCCACGAGGTCGCCCCCGGCGCCCGGGTGGTCTACGTCGACCACGACGCCATCGCCGTCGCCCACAGCCGCGACGTGCTCGCCGACTACCCGCTGGCCGACATCGTGGCCGCGGATATCCGCGACGCGGGCCGGGTCCTGGACGCCGCGGCCGAGCTGATCGACTTCAGCGAGCCGGTCGCGGTGCTGGCCGTCGCGGTCCTGCACTTCATCGAGGACGCCGAAGCCGCCCTGGCCCCCTACCGCGCCGCGATGGTCCCCGGCGGGATCATCGCCGTCTCGCACGCCACCGAGGACGCCCAGACCGGCGTGGGGACGGCGCGGCAGATGTACAACAACCGGGGGATGCCGGGCTACGCCCGCACCAAGGCCGAGGTCACCGCCCTGCTCGACGGCCTCGACCTGCTCCCGCCCGGAGTGGTCTGGACCAGCCAGTGGCGCCCGGAGGCCGCCGACGACGTGGAGCCGACCGCCAGCCTGGCCTACGCCGCGGTGGGCCGGATGCCCTAGTCGGGCGCCCGCCAGACCAGCACCCGCGAGTCGCCATCGGCGGCGGAGACGAGGTTGCCGGAGAGGTCGAACGCCACCCGGCTCACCGCGCCGACGTGCCCGTCGAGCACACCCGCGGGCTTCCACCCGGGCACCTCCCACACCCGGATCGCGCCGTCGGCCGACCCGACGGCCAGCAGCGCGCCGTCCGGGGAGAAGGCCACCGCCCGCTCGTCCCCGAGGAGGCCGCTCAGCTCGTCGCCGGACGGGTGCGCCACCGGCCAGAGCAGGACGCCGCCGTCCCCGGCTGCGGCCAGCAGGGTGCTGTCCGGGCTGAACGCCAGCCCCGCCACCCGGCCGCCCCACCGCGGCGCGGTGCGCCTGCCCGCGATCTCGGTCAGCTCGACGCCCGTGCCCGCCTTCGCCATCCACCGCCCGTCCGGGCTGAACGCGATGGCCTGCAGCGCGGCGCTGCTGGAGCGGCCCGCGACCAGGATGTCCGCGCCCGTGCCCGCCTCCCACACCCGGTAGCCCGCGGCGCAGGCCGCGCCGAGCAGCGTGCCGCGCGGGTTGTACGCCAGGTCCGCCACCGCCCCGCGCCCGGTCTTGAAGGTGCGCAGCGCCCGGCCCGTCGCCACCTCGCAGATGGTCACCTTCCCTGCGGCGTCGCCCGCGGCGAGCAGCGTCCCGCCGGGGCTGAAGGTCAGCGCCGAGGCCACCGGCACCACGCGCCCGCGGCGCACGAACGCCCCCGCGTCGCGGTCGTAGAGCCGGGTAGGCGACTCCGGGCCGCCGATGGCCAGGAACCGGCCCCTCGGGCACAGGGCGAACGCGGCGATGTCCGCCGCATCGGGCAGCTGGATGGCCGCTGCCTGCTGCCATGCCTGCTCCCGCTCCGGCACGGGGGTGGCCGCCTCGCGCGCGACAGGCCGGGGCAGGACCACCGCGCCACCCGTCGTCGGCGGGGGCGACGGGTGCGCGTCGAGCAGTTCGCGGGCGGCTGCGGCGACCTTGGGGATGTCCTGGTCGGCGACGGCGGTCAAGGTCTGCCGGGCGGTCAGGCGTTCGCCGTCGTCGGCGGAGGTCAGCCAGCTGCCGAGGGTGCGGGCGGCCGCCAGGCGCAGGTCCGGGTACGGGCTCTCCAGGCCGACCCGCAGGGCCTCCGGGATCGCCGCCGGGACCACCGCGCGGCCGCGGGGGTTGCGGGCCAGGACGATCTTGCCCTCGCCCCCGTACAGCCAGCGCTGCGGCGTCTGCTCGGCGCGCCGGGCCAGCATCCACGCGGCGGCGTGGTCGAAGGCGTCCTCGACGGTGACCACGCCCGTCCGGGCGACGTCGGCCGCGCCCGTGCGCAAGCCGTCGACCAGGGCCGCGGTGAACACCGACTGGTGCGGCCCGGCCAGCGGCCTGCCCTCGAAGCTGTACTCCCCCGCCCGCGAGGCCGTCAGCACCGCGCGGCCCCGCCCGCCGCCGAGCATCCGCCGCTCCAGGTCGATCTCCGGGGCGCCCTTGGCCGAGGCGGAGAACGCGCCGCTGAAGCAGCAGTCGAGGATCAGCACCTGCCTGCGGGCCGGGCACTCGTCCAGCCGGTCGACCAGCCAGCCTGCCTCCACCGCGGTGGAGGCCAGCAAGCGCTTGCGGGTGTTCGACGCGGCGAAGTACAGCCGCCCGCGCACGTCCAGCAGCCCGTGGCAGGACAGGTAGAGCACGACGGTGTCCTCGACCGCCGCGTCGACCAGGAACGACTCGACCGCGACCCGCAGCTCGTGGTCGGGCTGGTCGAGCACCTGGTCGACGGCGAACCCGCCGACGGCCGGGTCGCCCAGCACGGCCGCGACGGCGGCGGCGTCCTGCGCGGGGGCGCGCAGCCTGCCCAGGGCCGGGTCCGCGTAGGCGGCCGTGCCCACGACCAGCGCGCGCCGCCCGCCGTCACCGTCCACCCGACTACCCCGCCGTCCGCCGACCTCTCGCGGAGCTGATCGGCGCGGGCGGTCGGATCATTACGCTGGCAGGCCCAGCTCGCGGGCGATCAGCATCTTCTGGACCTCGCTGGTGCCCTCGCCGATCTCCAGGATCTTGGCGTCGCGGTAGAAGCGGCCGACCGGGAACTCGTTCATGAAGCCGTAGCCGCCGAAGACCTGGGTGGCGTCGCGGGCGTTGTCCATCGCGGCGTTGGAGGCGACCAGCTTGGCGATGGCGGCCTCCTTCTTGAACCGCTCGCCGCGCAGCATCTTCGCCGCGGCGGCGTAGTAGGCCAGGCGGGCGGTGTGGGCGCGAGCCTCCATCTCGGCGATCTTGAACTGGATGGCCTGGTAGGTGCCGATGCGCTTGCCGAACGCCTCGCGCTCACCGGCGTAGCGCACGCTCTCGTCCACGCAGCCCTGGGCCAGGCCCACCGACAGCGCGGCGATGGCGACCCGACCTTCGTCCAATGTGGACAGGAACTGCGCGTAGCCGCGGCCCAGCTCGCCGACGAGGTTGTCCACCGGGACGCGCACGTCGGTGAAGCTCAGCTCGCGGGTGTCCGACGCGCTCCAGCCGACCTTGCTGTACTTCTTGGACACGGTGAACCCGGGCGTGCCCGAGGGCACCAGGATCGCCGAGATCTCCTTGCGGCCGTCCTCCCGCACGCCGGTCACCGCGGTGACGACGACGTGGGAGGTGATGTCGGTGCCGGAGTTGGTGATGAACGCCTTGGAGCCGTTGATGACCCACTCGTCGCCCTCGCGGCGGGCGGTGGTGCGGGTGGCGCCCGCGTCGGAGCCGCCGCCGGGCTCGGTCAGGCCGAAGGCGGCCAGCTTCTCCCCCGCGGCGACGGCGGGCAGCCAGCGCCGCTTCTGCTCCTCGCTGCCGAAGCGGTAGAGCGGCATCGCGCCCAGCGACACCCCCGCCTCCAGGGTGATCGCCACCGAGGAGTCGACTCTGGCCAGCTCCTCCAGGGCCAGGCACAGCGCGAAGTAGTCCCCGCCCATGCCGCCGTACTCCTCGGCGATCGGCAGCCCGAACAGGCCCATCGCGCCCATCTTGGCCACGATCCCGTACGGGAACTCGCCGCGCTCGTAGAACTCGCCGATGACCGGCGCTACCTCGTCGCGGGCGAACTCCTGGACGGTCTTGCGGAGCGCCTCGTGCTCCTCGCTCAGACGGGTGTCGATCATGGCTGGTCCTCCGGTGGGGTCACCACGGCAAGGGTCTGGTTCAGCCCGACCTGCTGGCCGGGGCGCACGCTCAGTTCGGAGACCACACCGTCCGCGGTTGCGGTGATGGTGTGCTCCATCTTCATGGCCTCGACGACGAGCAGCGCCTGGCCCGCGGTCACCGCCTCGCCGACGGCGACCTTCACCACCAGCACGGTGCCCGGCATCGGGCTGGTGATCGGCCCGCCCGCGCCCGCGGCCCCCGCCGCGCCCTCCAGCAGCGAGTGCTCGGCCACCGCCCAGGCGTGCCCGTCCGCGGCCAGCCACAGCGTCCCGCCGTCGAGCGCCCGCGCGTAGCGCAGCTCGCGGTCGCCGAAGCGCAGCAGCAGGCCGCCGTCGACCCGGGTCGCCGAGGCGGGCACCGGGTCGGCGTCGCCGACGCGCACGGTGCCCTCGCTCGGGTCGACCACCACGGTGACGTCGCGGTCGCCGCAGGTCAGCCGGAACGGCACGCCCGCGGCCCGGCCCAGCCGCCAGCCCGAGGGCACGTCCCACGGGTCGAACACGGGCCCGGCCGGGGCCAGCCCGATCAGCTCGTCGAGCGCCGCGGCGGCGAAGACCTCGTCGGGGACCCCGGCCGCGGCGGTCAGCCCGGCCAGCTCGCGCTCGACGAGCTGGGTGTCCAGCCGCCCGGCGCGCACGTCGGGGTGGTCCAGCAGCCCGCGCAGGAACTCCACGTTCGTCCGCACGCCGAGCACGGCGGTCTGGGCCAGGGCCAGCGACAGCCGGTCCAGCGCCTGGGCCCGGTCGTCGCCCCAGGCGATCACCTTGGCCAGCATGGGGTCGTAGTCGGAGCCGACGGCCGTGCCGACGGCCAGGCCGGAGTCCACCCTGGCCCAGGGCGCGGCGGGCAGGCGCAGGTCCAGCACGCGCCCGCCGGTCGGCAGGAACCCGGCCGCCGGGTCCTCGGCGTACACCCGGGCCTCCACGGCGTGCCCGGTCAGCGCCACGTCGGCCTGGCCGAAGCCCAGCGGCTCGCCCGCGGCCACCCGGAGCTGCTGCTCGACCAGGTCCAGCCCGGTGACCAGCTCGGTGACCGGGTGCTCGACCTGCAGCCGGGTGTTCATCTCCATGAAGAAGAACTCGTCGGGCCGGTCGGCGGAGACGATGAACTCCACGGTGCCCGCGCCGGTGTAGTCGACCGCCCGCGCCGCGTCGACGGCCGCCGCGCCCATGCGCTCGCGGGTGGCGGCGTCCAGCAGCGGCGACGGCGCCTCCTCGATGATCTTCTGGTGCCTGCGCTGCAGGCTGCACTCGCGCTCGCCCAGGTGCACCGCGGCGCCGTGGGCGTCGGCGAGCACCTGGATCTCGATGTGCCGGGGGCGGGCCACGAAGCGCTCGATGAGCAGGGTGTCGTCGCCGAAGGAGCCGCGCGCCTCGCGCCGGGCCGACTCGATGGCCGGGCGCAGCTCGGCCGCGTCCGCGACCAGCCGCATGCCCTTGCCGCCGCCGCCCGCCGAGGGCTTGAGCAGCACCGGGAAGCCGATCTCGGCGGCGGCCTCGACCAGGTCGTCGTCGCCCATCCCGGCCTCGGTGCGGCCCGGGACGACCGGCACGCCCGCGGCCATCACGGTCTGCTTGGCCCGGATCTTGTCGCCCATCGCCTCGATCGCGCCGACCGGCGGGCCGATGAACACCAGCCCGGCGCGCGCGCACGCCTGGGCGAAGGCGGCGTTCTCGGCGAGGAAGCCGTACCCGGGGTGCACGGCCTGCGCGCCGGTCTCCAGGGCGGCGGCGACCACCCGATCGATGTCGAGGTAGCTCTCGCGGGCCGCGGCGGGGCCGATGCGCACGGCGGTGTCGGCCTCGCGCACGTGCCGGGCGCCCGCGTCGGCGTCGCTGAAGACCGCGACCGAGCGGATGCCCATGCGGCGCAGCGTGGCGATGACGCGGACGGCGATCTCGCCGCGGTTGGCGATCAGAACGCTGGAGAACATGCTCACATCCGGAAGACGCCGTAGCCGACAGGGTCCAGGGGCGCGTTCGCCGCGGCCGAGAGCGCCAGGCCGAGCACCTGGCGGGTGTCGGCCGGGTCGATCACGCCGTCGTCCCACAGGCGCGCGGTCGAGTAGTACGGGTTGCCCTGCGTCTCGTACTGCTCGCGGATCGGCGCCTTGAACGCCTCCTCGTCCTCGGCGGACCAGGCGTCGCCGAGCTGGTCGCGGCGCACGGTCGCCAGCACCGACGCGGCCTGCTCGCCGCCCATCACCGAGATGCGGGCGTTGGGCCACATCCACAGGAACCGGGGCGAGTACGCCCGACCGCACATGGAGTAGTTGCCCGCACCGAAGGAGCCGCCGATGACGACGGTGAACTTCGGCACCCGCGCGCACGCGACCGCGGTGACCATCTTCGCGCCGTGCTTGGCGATGCCGCCCGCCTCGTAGTCGCGGCCGACCATGAAGCCGGTGATGTTCTGCAGGAACACCAGCGGGATGGAGCGCTGGTCGCACAGCTCGATGAAGTGCGCGCCCTTGAGGGCGGACTCGCCGAAGAGCACGCCGTTGTTGGCGATGACGCCCACCGGGTGGCCGTGGATGCGGGCGAACCCGGTGACCAGCGTGGTGCCGTACTCCTTCTTGAACTCGCGGAAGCGGCTGCCGTCGACCACGCGCGCGATGACCTCGCGGACGTCGTAGGGGGTGCGCGGGTCGGTGGGGACGACGTTGTAGAGCGTGCCCGGGTCGACCGCGGGGTCCTCGACCGGCGCGACCTCCCACGGGCGCGGGGCGCGCGGGCCCAGGGTCGAGACGATGGAGCGGACGATGCGCAGGGCGTGGGCGTCGTCGTCGGCCAGGTGGTCGGTGACCCCGGAGACGCGGGAGTGCACGTCGCCGCCGCCCAGCTCCTCGGCGGTGACGACCTCGCCGGTGGCGGCCTTCACCAGCGGCGGCCCGCCGAGGAAGATCGTGCCCTGCTCGCGGACGATGACGGCCTCGTCGCTCATCGCCGGGACGTAGGCCCCGCCTGCGGTGCACGAGCCGAGCACGGCGGCGATCTGCGGGATGCCCCGGCCCGACATGGTGGCCTGGTTGTAGAAGATCCGGCCGAAGTGCTCGCGGTCGGGGAAGACCTCGTCCTGGCGGGGCAGGAACGCCCCGCCGGAGTCGACCAGGTAGATGCAGGGCAGATGGTTCTGCAGCGCCACTTCTTGGGCGCGCAGGTGCTTCTTGACCGTCATCGGGTAGTAGGTGCCGCCCTTGACGGTCGCGTCGTTGGCGACCACGACGCACTCGCGCCCGGAGACGCGGCCGACGCCGGTGATGATCCCCGCGGCCGGGGCGTCGCCGTCGTACATGCCGGTGGCCGCCAGCGGCGAGAGCTCCAGGAACGGCGACCCGGGGTCGAGCAGGGCGTCCACCCGGTCGCGGGGCAGCAGCTTGCCCCGCGCGACGTGCCGCTGCCTGGCCTTCTCCGGCCCGCCGAGCGCGGTGTCGGCCAGCCGGGCGCGCAGGTCGCCCACCAGCTCGGCGTGCTCCTTGGCGTAGCGCTGGCCGTCGTCGCCCGCCGGGTCGGCGGCGCCGCGCAGGACGGGGGCGTCCATCGCACTCCTCGCGGGGGTTAGCAACCGTTAACAACCGAGTCGATGTTAGCGCTCGCTAACCCCACCCCGCAACGAGCCGGGGGCCGCTCCCCGGCACTGGGAGCGGCCCCCGGCCTGCCCTCGCGGGTGGCCCTATCCGGTGATGGCGCGCAACGCGGCGTAGTAGCCGCCGCTCTGGCCCGCCCGGTTCGGGTGGTAGCTCTCCTCGATCGGCCAGGTCACGCTGTTGAGCCAGCGGGCGCCGGACGCGCAGATCTCATGCCCGGCGAACGCCGACTGGCCGCTGAGGAAGGTGAAGCCGTGCGCGGCGGCCCGCTCGGAAATCACCTGATGGAGTACATCCGAGGACTGGTTGATCGCCGTCCGCTTGGTCTCACTGAGCCCGATCGAGCAGGACCCGGAGAGCTGGTAGATCCGCGGGTAACCCACGACGATCACCCGCGCGGACGGCGCCCGGCTGCGGATCGCCGAGTACACCGCGTCGAGCCTGCCCGGCAGGGTGGTGCGGGCGAACTCGCGGGCCTGGGCGTTGCGGTTGACGCAGTTGGAATCCGAGCCGAGGTTGCAGTCGACCATGACGTCGGCGAACCCGGCGTCGTTGCCGCCGATGGACACCGTGACCAGCGCGGTGTCCGCGGTGACCGCGCTGATCTGGCTGTTGAGCACGTTCGCGGTCTCCGCGCCGGAGCAGGCGGCGAAGGAGAACGCGGACGGTTGCAGGGCGTTGGCCCACAGCTGCGGGTAGGCGTAGGCGGAGCGCTTGCAGCTACCGCCGCTGTAGGAGCCCGCGCCCAGCCCGGAGGAGTAGGAGTCGCCGAGGGCGACGTACTTGCCCGCGGCGAGGGGGGCGGCTTGGGCTGGCAGGGCGAGGGCGAGCAGGGTGCCGACCGCGAGCAGGGTCGCGGCCAGAAGACGAGGGACGCGCATGGACTACCTCCGACCTCGGGAGGAGCTGGAATATCCCGACATGCCATCACTACCAGCTACAAAGCGGATACGGAACTCGTCGGTAACCGATCAACAATTGCCAGAGTGTGACAAATGATCAACAAACGCCTCTGTTAGCCGTCGCTAACCTGGCTGCCATACGATGACCGCGTGTCCACCACCGCCGACGCCAAGCCGCCCAGCCGCCGCGAGCAGATCCTGGCCGCCGCGGCCGAGCTGTTCGCCCGGCACGGGTTCCACGGGGTGGGCATCGACGACATCGGCTCGGCGGTCGGCATCTCCGGCCCGGCCCTCTACCGCCACTTCCGGTCCAAGGACGCGATGCTCGGCGAGATGCTCACCGCGATCTCCGAGGTGCTGCTGGCAGGCGGGCAGAACCGCGTCGACCACCCCGAGCCGCTGGCCGAGCTGGTGCGCTTCCACGTCGACTTCGCCCTGGACAACCCCGCGCTGATCACCGTGCAGGAGCGCAACCTGGGCAACCTCACCGACCCCGACCGGCGCAGGGTGCGCGCGTTGCAGCGCCGCTACGTCGAGCTGTGGGTCGAGGTGATCCAGGCCGCCGTCCCCGGCCTCAGCGAGCCCAGCGCCCGCGCCGCGGCGCACGCGGTGTTCGGGCTGATCAACTCCACCCCGCACAGCAGGCACCTCGACCGGGGCCAGATGGCCGACCTGCTCACCCGCATGGCCCTGGCCGCGCTCGCCGACGCCCCGGCGGCGACCCCATCGGTGTCGGATTCCCCAGCCGGGTGAGTAGCCTGTCCGTCACGGACCGGCACGAGGATGGAGCGGGTGCGCGCGGTGAGCGAACTACCCGGTTGGGTACCCAACGGCATCGACCTGGAGAGGCCCAGCGCGGCCCGGCTCTACGACTACCTCCTCGGCGGCGGGCACAACTTCGCCCACGACCGCGAGCTCGCGCACCGGTTCCTCAAGGCCCAGCCCAACGCCCGCGAGATCGCCCGGCACAACCGGTCCTTCCTGCGCCGCGCGGTGCTGCACATGGTCGAGCAGGGCATCGACCAGTTCCTCGACCTGGGCTCGGGTATCCCGACCGTCGGCAACGTGCACGAGATCGCCCAGGGCGCGCAGCCGTCGTCGCGGGTGGTGTACATCGACTACGAGGAAGTCGCCTACGCCCACTCCACGCTGATGCTCTCGGACAACCCGCTGGCCACGATCGTGCAGGCCGACCTCACCCGGCCGCGGACGATCCTGGAGCACCCCGAGACCCGCAGCCTGATCGACTTCGACCGCCCGGTCGGCCTGCTGATGGTCGGGGTGTTCCACTTCGTGCCGCCCGAGCGCGACCCCGCGGGCATCGTCGCCACCTACCGGGACGCATGCGTGCCCGGCAGCATGATGGCCTTCTCCCAGTTCACCGCCGACTTGATGCCGGATGAGATGGCCCGCATCGTGGAGGTGATGAAGAGCAGCCGCGACCCGATGTACCCGCGCTCGCACGCCGAGATCACCGCCCTGTTCGACGGCTACGAGCTCGCCGAGCCGGGCATCGTCCCGACCGCGCGGTGGCGGCCGGACCCCGGCCTCGACGACGGGTCGGACCCGGGGAGCGCGGGGATCTACGCCGGTGTCGGCCGCAAGCGCTGAGCCCGACGCCGGCCGGGCGCGCGAGCAGCGGGTCCGGGCTTGGTTGCGGGTGATCGCGCGCACGGTGTACGTCCCGCGCGCCGCCGAGGAGATCGCCGCGTTCCTCAACGACCAGCTCGACGTGCTCAACGACGCGATCTCCGCGCCCGAGCTCGACCCCGGCGCGGGCGCCGCCGTCGGCGCCGCGCTGGTCGAGTACGGCCTGACCGGCGAGGACACCCTCCAGCGCAGCGTGTCGCTGCTGGTGGAGGAGATGCTGGGCGCGGGCGCGTCCGGCGAGCGGGTGGCCCGGCTGTGCGCGGCGCTGTCCTGCGGCTACTCCGACGCGCTGCGCCGCCGCACGCTGGACCAGCAGGAGAACATGAAGCTGGCGCTGCTGACGGCCAAGCAGCGCGCCGAGCGCGACCGCAGGACCAGCGAGAACCGCTTCCGCGAGGTGTTCGCCACCGCGGCCATCGGCATTGCGATCGCCGATCCGCAGGGGCGGGTGGTGGAGGCCAACCCGGCGCTGGCGGAGATCCTGGGCCTGCACCGCGACGAGCTGCCCGGGCGCTGCCTGGAGGAGTTCCTCACCGCCGAGGACGAGGCCGAGCAGCCGCCGCTGGTGGGCCTGCTCGACCGCCGCCCCGACCGGCGGCGGCTGGTGCGCGCCAACGGCGAGACCGCGTGGGTGTACCTGGCGACGTCGGTGGTGCGCGACGCGGGCGTGCCCGCCTTCCAGGTGGCGATGGTGCAGGACCTCAGCGAGCAGGAGCTGCTGCAGGGCAGGCTCAGCCACCAGCTGCTGCACGACTCGCTGACCGGCCTGGCCAACCGCAGCCTGTTCACCTCGCGGCTGGAGGCCGTGCACGGCGGCTGCCCGCCCGCGGCGACGCTGACCCTGCTGTGCCTGGACCTCGACGCCTTCGGCGTGGTCAACACGACCCACGGGCACGCCGTCGGCGACCGGATGCTGCGCGTGGTCGCCGAGCGGCTGCAGCGGGTCTTCGCCGACGAGGACGCCGTGGTCGCCCGCATCGGCGGCGACGAGTTCGCCGTGCTGGTCATCGACCGCGCGGCCACCCCGGCCCCCGCCGAGCTGGTCGAGGCGGTGCAGCTCGAACTGGCCGAGCCGGAGTACCACGGGGACGCGGGCATCGCGGTGGGCGCGTGCGTCGGCGTCGTGCGGGCCGGGCCCGGCCGGATGTCGGCGGTGGAGCTGTTCCGGGCGGCGGAGTCGGCGCTGAGCCGGGCCAAGGCCGCCGGGGCGCGGCAGTGGGCCGAGCACGACGAGCGCCTGGACAAGCGCGACCGCCTGGTCGGCGAGGCCGCTACCGGGCTGCCCGGCGCATGGGAGAACGGCGAGCTGGTGGTGGCCTACGCCCCGGTCGCCCGGCTCGCCGACCAGCAGGTGATCCGCACCCGCGCCCTCCCGCACGCCCCGGTCGCGCGCCGGGTGGCAGGGCTGCCGGAGGTGCCGGAGCTGGCCGAGCTGACCGGGCTGTCGGCGGCGCTGGGGCCGTGGCTGCTGGCCGACGCGGGCTCGCGGCTGCCGGTGTGCCTGCGGCTGTTCGGGCAGGCGGCGGGCGCGGGCCAGCCGGTGCACCGGGTGCTGCTGACCGCGCTGCAATCGGCCGACGACAACCTGGCCGCCTGGGTCAACCGGGCCGTCGCCGAGTCCGGCCTGGCCCCGGGGCTGCTGGAGGTCGGGCTGGACACCGCGGCCGTGCTCGGCCCGGCGCAGGACAACCTGCGCACGCTGACCGACATCGGCGTGGCCACCGCGCTGCACGGCTTCGCAGGCGGCCCGCGGGAGATCGCCGCGGTCGAGCGCTTCGGGGTGCGCGCGGTGGTGCTGGCCGACCCGTTCGACGGCTGGCGGCCGGACTGGCTGCCCGCGGGCAGCGTGCCGGTGACCGCGGTGCGGGCGGTGGTGGCCGCGCTGACCGGGCTGGGCGTCTCGGTCGGGGTGCAGGGCGTGCGCGACGCCGCGGAGGCGCGCTGGTGGGCCGAGCTGGGCGCGACCACCGGCGAGGGCCCGGCCTTCGGCGAGCCCGCGGGCTTCGACGACGTGGTGGCCGCGGCCAAGTGAGCGATTCACCCGGCGCCGATCTCCCCGCGCGGGCGCGGCATATTGCAGGATGGTGATGTGGAGCCCGAACGCGACCCGGACCCGCGGCGCAGGGCGCGGCTGATCGCCGCGGCGTCGACGGCGCTGTCGGCCATGCGCGCTGGCCACGACGACGGCGCGCTGGACGCGGTCGCCGACGCGGTCGACGCCGCGCCCAACAGCCACACCGACGCCCGCGAGCTGATGCTGCTGCTGTTCAGCGAGTGCAGCTCGATGGTCTCCGCCCTGGGCTCCGGCGGCAGCGCGCCGGTGAAGATGCAGGTCTTCGACGACGAGGGCCGCGAGGTCCCCATCGACGAGGCCGACCCGCCGGTCCGCACGGCGGTGCGCACCCTGCTCGCCGAGGTCCACGGCGACACCGACGCCGCGGCCGCGCAGATCGAGATCGCCCTCTCCAGCGCCGACCCCGAGGAGATGGCCCTGCTCGTCGCCCAGGCCCTGCGCTGGACGCTGCGGCTGTCGGAGGAGTGCGTCAACCGCGACCTGCCCGTCCCGGAGTGGATCCTGGCGTCCTGAGTGGAGGCGACCGTGCGCGCAGTCCTGCTGGCCCTGCTGCTGGCCCTGGCCGCGACCCCGGCCGCGGCCGCCCCCGCCCGCCACTACGTCGCCCTCGGCGACTCCTACGCCTCCGGCCCCGGCATCCCGGTGCAGACCGGCCCGTGCGGCCGCTCCTCGCACAACTACCCGTCGTTCCTCGCCCGCTGGATCAACGCGACGACCTTCACCGACGTCAGCTGCGGCGGCGCGACGACCAGGGACCTGTTCGCCCCGCAGCCCGTCTCCGGCGGAACCGCCCCGCCCCAGCTCGACGCGGTGACCTCCCGCGCGACGCTGGTGACGGTGTCGATCGGCGGCAACGACATCGGCTTCGGCGAAATCCTCGCCACCTGCGGCCAGCTGGCTGCCCGAGACCCCCTCGGCTCCCCCTGCAAGGCCCACTACACCGCAGGCGGCGAAGACGTCCTGGCCGCCCGCATCAGGTCAACGGCCACCGAGGTGACCCGCGTCCTCACCGAAATCCACCACCGAGCCCCGCACGCGAAGGTCGTCCTGGTCGGCTACCTCCGCATCCTCCCCGACGGCCCAGGCTGCTGGCCCGCCGTCCCCTTCGCCGCAGGCGACACCCCGTACTTCAACGAAACCCAACAACTCCTCAACCGCACCCTGGCGCAGGCAGCGCGCCAAACCCACACCCTCTTCGCCAACCCCTACCCCGCCTCCACCCCCCACCACGCCTGCGCACCCCCCACAACCCGCTGGGTCGAACCCCTCCACCCCGCGTCCCCCGCCGCCCCCATCCACCCCAACGCCCGCGGCATGGCCGTAACCGCCGCGATCACCCTGGCAACCGCCCTCTTCGGCTAACCCACGCCCCACAACACCCTCTCCACGCCCCACCGCCGCAGCCGAACACCCCCGCACATGCGGGGACGACGCAACCTTGAACGCCTCGCCCATCGCACTAACAGGACCAGCCCCGCGCGTGCGGGGACGACCACCCGGTCCAGGTCCACAAGCACACCACGGCGGGACCAGCCCCGCGCGTGCAGGGACGACTGGCCCTTGGAGTCGTACGGCTCGCGGCTGGTCGGACCAGCCCCGCGCGTGCGGGGACGACCTCGCCGACGCCGCCCCCCAGGACTGGCTGACGGGACCAGCCCCGCGCGTGCGGGGACGACGACAGCGCCTCCACCGCTTCCGCGGGGATGGTGGGACCAGCCCCGCGCGTGCGGGGACGACACCGAACCCCACACCGGCGGCGCAACCCACCGGGGACCAGCCCCGCGCGTGCGGGGACGACACTTGTTGACCAGGGACGATAGCAAGCCCGTCCCCCATTCTCATTCACTTCCTCGCCCACTCACCCCCTCCCCACCCAAGCCACCCCACCGCCATCCGCCCACCCCAAACCACCGATTGACAGTGACCCAGCACACACAGCAACATCAGCAGGCTACCTACCCACAAGTAGACAGTGAGGTCGCCGCATGCGGATGTCTCGGGTTGTCCTGCCCGCCCTGCTCATCACCGCCCTCCTCACCCCCGCCCCCGCCACCGCCACCCCCACCTACCACCGCTACGTAGCCCTGGGCGACTCCTTCGCCGCCGTAGGCACCCTCACCGCCATCCGCACCGACCCCATCGGCTGCGCCCGCGCCGCTGACAACTACCCGGCGGGTGTCGCCGCGCGCATCAAGCCGGAGCAGTTCGTCGACGTCTCCTGCGGTGGCGCGCAGATCCCGGACCTCACCAGCCCGCAAGACGTCCTCGGCGGCCCCAACCCGCCCCAGTTCGACGCCCTCACCCGGGACACCGACCTGGTCACCGTCTCCATCGGCGGCAACGACGTCGGGTTCGGCGAGATCATCACCACCTGCTCGCGCCTCAGCGTCACCAACCCCTTCGGCGCCCCCTGCAAGGCGCACTTCGGTGACGAGCTCGACCAGCGCATCGCCGCGCTCGGCCCCCGCATCGCCGAGGTCGTCGCCCAGATCCGGGAACGGTCGCCGGAGGCGCGCATCGTCGTCGTCGGCTACCTGCGCATCCTGCCCCCGCGCGGCGGTTGCTGGCCCGTCGTCCCGATCGCGTACGGCGATGTGCCGCACTTCGCGGGCATCCAGGACCTCCTGAACGACACGATCGGGCGATACGCCACCCAAGCAGGCGCCACCTTCGTCAACCCGGGCGTCACCACCGGCCACGACGTCTGCCAGCTCCCGCACGTCAAGTGGGTCGAGGGCATCATCCCGACGTCCCCGTCGGTGCCGGTGCACCCGAACGCGCGCGGTCAGGCCCACGTAGCCTCCATCACCGCGGCCGCCATCGGCTGAAAGGGGATCGATGATCAGCGTTCGGGGCGTGGTGGACCGGGTCGGGCCGACGCTGCTGCGGTTGGCCGTGCCCGGGGACCGCCAGGTCGCCGACGTGGTCATCGCCGAGCGGGGCAGGCCGGTGGCGGCGGGGGACATCGTGCTCGGCGTCTCGGTCGCCGACCCGATCGAGCTGGTGCGGGCCAGCTCCGACGCCGCCGCGGTGCTGCTCAAGCCCCCGCACGCCACCCGCTCCTCGGTGCGCGCCGCGGCCGAGAAGGCGGGTGTCGCGCTGGTCGAGGTGCACACCGGCACCTCGTGGGCGCAGCTGGTGTGGCTGCTGCGCTCGGTGCTCGACGCCGCCGCCGACGAGTCCGACGCGGGCCCGGCCTTCGGCGACCTGTTCCGCCTGGCCGACGCCGCCGCAGCGGTGGTCGACGCCCCGGTCACCATCGAGGACGCCAACTCCCGCGTGCTGGCCTACTCCGCGCGCCAGGACCGCACCGACCCCGCCCGCGTGTCGACGATCATGGGCCGCCGGGTGCCCGACGACGTGCTGGCCCGCTTCCGCTCCCGCGGGGTGTTCCGCGACCTCAGCCGGGGCCGCACGACGATCTTCGTCCCGGCCCAGAAGGACGGCACGCTGCCCCGGCTGATCGTGCCGATCCGGATGGGCGGGGAGCTGCTGGGCTCGATGTGGGCGGTGGTGCCCGGCCCGGTTCCGGAGGAGCGCTCGGCCGCCTTCGCCGACGCCGCGCCGGTGGTCGCCCTGCACCTGCTGCGCCGCAGGGCCCGCGAGGACGCCGAGCGCAGGCGCAGCGCCGAGCTGGTCAGGGCGGCGCTGGAGGGCACCGGCAGCGGGCGGCTGGCCGCGGCCGAGCTCGACCTGGCCGACGTGCCGCACCGGGTGGTCGCGGTGGACGTGCCCGCGGGCGAGGGCGGGCGGCTGGCCCTGCTGGAGCGGCTGACCGACGGCATCGGCCGCCGCCCCGCCGTCGCCGACCTGCACGGCCTGCTCTACGCCGTCGTCCCCGACGCCGAGGGCTGGCCCGCGCTGCGCTCGGCGCTGCCGGAGGGGGTGCTGGTGGCGGCCGGGACGCCGGTCGAGGTGGCCGAGCTGGCCCGCTCCCGCGGCGAGGCCGACGAGGCGATGGCGCTGCTGCGCGCCGGGCTGGTGCCCGGCCCGGTCGCCGAGCACGACGACGTGTGGGCGGTGCTGGTGCTGCACCGCGCCGCCGTCGCCGCAGGCCCGGTCGCCGAGGTCGGCCCGCTGGCCCGGCTGCGCGCCGCCGACGACGGCTGGCTGGTCGACACCCTCTACGAATGGCTGCGCCACCCCGGCGACCCGCGGGCGGCCGCCGCGGCCCTGAACATCCACCCGAACACCCTGCGATACCGGATGGCGAAGGTGTCCGAGCTGGTCGGGGCCGATCTGGGCGACCCGGACGTGCGGCTGGCGCTCCTCGTCCAACTTGTCACCCTTCGGTGGCGTTGACTGTGCTGTCGGCACCAACAAAGGGCCGATGTCTCGTTTCGGGCGTACGATGACAGTCACTCCCCGCTGCGCGACCGTGGTGGAAGACACCCGTCTGGCGCAGAGAGGATGAGCCCGGTGAAGATCGCCGTTCCCCGCGAGATCAAGAACCACGAGTACCGCGTGGCGCTCACGCCCGCGGGCGCGCACGAGCTGACCAGCCGCGGCCACGAGGTCGTGGTGGAGGCCGACGCGGGCGCGGGCTCGGCGATCGCCGACGAGGAGTACCTGGCCGCGGGCGCGAAGATCCTGCCCACCGCCGACGACGTGTGGGCCGAGGGCGACCTCGTGCTCAAGGTCAAGGAGCCCATCGCCGAGGAGTACCCGCGGCTGCGCGCCGGGCAGACCCTCTTCACCTACCTGCACCTGGCCGCCGACGAGCCGCTGACCCGCGCGCTCATGGACTCCGGCGCCACCGCCATCGCCTACGAGACCGTGCAGACCGCCTCCGGCGCGCTGCCGCTGCTGGCGCCGATGTCGGAGGTCGCGGGCCGCCTCGCCCCGCAGGTCGGCGCGTTCGCGCTGATGCGCCCCTCCGGCGGCCGCGGCGTGCTGCCCGGCGGCGTGCCCGGCGTGCTGCCCGCGAAGGTCGTGGTGATCGGCGGCGGCGTCGCGGGCCTCAACGCCGCGACGATCGCCCTGGGCATGGGCGCGGACGTGCAGGTCCTCGACACCAACGTCGACCGGCTGCGCCAGATCGACGGCCAGTTCGGCGGCCGCATCCGCACCGTCACCTCCAACCGCTACGCCGTCGAGCAGGCCGCCCGCGAGGCCGACCTGGTCATCGGCGCGGTGCTGGTGCCCGGCGCGAAGGCGCCCAAGCTGATCAGCAACGCGCTGGTGGCGCAGATGAAGCCGGGCTCGGTGCTGGTGGACATCGCCATCGACCAGGGCGGCTGCTTCGAGGACTCGCACGCCACCACGCACGCCGACCCGACCTACCGCGTGCACGACTCGGTCTTCTACTGCGTGGCGAACATGCCGGGCGCGGTGCCGCGCACGTCGACCTTCGCGCTGACCAACGTGACCCTGCCGTACGCGGTGGCCCTGGCCGACAAGGGCTGGCACGCCGCCCTGAAGGCCGACCGGGCGCTCGCCCTCGGCCTCAACACCCACGCGGGCGCGCTGACCAACCAGCCGGTCGCCGAGGCCCACGGGATCGAGCACACGCCGCTGGAGTCCGCCCTGGCCTAGGCATGAGGGTGGCCCGCTCGACCAGCCTGGGGGTCACTGGGAGCGGGCCACCAGCTATAGCTTAGGCACAACGGGCGCACCGCGCCGCACCGGGGTCGTGATTTCTTTCTCACCCGTTGCGCCCCCAACGGGTGAGAAGTTCGGCTGACGAGGGAATTCACCCCGCTGCCGCTACGGATCGCGGCCCCGCCCGCCGATATCCCAGGCGTGACGGAGCCTCGGTGGAACATCGGTTGCCGCGACCCCTTCGGCCGTGACCGGGCGGTCACCGTGCTGGTCGAGGACGACCAGGTCGTGCTGGTGCCGCCGCCGGGGGCCTCCGCCGTGCTCTCCGCCCAGCAGTCGCGGTCGCTGGCCGCGCTGCTCGGCGAGGCCGCCGTCCGCGCCGCCGAGGACCGCATCTGATGGAGGACATGCGCGCGGCGGTGCTGCACCGGCTGGCGATGCTGGACGCCGCGGCGGCCAGCGCCGACGAGCGCACGCTGCTGCCGCTGGCGCGCAGCGAGATCAGCAGGCTGGTCGACGGGTGGCGGCTGCTGCTCACCGTGCACGAGCCCGACGCCGACCGCCGCTGCCCCGCCTGCCCGCCGCGGCTGCGGGCGCGGCGCTGGCCGTGCCCGGTGTGGCGGATGGCCCACCAGCACCTCATCGGGGAGGCCCCGCAGCGCGCCCGGCGCCGCTTCCGCGGCTGATCGAGGCGTCCGCCCGCGCCCGCGGCCGGTCATGGTGCAAGATGACCGCCACGACACGCCGGGCGATCGGGAGGGCGCGTGCAAGACGGTAGCGGTCGCATCGTGGTGCAGAACCTGACGAAGAACTTCGGCACGGTGGCCGCGGTGCAGAACCTGAGCTTCCACGTGGAACCCGGGTCGGTGACCGGCTTCCTCGGGCCCAACGGCGCGGGCAAGACGACCACGCTGCGGATGCTGCTCGGCCTGGTCCGCCCGACCGCCGGGTACGCGACCATCAACGGGCAGCCGTTCAGCGGCCTGGGCAACCCGGGGCGCGTCGTCGGCGCGGTGCTGGAGGCCCAAGGCTTCCACCCGTCCCGCACGGCGATCAACCACCTGCGCGTCTACTGCTCGGCGATGGGGCTGCCCGACCGCCGCGCCGACGAGGTGATCGGCCTGGTCGGCCTCGGCGCGGCCGCCGAACGCGGGGTCGGCGGGTTCTCCCTGGGCATGAAGCAGCGGCTGGCGCTGGCCACCGCGCTGCTCGGCGACCCGCAGGTGCTGGTGCTCGACGAGCCCGCCAACGGCCTGGACCCGGAGGGCATCGCCTGGCTGCGCACGTTCCTGCGGTCCTTCGCCGCGTCCGGGCGCACGGTGCTGATCTCCAGCCACCTGCTGGCCGAGGTGGAGCAGACCATCGACCAGGTGGTCATTATCAGCCGCGGGCAGACGATGTACTACGGCATGCTCGACGACCTGCGCCGCTCGCAGCAGTCGCGGGTGATCGTGCAGCCCGCCGACGCGAACGCGCTGGTCACCGCGCTGCAGGCGGCGGGGATCAGCGGCATCCAGCCGACCGGGGACGGCAAGGTGGCCATCACCGACGCGACCGCCCAGCAGATCGGCGATGTCGCGGCCAAGGCCGGGGTGGCGCTGTACGGGGTGCAGGAGGAGCGGGTCGACCTGGAGCAGCTGTTCTTCCGGCTGACCAGCGGGCAGTACGCGGCGCCGCAGCAGGGGTACGCGCAGCCCGGGTACGCCCAGCCGGGGTACGCACCGCAGGGGTACGCGCAGCCGGGCTACGCGCAGCAGTCCGGCTACCACCAGCCGGTTCCGCCGCCGGGCTACCAGCCCGCGCCTGGGCACCAGTCGGGCTACCAGCCCGCCCCGCCGCCGCCCGGCTACCACCCGGGGTCCGGCTACCACCAGCCCGTGCAGCAGCCGCCGCCGGAGCCCTCGCCCTACCAGGCGCCGCCCGCGCCGGAGTCGAAGCCGGAGTCCACCGACCAGGGGGGTAGCGCCTGATGGGCAGGCTGATCAGCGCGGAGCTGCGCAAGATCCTCACCACCAAGCTGTGGTGGGCGCTGATGATCCCGGCGTTCGCGCTGGCGCTGGGCTGGGCGTGGATCTTCTCCGGCCTGACCACCGCCGTGGTCGACGAGCTGCTGCGCGAGGACCTGATCCAGGACCTCGACATCCGGGTCGACGAGATCTCCTGGTCGGCGATCGCGCTGACCCGCGGGTTCAACATCGCCTCGATCTTCCCGATGATCTTCGGCGCGCTGGGCCTGGCCAGCGAGCTGCACCGCAAGACGATCACCACGACGTTCCTGACCGCGCCGTCGCGGCAGGCGGTGCTGGGCGCCAAGGCCGCGGTGTACTCGCTGTGGGGCCTGCTGTACGGCCTGGTCATCGCGGTCGGGGTCAGCGTGGGCACGCTGCTGGGCGCCGAGGGCGGGCTGCTGCCGGACGGGCAGACCTGGTTCCTGATCATCGTCTCCGGGCTGGTCATGTGCCTGCTGTGGACGCTGGTCGGCCTCGGCGTCGGCGCGCTGCTGGGCTCGCCGACGGCGGCGCTGGTGGTGCTGCTGGTCTACACGCTGGTGTTCGGGTTCATCGAGCTGCTGCTGATGGGCGTGCTGGAGATCGACAACCTGGCCGGGGTGCTGCCCAACGGGGCGGCCAACGGGCTGACCAGCTCCACGGCGTCGGCGCTGCTCATCGACCAGATCCAGACGGTCGTGCTGGACCGCACCGGGGCCTCGCTGGACGCGCAGGACCAGTCGGTGTTCGAGGAGCTGATCCGGGCGGCGGCAGGCGGGGCGGGCTCGCTCTCGCTGTGGGCCAGCGGCCTGGTGTTCCTCGGCTGGACGGCGCTGTTCATGGGCACCGGCCTGGCCCGCAACGCCAGGCGCGACATCACCTGAGTTATCCACAACCCGCCACTTCGCCTGGCACGCCCCCCGGTCACCCCGCCTAATCTGGAAGCGTGAGGGAATACTCCGCTTCCACAGGCTGGGTCCGCAGGCTGGCAGGCGCGTGCTGGCGCCACCGCGGGCTGGTCGTGCTGTCCGTGCTCGCCTCCGTGGTGGGCGTCGGGTTCGTCGCGGCCAGCCCGCTGCTGGTCAAGTTCGTCGTCGACGACTCGGTGGCGGGCTCGACCGAGCGGCTGCCGTGGCTGGTCGGCGCGCTGGTCGGGCTGGCGGTGCTGAGCTTCGCCAGCGCCTTCATCCGCCGGTACGTGGGCGGTCGCCTGGCCCTGGACGTGCAGCACGACCTGCGGCAGGCCGTCTTCGGCGCGGTCCAGCGCCTCGACGGCGGCAGCCAGGACGCGCTGCGCACCGGGCAGGTGGTGTCCCGCTCGATCACCGACCTGCAGCTGGTGCAGGGCCTGCTGATGATGGTGCCGCTGTCCATCGGCACGGTCGTGTTCGCCCTGGCCGCGCTGGTGTCGATGGTCTGGCTGTCCCCGCTGCTGACCCTGGTCGCGCTGGTGGTGGCGCCGGTGGTGGCGTGGGTGGCGGTGCGCATGCGGCGCACCCTGTTCCCGGCGACGTGGTCGGCCCAGCAGCGCGCCGCCGACCTGGCCCAGCACGTCGAGGAGACGGTGACGGGCGTGCGCGTGGTCAAGGGCTTCGGGCGCGAGGCCCGGGAGGTCGCGCGGCTGGAGGAGAGCGCGCGCACGCTGTACGCCGAGCGGATGCGCGCCGCCCGGCTGACCGCGCGCCCGGCGGCCACGCTGGTGGCGGTGCCGATCGCGGGCCAGGTCGCGGTGCTGGCGCTGGGCGGGTTCCTGGCGCTGCACGGCGAGGTCTCGCTGGGCACGTTCCTGGCGTTCGCGGGCTACGTGGCCAACCTGGTCGGCCCGACCCGGCTGCTGGCGGCCCTGGTGGTCAACGCCCAGCTGGCCAGGGCGGGCGTGGAGCGCGTTTACGAGTTGATCGACTCCCAGCCGACCGTCGTGGAGTCCCCCGACGCCCGGGACGTCCCCGACGGCCCGGTGGCGGTGGAGTTCACCGACGTGACCTTCGGCTACACCCGCAGCGAGCCGGTCCTCGACGGGGTGAGCCTGCGCGTGGCCCCGGGCGAGACGCTGGCCCTGGTCGGCACCGCGGGCTCGGGCAAGTCCACGGTCTCGCTGCTGCTGCCCCGCTTCTACGACGTCCACGGCGGCTCCATCACCATCGGCGGCGAGGACGTCCGCGACCTGCGCATGGAGTCCTTGCGCCAGACGGTCGGCGTCGTCTTCGAGGAGGCCTTCCTCTTCTCCGACACCATCGCCGCCAACATCGCCTACGGCCGCCCCGACGCCACCCCAGACGACATCCGCGCCGCCGCCAAGGCCGCCCAGGCCCACGACTTCATCGAAGCCCTCCCCCACGGCTACGACACCATCGTCGGCGAACGCGGCCTCACCCTCTCCGGCGGCCAACGCCAGCGCGTAGCCCTAGCCCGAGCCCTCCTCTCCAACCCCCGAGTCCTAGTCCTCGACGACGCCACCTCAGCCGTAGACCCCGCCACCGAATCCGCCATCCACGAAACCCTCCGCGAAGTAACGGCCAACCGCACCACCATCCTCATCGCCCACCGCCGCTCCACCCTCTCCCTAGCCGACAAAATCGCCGTCCTCGACGCAGGCAAACTCATCGCCACCGGCACCGACACCACCCTCCGCACCACCTGCCCCCTCTACCAATCCCTCCTCTCCACCCCCACCCTCGACGCCGCCGTCTCCACCCCCAGCACCGCCACTACCATCTCCACGCCCAGCACCACCCCACTCTCCACCGCCAGCACTGACACCTCCCTCATCCCCTCCAGCGCCACCCCCATCCCGCCTACCACTGCCCCTTCCACCGCCTCCCCCAACCCCACACCCCCTCACACCGCCACCGCCTTCCCCACCCCACCACCACAGCCGCCCCGCCCGCCTGACACCTCCTCCTCGCAGCCCACCAACACCTCCTCGACGTCCGTACCGCTCTCGCTCAACCCCACGGAGTCAGCAGTCCCGCCTATCACCAGCGACTCCAACACTCCCCCGGCCTCCGCCACAAACGGCATAACCCCTGCCCTCTGGGCAACCTCTGCCCCAACCACCCAATCCCCCGCCCTGTCCGACCCCCGCAACCTTCCCCCGACCGCCACGTCCGCGACCAACAGCACCTCCACCGCCTCCCGAAAGTCCCCTCCCACCGCCACAACCCCCCGCCGCACCGGTGGTGGGCCTGCCGACACCATCGGAGCCCTCCCCCCGACTCCCGAGCTCCTCGCCCAAGTCGAGGCGCTGCCACCCGCCACCGACCAGCCTGATCTGCGCGGCATCGACCCCACCGAGCCCGATCCCGGCTTCCGGTTGAGCCGACTCCTGCGTCCCATGCGCGCCCCGCTGGCGCTCGTCGCCCTCATGGTCATCGCCGACGCGCTCATCGCGATGGCCATGCCCGCCCTGATCCGCATCGGAGTCGATGACGGGGTGCTCACCGGGTCGGTGGCGACACTGTGGACGGTGACGGTGGCAGCTGCGACGTTGGCCGTCATCGCCTGGGTCAACACCGCGCTGACCACGATCCTGACGGCGAGGGTCGGCGAGCGGATGCTCTACCTGTTACGGGTCCGCAGCTACGCGCACTTGCAGCGCCTAGGGCTCGACTACTACGAGCGCGAACCCGCGGGTCGGATCATGACCCGGATGACCACCGACGTCGACGCGCTGTCCACCTTCCTCCAGACAGGTCTCGCCAGTGCCGTCTCCGGGGGGCTGACGGTCATCGCGGTGACGGTCGGGCTGCTTCTCACCGATCTGCCGCTGGCCCTGGTCGCGCTCGCGGTGCTGCCCGTCCTGGCTGTGGCCACGGTGATCTTCCAGCGCTTATCGTCGAACGCCTACTCCGAGGCGCGCGAGCGGGTCAGTGCGGTCAACGCGGACATGCAGGAGAACGTCTCGGGGCTGCGGGTCGCGCAGGCGTTCACGCGGGAGGGGCAGGCCGCGCGGCGGTTCGCCGAGCGCAGCGACGCCTATCGGCTGTCCCGGTTGCGGGCGCAGCGCTACGTCGCCACCTACTTCCCGTTCGTCTCCCTGCTGGCCGATCTCGCGCAGGCCGCGGTGCTGCTGGTCGGGGCGCACCGGGTGGTGACGGGGGATTTGCAGCCCGGCGTGTTGTTGGCGTTCATGCTGTACCTCGGGTTGTTCTTCGCGCCGATCCAGCAGTTGTCCAACGTGTTCGACGGGTACCAGCAGGCGCGGGTGGGGTTGCGGCGGATCGGTGACCTGCTGCGGACGCCGACGACGGTCGTGCCGCCGGAGGACCCTGTGCCCGTGCCGAAGCACCTGGTGGGAGAGATCGAGTTGCGCGGGGTGGGGTTCGCCTACCCGGGCACCGACGAGCCCGCGTTGCGGGGTGTGTCCCTGCGGATCGGGGCCGGGGAGACGGTTGCGTTCGTGGGGGCGACGGGGGCTGGGAAGTCGACCGTGGTGAAGCTGCTGGCCCGGTTCTACGACCCGACCGAGGGGGCCGTGCTGGTGGATGGGGTCGACCTGCGGGAGCTCGACCTCGCCGGGTATCGGTCGCGGTTGGGGGTCGTGCCGCAGGAGGCGCACCTGTTCACCGGGGATGTGGCGCGCAACGTCGCCTACGGAGACGACGACGCCACGGCGGCCGACGTGGAGGCGGCGGTTCGGGCGGTGGGGGCTTTGCCGATGGTCGCGTCGCTGCCTGGGGGCTTCCGGTACGAGGTCGGTGAGCGGGGGCAGGGGTTGTCGGCCGGGCAGCGGCAGCTGGTGGCGTTGGCCCGGGCCGAACTGGTCGACCCGGACATCCTGCTGCTGGACGAGGCCACGGCCGCGCTGGACCCGGCGACGGAGGCGGCCGTGCTGGAGGCGGGCGACCGGCTCAGCGCGGGGCGGTCGCGGCGGCGGACCACGGTGGTCGTGGCGCACCGGCTGGCGACGGCGGCGCGGGCGGATCGGATCGTTGTGCTGGACGGCGGGCGGGTCGTCGAGGTCGGCACCCATGCCGAGTTGCTGGCGTTGGGTGGGCGGTACTCCCGGTTGTGGGCGCATTCGTCTGGTACGGGGGTGCATTGATCGGTTCGAGTGTGGCGCTGGTCATAGCCGCTGGAATGGGGACGTGCGGCAATCCGCGGAAATGTCGCCGGGGGCTTGGGGAATGCCAATGCCGGTAGCCGCGAGCTGCACGTTCGGCCCAACCGGGTTCACCCGGGTCGGGAATACCGGTTTCGCCGCGCTGCCGCCAAGCTGTACGCCGGAAGCGAGGAGGGCTCCACCGTGCGCTACCTGCCCCGGCTGGAATGTGGTTCAACCGTCAATTTAACCGGCTGCGGCGACCCGTCCGAGGGCGAGCCCGCGATGGTCGCGTTCGACGGCTTGATCTACCTATTCCGCTGGGACGCGGATTCGGCCTCGATCCATTGGCGGACTTCCGTGGACGGGCACGTGTGGTCGGGCGAGCAGCCGGTTGGGGGGCCTGACGGGGCGCCTGCCGGGGAGCGGCCAGTGGCGGTCACGTTCGGCGGGCGACTGTTCGTGCTGGCCCGCGGGGCTGGGGACCGGGCGCACCTGCTCGTGTGCTCGACGGACGGCTGGGGGTGGACCGCGTCGGTGCGGATCGGGCGGGGGGAGTCGGTTCGGGCGTCGACTGCGCCTGCCGTGGTCGTGTTCGGCGGGCGGCTGCACGTCTTCTTCCGCGGTGAATCCGCCGCGAGCACGCTCTACACCATCTCAACCGCCAATGGCCGGGAGTGGGGCGATCGGATCAACCTGACCGAGGCCACCCGAGGCGCGCGGACGGCGGGACCGCCTTTCCCCGTCGTCTTCGGCGATCGCCTCGTCGTGCTGATGCGCGACCCGGCCAACAGCCGAATCGGCCTCTGCCGATCCATTGATGGGACGAATTGGTCGAGGTACGGGACCATCGCGGGCTCGGGAAACGAGGAGCACCCGGTCGCGGTCGTGCATGGTTCCCGGCTATTCGTGTTCTCGCAGGGCCTCGGCGGCATGGTGTGCGCCGCGTCGTGCGAGCCGGACGGGACGTGGGTGGAGCACGGAGCCTTGCCGAGGTCGGCGCACTGGCCGCCGGTGCCGGTCTCGGTGGGCGACCGACTCGTGCTGCTGACCCGGGACTACCTCGACCCCCGCGAACTGGCCGCCACCGACGTCGAGACCGGCGTCGACACCCCGATCGGCGTCGCCCGCGGCGCACCCGCCGCAGTGGCCCGGGGTGATCAGACGAGCGTCGTCTACCCGAGCGCGGACGGGTTGAACGCCGTCGACTTGGCCAGCGTGGACGCCTGCGGTGAGCGCGCGGGCGAGGTGAGGGCAGCCGGATTGGGGGCGGTTGGACCGGGGGCGGTTGGACCGGGGGCGGCTGAGCTGGGGGCGGCTGGGTTGAGGGCGGCTGAGCTGGGGGCGACTGGTTTGGGCGCAGTTGGACCGGGGGCGCGGTGCTCGGAGGGGCGTCCGGGGTCGGGGATCGGCTCCGGGCTCGCCCTGGGCGGGCGGCCTGGGCTTGCGGCCGATGTCGGGGCGGCCGCAGGCCCGGGCCGTCGGGCGGCAGGCGTTCTCCTGCCCGACCGGTGAGCAGCGGAGCGGGCACGCGGTAGGGCTGCCAGATGGAGATCTCCCCGACGCGGCCACCAGCAGCCCGAGCAGCGACGGGTTGGGTCCAGCAGAGGATCAGGTCGGCAGGAGGTCAGGTCGGCAGGAGGTCGGCTCGGCAGTGTTGGATCGGCCGGGGTTGGGTCGGCCGGGGGTGGGGTCGGCAGGGGTGGGGTCGGCAGGGGTGGGGTCGGCGCGGGTCGGTCGGTGGCGATCGGGATGGAGGGGCAGCTCGGCAGCCGGGGTGGGCCCGCAATGGGTTGGGGGCGGTTCGGCAGGCTGGATCGGTCCGGGGCGGGCCAGCTGGGGTGGGCCAGCAGGGGGGCGGGTTGCAAGGGGCGGCGCGGCGACGCGGCGGGGCGGGGCGGGGCGGCGGGGCGGGGCGGGGCGGCGGGTGGATCGATGGGGCGGGTCGGTGGGGAGCTTGGGGGTTGGGTGGGGGCTTCAGGGGGTTGAGCTGGGCGAGTTCGGGGGGAAGGGTTGGCTCGGGGTGGGCGGGGGGTGACGGCTAGCAGCGGAACCGATTCCTCGAACGATTCAGTGTGGTAGGGCACCACATGAGGTGGCTCACGGGTGTCCTGCTGGTTTAACGCGCCGGCAGGGAGAGGACTAGCCTGAGGGTCGGGTTCCGTATGAGATCGAGTATGGATAGAGGCGAGAGCCAGCCGTGTCCAGCAGCAGTCCCGCGTCACAGTTCGGTGCGAACGAGTGGCTGGTCGAGGAGATGTACGAGCAGTTCCTCGCCGACCCGTCGTCGGTAGACCCGGCGTGGCACGACTTCTTCGCCGACTACAAGCCGACACAGCGGGCGGCGAGCCAGGGGGCGGCGCAGGCCAAGGCGGCTGGGGGTGCGGCCAAGTCGGGGGGCAACGGGCAGACTGCCACCGCTGAGCGGGGGGGCAAGGGGCAGGCGGCTGACCAGGCAGGCCGGGCTGGTGCTGGGCAGGCGGGGCAGGCCGGTGCCGGGCAGACGGGCTCCGGGCGAGCGGGGACCGGGCAGGCAGGTGCCGGACAGGCGGGCGCTGGGCAGGCCGGGACTGGGCAGGCAGGTGCTGGGCAGGCCGCCGGGGCCGGGCAGACGAGTGCTGGGCAAGCCGGGGCTAGGCAGACGAGTGCTGGCCAGACGGGTGCTGGCCAGGCCGGAGCTGGCCAGGCTGGGGCAGGGCAGGCTGGAGCTGGCAAGGCCGGGGCTGGGCAGGCTGGGGCCGGGCAGGCCGGGGCCGGGCGAGCTGGGCAGACCGACGGGGCGAGCAGGCAGGGTGCTGGGGTGAAGGTCAAGCCGGAGGCGCGGCCTGCTGGTCAGGGCGCCGCGCCCGCGGGTGGGGCCAAGGCTGAGCCGAAGAAGGCCGAGCCCAAGGCCGGGGGCGAGGAGCGGACCCCGCTGCGCGGCGCGGCGATGGCGATCGCCAAGAACATGAACGCCTCGCGGGAGCTGCCGACCGCCACCAGCGTGCGGGCGGTTCCGGCGAAGCTGCTCTCCGACAACCGCATCGTCATCAACAACCACCTCAAGCGGACCCGCGGCGGCAAGGTCTCCTTCACCCACCTCATCGGCTACGCGATGGTGCGGGCGCTGGAGTCCTACCCCAACATGAACCGGCACTACGCCGAGGCCGACGGGAAGTTCTTCGCCGTCACCCCCGAGCACGTCAACCTGGGCCTGGCGATCGACCTGCCCGGCAAGGACGGCTCGCGCACCCTCGTGGTGGCCTCCATCAAGGGCTGCGAGGGCATGAGCTTCCAGCAGTTCTGGCAGGCCTACGAGGACCTCATCCGCAAGGCGCGGTCCGGCTCGCTGACCGCAGACGACTTCTCCGGCACCACGATCTCGCTGACCAACCCCGGCGGCATCGGCACCGTGCACTCGGTGCCGCGGCTGCAGGTCGGGCAGGGCGCGATCCTGGGCGTCGGGGCGATGGAGTACCCGGCGCCGTTCCAGGGCGCGTCGGAGAACACGCTCATCGACATGGGCATCAGCAAGATCATCACGCTGACGTCCACCTACGACCACCGCATCATCCAGGGCGCGGAGTCCGGGGAGTTCCTGCGCCGCATCCACCAGCTGCTGCTGGGCGAGGACGGCTTCTACGACGACATCTTCACCTCGCTGCGGATCCCCTACGAGCCGATCCGCTGGACCGAGGACATCACCGAGGGCCCGGTCGACAAGACCGCGCGCGTCATCGGCCTGATCGACGCCTACCGCACGCGCGGGCACCTGATGGCCGACACCGACCCGCTGAACTACCGGCAGCGCAAGCACGAGGACCTCGACGTGCGCAGCCACGGGCTGACGCTGTGGGACCTCGACCGCACGTTCCCGGTCGGCGGGTTCAGCGGCAAGGAGAAGATGCGGCTGCGCGACGTGCTCGGCGTGCTGCGCGACTCCTACTGCCGCACCGTCGGCGTGGAGTACACCTACATCCTGGACCCGGCCGAGCGCCGGTGGATCCAGGAGCGGGTGGAGGTGCCGCACGAGAAGCCCCCGGCCGCGGTGCAGAAGTACATCCTGAGCAAGCTCAACGCCGCCGAGGCGTTCGAGACGTTCCTGCAGACCAAGTACGTCGGGCAGAAGCGGTTCTCGCTGGAGGGCGGCGAGTCGGTCATCCCGCTGCTGGACACGCTGCTGGACAAGGCCGCCGAGTTCGAGCTCGACGAGGTCGTCATCGGCATGCCGCACCGCGGCAGGCTGAACGTGCTGGCCAACATCGTGGGCAAGCCGATATCGCAGATCTTCCAGGAGTTCGAGGGCAACCTCGACCCGGGCCAGGCGCACGGCTCCGGCGACGTGAAGTACCACCTGGGCGCGGAGGGCAAGTACTTCCGCATGTTCGGCGACGGCGAGACCAAGGTGTCGCTGACGGCGAACCCGTCGCACCTGGAGACGGTCAACCCGGTGCTGGAGGGCATCGTCCGGGCCAAGCAGGACCTGCTGGACAAGGGCGAGCAGGGCTTCACCGTGCTGCCGGTCGCGCTGCACGGCGACGCCGCGTTCGCCGGGCAGGGCGTGGTCGCCGAGACGCTGAACCTGGCGCTGCTGCGCGGCTACCGCACCGGCGGCACCGTGCACGTGATCATCAACAACCAGGTCGGCTTCACCACCGCGCCCGAGCACTCGCGGTCGAGCCAGTACGCCACCGACGTGGCGAAGATGATCCAGGCGCCGGTGTTCCACGTCAACGGCGACGACCCGGAGGCGTGCTACTGGGTGGCGCGCCTGGCGATGGACTACCGGCAGGCGTTCAACAAGGACGTCGTGATCGACCTGGTGTGCTACCGCCGCCGCGGGCACAACGAGGGCGACGACCCGTCGATGACCCAGCCGGGCATGTACGACATCATCGACGCCAAGCGCAGCGTGCGGAAGGGCTACACCGAGGCGCTGATCGGCCGCGGCGACATCTCCGTCGAGGAGGCCGAGAAGGCGCTGCGGGACTTCTCCAGCCAGCTGGAGCACGTGTTCAACGAGGTCAGGGAGCTGGAGAAGCACCCGATCGCGCCGAGCCCGTCGGTGGAGTCCGACCAGCAGATGCCCGCCAAGCTGCCCACCGGGGTCAGCGCGGACGTGCTGACCACCGTCGCCGACGCGCACCTGAACCTGCCGGAGGACTTCACCCCGCACCCGCGGGTCAAGCCGGTGCTGGAGCGGCGGGTGAAGATGGCCCGCGAGGGCGGCATCGACTGGGCCTTCGCCGAGCTGCTGGCGTTCGGCTCGCTGGTGCTGGAGGGCCGCACGGTCCGCCTGGCCGGTCAGGACTCCCGGCGCGGCACGTTCGTGCAGCGGCACGCGGCGATCATCGACCGCAAGACCGGCAAGGAGTTCCTGCCGCTGCAGCACCTGGACCCCGACCAGGGCAAGTTCATGGTGTACGACTCGGCGCTGTCGGAGTACGCGGCGCTGGGCTTCGAGTACGGCTACTCGGTGGCCGACCCGGAGGCGCTGGTGCTGTGGGAGGCGCAGTTCGGCGACTTCGTCAACGGCGCCCAGTCGGTGATCGACGAGTACATCTCCTCCAGCGAGGCCAAGTGGGGCCAGCGCTCGGACGTGGTGGTGCTGCTGCCGCACGGGCACGAGGGCCAGGGCCCGGACCACACCTCCGGCCGCATCGAGCGGTGGTTGCAGCTGTGCGCGGAGGGCTCGATGACGGTGGCGATGCCGTCGACGCCCGCCAACTACTTCCACCTGCTGCGCCGCCACGCCCTCGACGGCGTGCAGCGCCCGCTGATCGTGTTCACGCCGAAGTCCATGCTGCGCAACAAGGCCGCGGTCAGCGCGGTCGAGGACTTCACCGGCGAGTCGCGCTTCCAGACCGTCATCGATGACGCGACGGCGGACGCGGCGGCGGTGCGCAAGGTGCTGTTCGTCTCCGGCAAGCTCTACTACGAGCTGCTGGCCGAGCGGGACAAGCGCGGCGCGTCGGACGTGGCGATCGTGCGGGTCGAGCAGCTGTACCCGGTGCCGGAGAAGAAGCTGGCCGCGGTGTTCGACAAGTACGCCAACGCCACCGCGTGGCGCTGGGTGCAGGAGGAGCCTGCCAACCAGGGCAGCTGGCCGTTCTACGGCCTGCTCATCCCCGAGCTGTTCCCCGACGCCCCCCGGGTGTCGCGGGTGTCGCGGCGGCCGATGTCGGCGCCGTCGGCCGGGTCGAGCAAGGTCCACGAGCTGGAGCAGCGCGCGCTGATCGAGAAGGCATTCGACTAGCGGTCGCCGAGACCGGGGAGCGGAACGAACGGCCGTGTACTTCACCGACCGCGGGATCGAGGAGCTGGAGAGCAGGCGGGGCGAGGAGGAGGTCACGCTGGCCTGGCTGGCCGACCGCCTCCGCGCCTTCGTCGACGCGCACCCGGACTTCGAGGTGCCCATCGAGCGCCTGGCGACGTTCCTGGCGCGCGACGACGAGGACTTCGACGACTGACGAGCCCAACGGCACCATGCAGCTGGCGCACCCGCCCGGAACTCCTTCCGGGCGGGTGTCCGCCGTCTAGCGCCGGATGGCGACGAGCACGGCGTCGTGGATGGTGACCTCGTTGCCGTCGGGGTCGACCGCGGTGCGCGGGCGGTCCTCGGCGACGACGTCCCAGCCCTCGTCGACGACGGTGGCCAGTTCCTCGGCGGTGTGCAGCAGGTCGGGCAGGTTGGGCCTGCCGACGGTGGTCTCCAGGTCGCTGCGGTGGTGGCCGACGATCAGCAGTCGCCCGCCCGGGGCGACCGCGCCCGCCAGCCGGGTGAACAGCGCGTGCTGGTCGGGCAGGTGCAGGTACTGCGCGGACACCAGGTCGTAGCTGCGGTCGGGGGTCCAGGTCAGCAGGTCGGCCTGCTGCCAGCGCACCCGGTCGCCGCCGGGCTGCGCGGCGGCGCGGCGCAGCGCGGTCTCGGCGAAGTCGACCCCGGTGACCTGCCAGCCGCGGTCAGCCAGCCAGATCGCGTCGGCGCCCTCGCCGCAGCCCGCGTCCAGCGCCGTGCCGGGGGTCAGGTCGGCGGCCTCGGCCACCAGCTGCGGGTTGGGCCGCCCGCTCCAGACGGCGGTGCGGGAGCGGTAGCGCTCCTCCCAGAAGGATTCGTCGAACATGCCCTCGACTATCCGCACCCGGCCGGGCCGCCGGCAAGTTTCGTTGCTGTTCTGGCAACGGGCAGCCGCGGGGACGCCGCGGCTGCCCGGGCGGTCACCAGGCGTACGCCTCCGGGGCGGGCTTGGAGCCGTTGGGGGCGGGCGCCGGGAACAGCTCGTCCAGCGACGCCAGCGTCGCCGCGTCGAGCTTGATCTCCAGGGCGCGCAGCGAGCCGTCGAGCTGCTCGACGGTGCGCGGGCCGATGATCGGGCCGGTGACGCCCTCCTGGTGCAGCAGCCAGGCCAGGCCGACGTTGGCCGGGTCCTCGCCGAGGTCGGCGCACAGCTTCTCGTACGCCTCGATGGTCTGCTGGTGGGTGGCCAGCGCCTCCTGCGAGCGGCCGGACGCCCCGCGGCCCGCCGAGCCCTCGCGCTGCTTGCGCAGCACGCCGCCGAGCAGGCCGCCGTGCAGCGGCGACCAGGGGATCACGCCGAGGCCGTAGTGCCGGGCGGCGGGCAGCACCTCCAGCTCGATCCAGCGGGTCATCAGGTTGTAGATGGACTGCTCGCTGACCAGGCCGAGGAAGTGCCGCGCCCGGGCCGCCTCCTGCGCCTGGGCGATGTGCCAGCCCGCGAAGTTGGACGAGCCGAAGTAGAGGACCTTGCCCTGCTGGCGCAGCACGCTGAAGGCCTCCCAGATCTCCTCCCACGGGGTGTCCCGGTCCACGTGGTGCATCTGGTAGAGGTCGATGTAGTCGGTCTGCATGCGCCGCAGCGAGCCCTCGACGGCCCGGCGGATGTTGAGCGCGGACAGGAACGTCTCGTTCGGCCAGTCGCCCATGCTGCCGTAGAGCTTGGTGGCGATGACGGTCTTGTCCCGCCTGCCGCCGCCCTGGGCGAACCACCGGCCGATGATCTGCTCGGTGATCCCCTCGCCCTTCTGCCAGCCGTAGACGTTGGCGGTGTCGAAGAAGTTGATCCCGTGCTCGTGCGCCCGGTCCATGATCACGTGGCTGGCGGCCTCGTCGGTCTCCGGGCCGAAGTTCATGGTGCCGAGCACCAGCCGGGAGACGGACAGGCCGCTGCGGCCGAGGTGGGTGTACTCCATGCCTTCCAACCTAGCCCCGGAGCCGCTCCAGGTGCGGTGCTCGGTAACCCGCGGGTGAGCAGCGGGCGTCAGGACCTCCGCGCCGCGTCCGGCCTGCTGGTCGCGGTGAGCACGCCTGCTCGCCAGACGGCCCAGGTGAGGGGCACGCCCGGCCGGTAGGCGAGGTGGGTGGTGGAGGGGGCGTCGAGGAGGTGGATGTCGGCGCGCGCGCCGGGGGTGAGCACGCCGATGTCGTCGCGGCGCAGGGCGCGGGCGCCGCCGAGGGTGGCGGCGCGCACGGCCTCCTCGACCGACAGGCGCATCTGGAGCACCGCGGTGGCGACGCAGTAGGCCATCGAGGTGGTGTAGGAGGAGCCGGGGTTGCAGTTGGAGGCCAGGGCGATGGTCGCGCCCGCGTCGACGAGCGCGCGGGCGTCGGGCAGCGGCTGGCGGGTCGACAGGTCGCAGGCGGGCAGCAGGGTGGCGACGGTGCCCGACCCCGCCAGGGCGTCCACATCGGACGGGGTGAGGTAGGTGCAGTGGTCGACGCTGGCCGCGTCCAGCTCCACCGCCAGCGCGACGCCGGGGCCGGGGCCGAGCTGGTTGCCGTGCACGCGCAGGCCCAGGCCGTGCCCGGCGGCGGCGGTCAGCACCGCGCGGGACTGGTCGGCGTCGAACGCGCCGGTCTCGCAGAACACGTCGGCCCACCGCACGTGCGGGGCGACGGCGGGCAGCATCTCGGTGATGACCAGCTCGACGTAGGCGTCCGGGTCGGCGCCCGGGGGCACGAGGTGGGCGCCGAGGAAAGTGACCTCGTCGGCGCCCGCCGCGGCGATGCGGGCCGAGCGCAGCTCGTCGGCGACGGTCAGGCCGTAGCCGGTCTTGGTCTCGATGTAGGTCGTGCCCTGCGCGACCGCCTCGGCGACGTGCCGGTCGAGCACGGCGGCCAGCTCGGCGTCGCCGGCCGCCCGGGTCGCGGTGACGGTGGTGGCGATGCCGCCCGCGGTGTAGGGCTGGCCTGCCATGCGGGCGGCGAACTCGCTGGTGCGGTCGCCCGCGAAGACCAAGTGGGTGTGGCTGTCCACCCATCCGGGCAGCGCTGCCCGGCCGCCCGCGTCGTAGCGCTCGTCGGCGGCCGGGGCGTCGGCCGCGGGGCCGATCCAGGCGATCCGGTCGCCCTCGACGACCAGGGCGGCGTCGTGGAGGGTGCCGTGCTCGGTGTTGGTGGTCAGCTCACCGATGTTGGTGATCAGCGTCGTCGGGGTGGTCGGCGTGGTCGGAGTGGTGGTCACAGTGCCTCGATCGCGGTGGTGAGGAGGGCGGCGACGTCGCCGAGGACGTGGTGGCCCCCGCTGACGAGCACCCGCCCGTCGCGGACCACGGTGTCCACATCGGACGCGGTGGCGGCCAGGACGGCCTGCGCGGGGTGGCAGCCCGCGGTGCGGGGGCTGTCGGTGCGCACGGCGACGAGGTCGGCGGGCGCGCCGACGGCGATGCGGCCTGCCGACCAGCCCAGCGCGGCGTGGTTGGTCAGCGCCGCCACCAGCTCGGCCGGGCTGAACCGGCCGCGCTGGCCGGTGCGCAGCCGCTCGCCGTGCTCCAGGGCGCGGGCCTCCAGCAGCGGGTCGACGACGGCGTGCTGGTCGCTGCCCAGCGACAGCGCCGCGCCCGCGTCGGCCAGCTCGCGGGCCGGGCCGATGCCGTCGGCCAGGTCGGCCTCGGTCGTCGGGCACAGGCACACCCCGCTGCCGCCGAGCAGCGCGATGTCCCGGTCGGTCAGGTGCGTGGCGTGCACGGCGGTGAACCGCGGGCCGAGCACGCCCGCCTCGGCCAGCAGCTCCACGGGCGTGCGCCCGTAGGCCTCAAGGCAGGCGGAGTTCTCCAGGGGCTGCTCGGAGACGTGCGCGTGCACCGGTCCGTCGAAGGCGCCGACCACGGGCAGGTCCGCGGGCTCGACGGCGCGCACGGAGTGGATCGCCGCGCCCACCAGGAAGCCGTCGGCCGGGCGCAGCGCGGCCACCCGCTCGGCCCACGCCTGCGCCGAGCCGTCGGAGAACCGCAGCTGGGGCTGCGCCAGCTCCTGGCCGATGCCGCCGCGCAGGTAGCAGGTGTCCAGCAGGGTCAGGCGCACGCCCGCCTCGGCCGCGGCCGCCTGCAGGGCGTGGCCCATCGCGTTGGGGTCGGCGTAGGGGGCGCCGCCGGGGGTGTGGTGGACGTAGTGGAACTCCCCGACCGAGGTGACCCCGGCCAGCGCCATCTCCGCGTACGCCGCCCTGGCCAGCCGGAAGTAGGAGTCCGGGTCGAGCCGGGCGGCCACGGCGTACATCGCCTCGCGCCAGGTCCAGAACGTGCCGCCGCCGTCGTGGGTGCGCCCGCGCAGCGCCCGGTGGAAGGCGTGCGAGTGGGCGTTGGCGAAGCCGGGGAGGGCCACGCCGGGCAGCCGGGTGGCCTGCCCGGGCGCGGCCCCGGCCTCGACCGCGGTGAACACCCCGTCGGCCACGGTGAGCAGCACGTCGGCGGCCAGGCCGTCGGGCAGCCAGGCGTGCGGGGCCCAGTAGGCGGTCATCGGGCGAGGTGGGCGAGGACATCGGCCAGGGCGCGGGCCCCCGCCTCGCAGTCGGCGTCGGCGGCGAACTCCTCCGGCGCGTGGCTGATGCCGGTGGGGTTGCGCACGAACAGCATCGCGGTCGGCACGTGCGCGGCGAGGATGCCCGCGTCGTGGCCCGCGCCGGTCGGCAGGTCGGGGACGCCGCCGAGCAGGCCGGACAGCTCGTCGCGCAGGGCCGGGTCGAACACGACCGTGTCGCCGTAGGACTCCTCGGTGACGGTGACCGAGCAGCCCTCGTCGGCGGCCAGCTCCCTGGCCGCCGCCTCGATCTCGGCCACCACCGCGCGGGTGCCCGCGTCGTCGCCCGCCCGCGCGTCCAGCCACAGGTCCACTGTGGATGCGATGACGTTGGTGCCGCCGGGCACCGGGACGATCCGGCCGACCGTGGCCCGCGACCCGGCGACCGCGGCGGCGGCCCGGCGCGCGGCCAGCACGACCCCGGCCGCGGGCACCATCGGGTCGCGCCGGTCGGCCATCAGCGTCGCGCCCGCGTGGTTGCCCTCGCCGGTGAACCGCAGCCGCCAGCGGCCGTGCGCCAGGATCGAGTGCGCCACGCCGACGGCCGCGCCCAGGTCGACCAGCCCCCGGCCCTGCTCGACGTGCAGCTCGACGAACACCCCGATGCGGCGCAGCGCCCGCTCGTCGCGGCCGACCGCGGCCGGGTCGAGCCCGGCCGCCGCCATCGCCTCGGCCAGCGTGACCCCCTCGGGGTCCGACAGCCGCAGCGCCGCATCGACGTCCACCGCGCCGGTCATCAGCCGCGACCCGAGGCAGGCCAGCCCGAACCGGCCGCCCTCCTCCTCGGGGAACACCGCCACCGCCAGCGGGCGGCCCGGGGTGAACCCGCGCTCGCGCAGCAGGTCCACCGCCACCAGCGCGGCGGCCACGCCCAGCGGCCCGTCGTAGGCGCCGCCGCCGGGCACCGAGTCCAGGTGGCTGCCGGTGACCACCGCGCCGTCCCCGGGCTCGCCCCACCACGCCCACAGCGCGCCGTTGCGGTCGGTCTCCACCGCCAGCCCGCGCCGGGTCGCCTCCTCGGTGAACCACTCGCGCAGGTCCAGGTCGGCGCGGTCGAAGCCGTGCCGGGAGAAGCCGCCGCGGCGGGGGTCGGCGCCCACCCCGGAGATCGCGCCCAGCAGCGCGGCGACGCTCACCGCGCCATCGGGACGGCGACGCCCCGCTCCTCGGCCACCGCGGACGCCTCGGCGTAGCCCGCGTCCACGTGCCGGATGACGCCCATCGCCGGGTCGTTGGTCAGCACGCGCTCGATCTTCTCCCCCGCCAGCGGCGTCCCGTCGGCCACGGTCACCTGGCCCGCGTGGATCGAGCGGCCGATGCCGACCCCGCCGCCGTGGTGGATGGACACCCACGACGCGCCGGACGCGGTGTTGACCAGGGCGTTGAGCAGCGGCCAGTCGGCGATGGCGTCGGAGCCGTCGGCCATCGCCTCGGTCTCGCGGTAGGGCGAGGCGACCGAGCCGCAGTCGAGGTGGTCGCGGCCGATCACGACCGGCGCGGACAGCTCGCCGGAGGCGACCATCTCGTTGAACCGCAGCCCGGCCAGGTGGCGCTCGCCGTAGCCCAGCCAGCAGATGCGCGCGGGCAGGCCCTGGAACTCCACCCGCTCCCCCGCCATCCTGATCCACCTGGCCAGCGACTCGTTCTCCGGGAACAGCTCCAGGATCGCCCGGTCGGTCGCGGCGATGTCGGCCGGGTCGCCGGACAGCGCCGCCCAGCGGAACGGGCCCTTGCCCTCGCAGAACAGCGGGCGGATGTAGGCCGGGACGAAGCCGGGGAAGTCGAAGGCCCGCTCGCAGCCGCCCAGCTTGGCCTCCCCGCGCAGGGAGTTGCCGTAGTCGAACACCTCGGCGCCGCGGTCGAGGAAGCCGAGCATGGCGTCGACGTGCTCGGCCATCGAGTCCCGGGAGCGGTCGGTGAACTCGTCGGGCTTCTTGGCGGCGTAGTCGTGCCAGTCGGCCAGGTCCACCCCGCGCGGCAGGTAGGCCAGCGGGTCGTGGGCGGAGGTCTGGTCGGTGACGATGTCCACCTCGACGCCGCGGCGCAGCAGCTCGGGCAGCACCTCGGCGGCGTTGCCGATGACCCCCACCGACAGCGCCTCGCCCTCGCGCTTGGCCCGCTCGACCCGGGCGACGGCGTCGTCGAGGTCGAGGGCCAGCTCGTCGAGGTAGCGGGTCTCCACCCGGCGGCGGGCCCGGTCCGGGTCGACCTCGACCACCAGCGCGACGCCGTCGTTCATGGTGACCGCGAGCGGCTGCGCGCCGCCCATGCCGCCCAGGCCCGCGGTGAGGGTGAGCGTGCCGCGCAGGCTGCCGCCGAAGCGCTTGGCGGCGATCGCGGCGAAGGTCTCGTAGGTGCCCTGCAGGATGCCCTGGGTGCCGATGTAGATCCACGACCCGGCGGTCATCTGCCCGTACATCGTCAGGCCCTGGGCCTCCAGGCGGCGGAACTCCGGCCAGGTCGCCCAGTCGCCGACGAGGTTGGAGTTGGCGATGAGCACGCGCGGGGCCCACTCGTGGGTGCGCATGACGCCGACCGGCTTGCCCGACTGGACCAGCAGCGTCTCGTCCTGCGCCAGGTCGGTCAGCTCGCGGGTGATGGCGTGGAAGCTGGGCCAGTCCCGGGCCGCCTTGCCGGTGCCGCCGTAGACGACGAGGTCGTCGGGGCGCTCGGCGACGTCGGGGTCGAGGTTGTTGTGGAACATGCGCAGCGCGGCCTCGGTCTGCCAGGTGCGCGCGGTCAACTCGGTGCCACGGGCGGCGCGGATCATCTAGTTCCTCCTCAGCAGGGCGCCGGAGCGCACGAGGTCCTCTGCGGCGGCGATCTCCGGGGCCAGGTGGCGGTCCGGGCCGGGTCCGGGGACGCGCTCGCGCAGGGCGGCGACGGCGGCCGCGGTCGCGGGCGCCGGGGTGAGCGGGGCGCGCAGGTCCAGCGCGCGGGCGGCGGTCAGCAGCTCGATCGCCAGCACGGTGGCCAGCCCGTCGACGGCCTTGCGCAGCTTGCGGGCGGCCGCCCAGCCCATCGAGACGTGGTCTTCCTGCATGGCGCTGCTCGGGATGGAGTCGACCGAGGCGGGCACGGCCAGCCGCTTGAGCTCGGAGACGATCCCGGCCTGGGTGTACTGGGCGATCATGTGCCCGGAGTCGACGCCGGGGTCGTGGGCCAGGAACGGCGGCAGGCCGTGCGAGCGGGCCACGTCCAGCATCCGGTCGGTGCGCCGCTCGGCCATGCTGGCCACGTCGGCGACCGGGATGGCCAGGAAGTCCAGCACGTAGGCCACGGGCGCGCCGTGGAAGTTGCCGTTGGACTCCACCCGCCCGTCGGGCAGCACGACCGGGTTGTCGATGGCGGCGGCCAGCTCGCGGTCGGCGACGGTCTCGGCGTGGGCGAGGGTGTCGCGGGCCGCGCCGTGCACCTGCGGGGTGCAGCGCAGCGAGTAGGCGTCCTGCACGCGGGTGCAGTGCTCCCCGCGGTGGCTGGCCACGATCGGCGAGTCGCGCAGGTAGTCGAGGATGCGCGCCGCGGAGACGGCCTGGCCGGGATGCGGGCGCAGGGCGTGCAGCTCGGGGGCGAAGACCCGGTCGGTGCCCAGCAGCGCCTCGACGCTCATCGCGGCGGTCAGGTCCGCGGTGTCCAGGAGGGTGTGCAGGTCGTGCAGGGCGATGGCCAGCATGCCGAGCATGCCGTCGGTGCCGTTGACCAGGGCCAGGCCCTCCTTCTCGGCGAGCACGACCGGCTCGATCCCCGCCGCCCGCAGCGCCTGCTCGGCCGGGACGACGCCCGCCGCGGTCTCGACCTCGCCCTCGCCCATCAGCGCCAGCGCGACGGCCGACAGCGGGGCCAGGTCCCCCGAGCAGCCCAGCGAGCCGTACTCGGGCACGACCGGGGTGATCCCGGCGTCGAGCATGGCGGCCAGCGCCTCGACGGTCGAGGCCCGCACACCCGTGCGGGCGGTGGTCAGGGTCCGCAGGCGCAGCAGCATCAGCGCCCGCACGACCTCGGTCTCGACCCGCGGCCCGGCGCCCGCGGCGTGCGAGCGGATCAGCGACCGCTGCAGGGCCGTGCGCTGGTCGGCCGGGATGTGCCGCACGGCCAGCGCGCCGAACCCGGTGGAGACGCCGTAGGTCGGCGTGGTCGCCTCGGCGAGCCGCTCGACGTGCGCCCGCGTCGCCGCGACGGCCGCCAGCGCATCCGCCGTCACCCCCACCCCAACCCCACGCCGCGCGACCGCGACGACCTGCTCCCGGCTCAGCGGCCCACCGTCGAGGAGTACTCGTTCCTGCATGCCCCCATCCCATCCCGAGCCCGCCCCGAGCACGAGTCGGGAACCGGGGATGGTGTCTGGGATACCAGACTCAGCGAGTGCCGATCCAGGCGTTCACCGGGGTGGGCCCTGCTCGCAGCGCTTCGGCGACGGCGACGAGCATCCGCTGCGACGCGGCGTCGCCGGGCTCCCCGTACCGGGTCAGCACGAGCCAGCGCCCGTCCCCGGCGGGGACGACCAGCGTGTCGGCGAGCCCGGTCTGACCGGGTGCCAGCCTGCTGGCCACCAGATGCACGGGCTTTCCGAGCACCACGACTTCCACGCCCGCCGGGTCTGCGGCGGGTTCGACGGGGGTCAGCTCGACCCGGACCGACCCGAATCGACTGTCGGCAGCGGTTCCGTGCAGGGTCTGGACCTGCTCCTCGCCTGCGAGCGCACGCACCCCGACCTCCACCTCGTGCAGATCCCGTCCGGTGTATTCGAGGCTGGTGCCGAGCGCGGGGGCGACGCCGGGCCGCAGGCTCAGCGCCACCCGGACGACCGCGTCGCGGTCGACGAGCGGGGCCAGGCCGTCCAACTGGACGAAGTTCCCGTCGTGGTTCCACATCAGCGTGTGGATGCCTCTCCCGTCGGGCATCTGCGCGCCGATGTAGCGCGCCGTGCCCATGTCGCCGAGCGCGACGGTTTGCTCGCCGTCGCCGGGCGCCACCAGCGGGCCGTCCTGGTGGATGCTCAGGCGGATCACGGGGCGCTCCCCCGCGGGCAGCGGCCCGGTGTGCCACGAGCGGGACTGGGACCGGCCGTCCGGGCTCGCCGTGCGCGCCTGCTCGGTGACCCCATCCGGCAGCCAGGACGGGGTGAGCAGGGGTGTGGTCTCGGTGACCTGGGCGACCGGGAAGCGGGCAGGCGGCCCGCCCCCCGGCCCGCCTGCCCGCAGCAGGGGAACGGCCAGCGCGGCCACCAAGACGGCGGCCGCCACGGCGGTGAGGGCCAACCGGGGGGACCGGCGCCGGTCCAGGGCGGCGCGCACCGCCGACTCGTCGGGTGCGCGGTCGGCCAAGCGGTTCAGGGTGTCGCGCAGCAGTCGGTCGAAGTCTGTCGTCATCGGAACTGCTCCTGCTCGATCTCGATCTGGGCGCGCAAGGTGGCGACGGCGCGGGAGACGTGGGTGCGGACGGTGCCGGGGGAGCAGCCCAGCTGGGTGGCGATCTCGGCGTCGGTGCAGTCGTCGTAGTAGCGGAGGACGACGGCGGCCCGCTGCTTGCGGGGGAGGCGGGCGATGCCTGCCAGCAGGGCGTCCCGCTGGTCGATGGCCGTCGTCGGGTCGGTGACCGGTGGGGTGAGGGCGTCGAGGGTGACGGTGGGGAGCACCACGTCGGCGCGGCGGCGGCGCCAGGAGAGGAACTCGTTGGTCACCATCCGCTTGCCGTACGCGGCGGGCAGGTCCATGCGGGCGATGCGCGGCCAGCGCTGCTGGGCGCGGACCAGCACGTCCTGGACGATGTCCTGGGCCTGCACCGGGTCGCAGGTCAGCACGGTCGCGTAGCGCAGCAGCGACGCGAGCCGCTGGTTGAGGAAGTCCTCGAAGGTCACGGTGCTCCCCTCGTCGGCCCTTCAACGCCACGCGCGCCCGTTCTGTTGACACGTACCCTGCCCAATCGTGGGAACCAGCAGCGACGTGCCCGCCCTGCGCCGGGGGCTGGCCGTGCTGCGCCTGCTGGCGGGCAAGGCGGGGCCGGTGGCGGCGGCGACGGTCGCCCGCGACCTCGGGCTGCCCCGCTCCACCACCTACCACCTGCTGTCGGAGCTGGTCGACGCCGGTTTCGTGACCCACCTGCCCGAGGAGCGCCGGTACGCGCTGGGCTTGGGCGCCTTCGAGCTGGGCTCGGCCTACCTGCGGCACGACCCGCTGGAGCGGCTGGCCCGCCCGGTGCTGGCCCGGCTCATCGCGCGCACCGGGCACACCGCCCACCTCGGCGTCCTGCACGGGCGCGAGGCGCTGTACCTGCTGCGCGAGCAGCCCCCGCACGCCGGGACCGTGGTGACCGACGTGGGCGTGCGGCTGCCCGCGCACCTGCCCGCCTCCGGCAGGGCGATCCTGGCCCGGCTGCCGAACCCGCAGGTGCGGGCGCTGTTCCCGAACCGGGCGGCGTTCGTCGACCGCACCGGGCGCGGGCCTGCGCACCTGCCCGCGCTGCGGACGCTGCTGGCCGAGGAGCGCCGCCGCGGCTGGGCGGTCGAGGACGGCTTCGTCACCCCCGGGTTCGCCTCGGTCGCCGCCCCCGTGCTCGACCACGCCGACCACCCCATCGCCGCGATCAGCACGACGTTCCGGCACGAGTGCGCCGAGCCGTGCGGGCAGCTGTGGCCGGAGCTGGCCGCGGAGACGATCCGGGCGGCCGCCGAGCTGACCGGCCGGGTCGGCGGCCGCGCATTGAATAGGTAGCGGTACGGACCACCGTACGGATTGCTCCGCGCGCGGCCGCGCACGACTGTGGGCCCACCTGTCTCATCCCTGCTCAGGAGACATCCGAATGAGAATGCGCACCACGCTGGCCGCGCTCGCGGCCGCGGCTGTGCCGGTCGCGCTGGTCGCCGTCCCGTCCCAGGCGGCGACCAGCGCGGTGCCGGACATCGCCGTCGCCGACGTCAAGGCGCACCTGGCGCAGTTGCAGACGATCGCGAGCAACAACGGCGGCAACCGCGCCCACGGGCGGCCCGGCTACAAGGCGTCGGTCGACTACGTCAAGGGCAAGCTCGACGCGGCCGGCTACCAGACCCAGGTCCTGCAGTTCACCTCGAACGGCGCGACCGGCTACAACCTCATCGCCGACTGGCCCGGCGGCGACCCAAACTCGATCATCATGGCGGGCGGGCACCTGGACAGCGTGTCCTCCGGGCCGGGCATCAACGACAACGGCTCGGGCTCGGCCGGTCTGCTGGAGATCGCGCTGACGATCGCCGAGCAGGACCTCGTCCCGGACAAGCACCTCCGCTTCGGCTGGTGGGGCGCCGAGGAGCTGGGCCTGGTCGGCTCGACCAACTACGTCAACGGGCTGTCGTCGACCGAGAAGGCCAAGATCGACGCCTACCTCAACTTCGACATGACCGGCTCGCCGAACCCGGCCTACTTCGTCTACTCCGCCTCCGGGCAGCCCAGCGGCTCGCTGGCCCTGCAGGAGCTGCTGGAGCAGGGCTTCGCCGACAAGGGCGTCGACGCGGACCTGACCAGCATCGGCGGCCGCTCCGACCACGCCGCCTTCGCCCGCGCGGGCATCCCCGTCGGCGGCACGTTCTCCGGCGCGGAGGGCACCAAGACCACCGCGCAGGCCCAGAAGTGGGGCGGCACGGCAGGCCAGGCGTACGACCGCTGCTACCACAGCTCCTGCGACACCACGAGCAACATCAACGACACCTCGCTCGACCGGCACACCGACGTCGCCGCCTACGCGATCTACACCCTGGCGGGCGCCGGCCAGCAGACCGACTTCGCCGTGGCAGTCGACCCGGCCTCGCTGGACGTGGCGGTCGGCACCTCCCGCAGCGCCACCGTCCGCACGACGGCGGGCTCCGGCGGCAGCGAGCGGATCACCCTGTCGGCCACCGGCCTGCCCTCGGGCGCGACGGCGTCGTTCTCGCCGTCCGCTGTGGACACCGGCGCGAACGCGACGCTGACGGTCTCGGCGAGCCCGAGCACCGCGACGGGCAGCTACCCGGTGCGCGTCACGGGAACCAACTCGGCGGGCAAGGCCATCTCGGCCAACCTGACCGTGACCATCCGCCCCGACGACCCGCCGCCTGCCGACTTCCGCGTTGCGGTCGAGCCGAGCAGCGTCGGCGTCGCGGCGGGGTCGACCTCCTCGGCCCAGGTGATGGTGACGGGCACGGGCGGGATGATCGCCCTGTCGGCGTCCGGCCTGCCCTCCGGCGTGCAGGCCGAGTTCCAGCCGACGTCGGTTGCGGTCGGGTCGGAGGCGAAGGTGACCTTCGTGGCCAGCACGTCGGCTGCCGTCGGCACCCGCACGGTGGCGGTGACCGGCACGGACAACACGGGCAAGCAGGTCAGCGCCCAGGTGTCCCTGACCGTGGAGGGCGACGAACCGCCTGCTGACGACGTGCAGGTGACGGCCTCCCCGTCCAGCGGCACGGCGTCGCAGGGCCAGATGGCGCAGACCCGGGTGAGCGCCACGGGCGGCACCGGCTCCCTGACCCTCTCGGCCACGGGCGTCCCCGCGGGCACCCAGGTCTTCTGGAACCCCAGGACGATCGCCCAGGGCGGCGCCAGCGACGTCTGGCTGTTCACCGGCTTCCAGACCCCGACCGGCACCCACCGCATCACGATCACAGCGACCGCAGTCGACGGCACCACCGGCTCCACGACCTACACCCTGACCGTAACCCGGTTCGGCTTCTTCTCGGCGAGCATGACGCCGAGAGCGTGGTAGGCGATCGCTGACCCGGTGGGCCCGGACAGACCGTCCGGGCCCACCGCTTTCACGCTTCCCTGACCAGGCGCACCCCCGGCCCCAGGTTCTCCGTCCCCACCGCGTTCACCCCGATGCGGATCACTATCGTTAGGCGCATTCCCGCGAACGGGCTCAGATCGATTTCGCCGCTGCAATGGAAGCGGACGACCTCCAGCGGAAGCATCCGCAACGGACTGAAATCGCTCACGGCATGGTCACCGTGAATCCTCACATGCTTGAGGTTGGCAAACCGCTCCGCCACCTCAACCAGCTCGCGGTTGCCGTCCAGCCACCCCAGGGAAGCGCGCACTACCCGCTCCGGATGGGCGACGTGGTGCGCCCACAACGACACCGGACTGGCCGGGAACGCGATCTCTCGCAGTTCGGTCAGCGATCGGAGGAAGGAGAAGTCCCGCACTCCCCTCGCTTGGAGGAGCGCCAAGTCCTGCAAGCTGGTGAGATCGGCGAGGAAGGGCAGCTCGGCAGGCCAATCGCGGAACATGCTCACCCAGAGCCGGGTCAGGCCCTTCAGCGAGGCCAGCTCGACAAGCGATGCCGGCGCGGAATCGCCCCTCAGGTGCAGTTCCGTCAACTGCGAGAGCCTCCCGATTATCCGCATCCGCTCGGGAACATCGTCGGCTCGCCAGAGGCTCACCGAGCAATCGCGCAGGCTGCGCAGCAGGTGGAGGTGCGGCACTGCCTCCGGGTGGACGTTGACGGAAACCTCGGTCAAGTCCGCCTCGGCTAGGACATGGCGGGCGTAGGCTTCGGGCTCGAAGAGCGGCCAGGAGTCGACCAGTTCGCCGACCAACTCCGGTCGCCGATCGTCCGCGTATCCGCTCAGCACCTCGATCGCGCGGGGGCCGTTGACCAACGCTGCCGTGCGTGCGCACGCCACCGCTTGGGAGGTGGTCAGGTCTGTCACGCTGGTGGGAAGGTAGTCGAGGACCGACTCGCCGATCGTGGCTAGAGAGCGACTTTCGCGGACGCTGCGCGGCGGGATCAACCGCAGGACGCTGGTGGTGACTCGGGCCAGCACGTCCGGTGGGGCGAGGATCGCGGTTTCCTTGCAGGCGCCTGCGAGCAGGGTGAGGTGGCGGGATTTGCGCTTGCCTGCTTCATCGAGCAAGCCGGTGAGGAGGCGACCGCGTTGATCCTCCGAGCCTTGGGCACAGGCCATGATCACGGTCTCGCGCCAGAGGTCGGAGGTGGCGTGGCGGACCAAGAGGTCGATGCTGTCGCGGTGGATGGCTTCGCGGGCGGCGAGGAATTCCTGGAAGGTGCGGTGGACGAAGTCGACGCGGCCTTCGGCGGGTTGGCGGATGACGCCGCTGCGCTCGATGAGGTGGGTGAGGAGGGTTTCGGGGGATTCCCGGAGGTTGGGCATGCCGGGTAGGCGGTCGGCCAGGCGCGCAAGCGCTTGCTCGCGGCTCATCTCGGCGCGGCCGTTCTCGTTGAGCCACCAGGCGAGGACCTGGAGCAGCACCAGCTTCTCGTTGACCGACGCCTGGATCTCCCCGCCCGCGAGCACGTTGCGGTCGGCGTCGCGGCGTTCCAGCAGCATCTCCAGGGCCGCCGAGTAGAGGGCCACGCGGTCGCGCGGCAGCCGTGTGCGGCGGTCGAGGTTCAGGGCGCAGAGCATCGCGCACAGCAGGGGGCTGCGCGCGAGGGCCCGCAGGTGGGAGTGCGTCTGCAGCTGGGACAGCAGCGCCCGCTCGTACTGGGGGATCTCCTCGCGCGGGCACGGCAGCAGTTCGGGCGCGGGCGCGGAATCCAGCAGGGCGTCGTGCCACCGGCGCAGGAAGATCTGCACATCCCCTGGGGTCATCGGCTCCAGGATGATCGACCGGAACCCCTCCTGCGCCAGCCAGCGCGGGGTCACCGCCGTCGGGCGCGAGGTCACCACGACACGCATGTCCGGGTAGCTGTCGAGCAGCCCGCGCAGCCAGGTGCGGACCACCGGGCGGCGCTGGGCCACCAGCTCGTCTACGCCGTCAACCAGCAGCAGCGCCTTGCCGGACTCCAGTTGGCGGTGCACCCAGCCCTCGGGGACGGGACCGCACTGCGGCGAACTCGGCTGGTTGAGCAGCTCGTCGCCGCGCGGGAGGGGGCCGGTGGCGAAGTCGCGCAGCTTGACCAGGAACGGCACGCACTCGTTCCACTCCTGGAGCTGGCCGGTGAACCCCGAGCGCGCCGCGTTGACCGCCAGCCAGCGCAGCAGCGTCGACTTGCCCGCCCCGGCCTCACCGCGCACGACGGTGAGCCGGGTGTCGCCGAGGGCGGCCTCGACGCGCAGGGTGTCGCCGGAGCGGTGCTGGAGGTCGCGGTCGAGCCAGCTCTCCTCGGAGCGGGCGCGCTGCGGGCGCTTGCCGTCGGTGGAGACCGACAAGCTCAGGTAGGCGACGCTGAGGGTGGTGCGCGGCTGGAACGAGTGGGTGGTCAGGCCGATGACGTCCAGCTTGTCGTAGGACCGGGCGACCCGTTCGAGGTAGCGGGCGCGGAAGTCGTCGTCGGGGCGCTGGCGGGTCGGCGGGGCCGGGACGCGCTCCAACAGCTGTTCGAGGCCCTCCATCACCGCCCGCAGCCTGCTGAGCGTCTCCACGGCGACGGCGGAGTCGAACTCGGGCAGCTCCCGCACCAGGTGCACGAGGACGACGCAGGCCCGGTCGAGCGCGGCGTCGTAGAACCGGGCGCCTGCGGCGGACAGCCCGGCGCGGTCGACCGGCTGCTGCGCCCGCACCGCCGCCGCGAGCGCGGTCGGGTCGACGTCGACGGCGAAGAGGGCGGCGTCGGAGAGGTCGGCGTCCGCCAGCGCGTCGGAGACGGCGTGCAGGGCGGCTTCCCGCTCGTGGTCCGGCAGGCCGAAGCCGATGCGGGCCAGTTCGGGGTCGATGCGGGCGGCGACGTCGTCCTCGATGCGGTTGAGCGAGTCGAGCACGTCGCGTTGCTGCCTGCGCAGGGGGAAGCGGGCGCGGATCAGCGCCGACAGGTCGCGGCCGCGCCTGCTGTCGGCCTTCTTCTCCGCGAACCAGTGCAGCGCCACCTGCTTGGCCACCGCCTGGCCGATCTTCAGCGCACCCTCGGCGATCACCCGTCACATGATCCACCACGACACCGGCCCCGCGTCCACAGCCAGGACGCGGGGCCGGTTTCCAGGATCGTGCGGTTAGAGGCCGACCGAGGACAGCCAGTCGCGGGCGACCTTGGCGGCGTCGGGCTTGTCGGGGGCGTTGAGCTTGCTGTTCAGCTCGATCAGCGTCTCCGTGGTCAGCTTGGCCGAGATCGCGTTGAGCACCTCGGTCACCTCGGGCGTCGCCTTCGACTTGTTGATCAGCGGGACGACGTTCTGCGCGGCGAAGTTGGCCTCCGGGTCCGCCAGCACGACGAAGTCGTTGGCCTCGATGGCGGGGTCGGTGGTGAACAGGTCGGCCGCGGTGACGGCGCCGGTCTTGAGCGCGTCGACGGTCAGCGGGCCGCCGACGTCGAGGGACTTGTACTCCTTGATCTTGAGGCCGTACTTGTCCTGCAGGCCGGGGATGCCGTCCGGGCGCTGCTGGAACTCTGGGGGCCCGCCGAAGACCACGTCGTCGCGCTTGGCGAGGTCGGCGATGCTCTTGAGGCCGTGCTCGTCGGCGGTGGCCCGGGTGACGACGACGGCGTCCTTGTTCTCCGCCGCCGACTTCTCCAGCACCGTCAGCTCCGGCGGCAGCGCGGCCTTCAGCTCGGTGTAGACCTGCTCGGACTCCGTCGCGCCCGCGTTGCTGTTGACGTGGTTGAGCAGGACGCCGGTGTACTCGGGGATCAGGTCGATCGAGCCGTCCTGCAGACCCGGGTAGTAGGTCTCGCGGCTGCCGATGTTGAGCTTGCGGTTGACCGTGACGCCCTTGTCCTCCAGCGCGATGGCGTAGATCTCGGCCAGCAGCGTGCTCTCCGGGAAGTTGGCCGACCCGACGGTGATCGCCCCCGCGGGCGCGGGCGAGCCGCCGGTGGTGGTCGTGGGGTTGGACAGCGGGTCGCTCGAACCGCCGCAGGCGGACACGGTCATGGCCGTCGCCACCGCCAGGCAGGCGAGTGCGCGCTTCATGGGGGATCTCCTCACTTGGTTCTGGTGCGCAGCCCCGGTGAGACCACCAGCCACTGCACGCCGGTCAAGGCAAGTTCGACGGCCACCGCCAGCAGCGCGATGAGGATGGCGCCGCCCGCCATCTGCTCGAACTCGCGGAAGGCCAGGCCATCGATGACGTAGCGGCCGAGACCGCCGAGGGATACGAACGCCGCGATGCTGGCGGTGGCGATCACCTGCAGCGTCGCGGTCCGCAGCGCGCCGAACACCAGCGGCAGCGCGTTGGGCAGCTCCACCTTGCGCAGCACGTCCCACTCCCGCATGCCCATGCCGCGCGCAGCGTCCACAACGGACCGGTCGACGTTGCGCACCCCCGCGTACGTGCCCGCCAGCAGCGGCGGGATGGCGACGAGCACCAGGGCGATCGTCAGCGCCTCCACTGCCAGCAGCACGCCCATCGACAGCACCAGCAGGATGAGCAGCCCCAGCTCCGGCAACGCCCGGAAGGAGTTGACCAGCCCGACGACCAGCGTCACCCCGCGGTTGGTGTGCCCGATGTAGGCCCCCAGCGGCACGGCGATCACCGCGGCGATGGCGACCGCGACGGCGGTGTACTGCAGGTGCTCGGCCAACCGCTGCGGGATGCCCGGCGTGCCGAACGTGGTCGTCCAGTTGGCCGGGTCGACCAGCCAGGCCCAGACCTGCTCGAAGATGCTCACACCCGCTCCCTCGCCCACGGCGCGAGCACCCGGCCGAGCAGGCTCAGCAGGGCGTCGACGACCAGCGCCAGCGCCACGATCAGCACGATCCCGGCGATGATCTCGGCGTAGTTGTCGCGCTGGTAGCCCTCGGTGAGGAAGGCCCCCAGCCCGCCGACGCCGATCAGCGCGCCCACGCTGACCAGGCTGATGTTGGACACCGCGGCCACCCGCACCCCGGCCACCAGCACCGGCACCGCCAGCGGCAGCTCGACGGCGAAGAACCGCCCGACCCCGCGGTACCCCATCGCCGTGGCCGCCGCCGTGACCGACTCGGGCACCGCCGACAGCGCGTCGGCGACCGACCGGACCAGCAGGGCGACGGTGTAGATGGTGAGCGCGACCTGGACGTTGAGCGGGTCGAGGATCTGCGTGCCGATGATCAGCGGCATCATCACGAACAGCGCCAGCGACGGGATCGTGTAGAGCAGCCCGGCCGCGGGCACCAGCACCAGCCGGGCGACCCGCCACCGCGCCGCCGCCCAGCCCAGCGGCAGCGACACCAGCAGCCCGACGAGCACCGGGACCAGCGCCAGCCACAGGTGGGTGAGGCTGACCCGACCCAGGTCGCCGAGGTGGTCGACGACCCAGGTCACGTCGGGACCTCCCCGGAGCGCCGGGCCTGGGCCAGGGCCTCGATGACGCTCGCCGCGTCCACCCCGCCCACCACCGCGCCGCTGTGGTCCACGGCGATCCCCCACGCCGACGGCGAGCTCAACGCCGCGTCCAGCGCATTGCGCAGCGACCCGGCCGTGCCCGCCGACTCGGAGTCCACTTCGTACAGAGATCCGCCGGAGACCAGCCCGTCCGCGCCGACCGCACCGTCCATCGTGGCCAGCAGGTCAGCGGAGACCCAGCCCAGCGGCCGGTTCTCCCCGTCGACCACCACCGCCCACCCGGCCTGCGACAGCATCCCCCTGGCCTGCCCGACCGCCGTCCCCACGGGCACGGTCGACACCGGTCCGAGCGGGATCTGCGCCGCGTCGAGGAAGCCGAGCGCCCGGTACCCGCGGTCGCGGCCGACGAACGCGGCGACGAAGTCGTCCACCGGCGCGGCCAGCAGCGCCGCGGGCGTGTCGAACTGCGCCAGCCGCCCGCCGACCCGCATCACCGCGACCTTGTCGCCGAGCTTGACCGCCTCATCGATGTCGTGGGTGACGAACACGATGGTCTTGCCCAGCTCGGATTGCAGCCGCAGCAGCTCGTCCTGCAGGTCTTCGCGGACGATCGGGTCGACCGCGCTGAACGGCTCGTCCATCAGCAGCACCGGCGGGTCGGCGGCCAGCGCCCGCGCCACGCCGACGCGCTGCTGCTGCCCACCCGAGAGCTGCTTGGGGTACCGGCCCCCCAGCTCGGCAGGCAGCCCGACGGTGACGAGCAACTCCTCGGCCCGCTTGCGCGCCGCGCGCCGCGTGACGCCGGTCAGCACCGGAACGGTGGCGATGTTGTCCAGCACCGTGCGGTGCGGGAACAGCCCCGCGTGCTGGATGACGTAGCCGATCCCGCGGCGCAGCAGCGCCGGGTCCTGCTCGCGGATGTCCGCGCCCATCAGCCGGATCGTGCCGGAGGTGGCCTCGATCATCCGGTTGATCATGCGCAGCGACGTGGTCTTGCCGCACCCCGACGGTCCCACCAGGACGGTGACCCGGCCGTCCTCGGCGGTCAGGGTCAGCTCGTCCACGGCCACCGTGCCGTCCGGGAAGCGCTTGGACACGGCTTCGAACTCGATCACCCGGACCCCCAAGGGGTGTTTCGAGGACCACGTGGGCGACAGCCGTGGTCCAGGCGGACGGCAGCTCGGGCGCGGCGCGGGACGTGCGGTGGTGTTCCGGCCACGAGGCCGGGGACCATCCGGGCGCGGAGCGCACCGGTGGGTTCCACAAGACACCCCCTGGGGTCGGGACGGCACCTCGCCGGCCGTGCTCGCGACGCCCGACCCTAACGCCTGCCGGTGACAGAGGCAGGTCATCCCGGATAGCGGTAGGCCATGATCGGCCAGTCGGCGCAATCTCCGTAAGCTCGGCGGGGTGTCCCTGACCTCGTTCCTGGCCGCGCGGGGCGTCCACGCCCGGGCGCTGCGCCCCGCCGTCGAGCTGCTCGCCGCGGGCTGGCAGCCGCTGGACACCCTGGTCCGGGCCACCGCCGTCCCCCGGCGCACCGTGGAGGAGCTGCTGGCCTGCGCCGACGTCGAGCGCCGGGACCAGACCTGGCGCCTGCGGCCCGGGGTGGCGCTGCCCGACCCGGCGCCCCGGGGCAGCCTGGACGAGCTGGCCGAGGTGCTGGCGGGCGTGCCCCGGCCGCTGCGTGCGTTGGATCACGTCCAAGCCGACCTCGCCACCCTGCGCCGCCGCGCCGAGTGGCTGGATGAGACCTACGAGCTCGCGGGCGCGCACCTGGTGTGCATCGGCGACCACGACCTGACCGCGCTGGCCGCCTGCCTGGCCCGCCCGTCGCTCACCGCCACCGTCGTCGACGTGGACGAGCGCCTGCTGGCCTACGTCGACGAGGTGGCCCGCGCCCGGAAGCTGCCGGTGCGCTGCCTGCACGCCGACTTCCGGTTCGGCCTGCCCGCCGTGCAGGGCGACCTGGTGTTCACCGACCCGCCGTACACCCCGGAGGGGATGCGGCTGTTCCTGGCCCGCGCCGTGCAGGCCGTGCGCGGCGACGGCCGGATCATCGCCGCCTACGGCTACAGCCCGCTGGCCCCCGCGCTGGGGTTGAAGGTGCAGAAGGAGATCCTCGGCCTCGGCCTGGTGAGCGAGGCCGTCCTGCCCGGGTTCAACCGCTACCACGGCGCGCAGGCGGTGGGCAGCGCCGCCGACCTCTACGTCCTGCAGCCCACCAGCGGATCGCCCAACCAGGCCGCGGCGGCCGTGCGCAAGGCCGACACCGCCATCTACACCCACGGCCCCCAGTCGATCGAGTCCACCGGCGCCCCGGCCGCCGCCATCGCCGCCCTGCTCGACCGCTCGGGCGCCGCCGCGCCGACCCCGCCCGGGTGGGCCGACCCCTACCCCGCGCGCGGCCCGCTGGCCTTCGACCTGACCGCCGACCCGGGACCGTGGCTGACCCGGGTGCTCATCGCCGCCCCGCGCACGCCCGTGGCCGCGCTGGTCGCCAACAACCACCCCGACATCGCCGACCAGGCCGGGCAGCAGGCGCTGGCCGCGCTGGTCGCGGCCAAGTTCCGGGTGGCGTTCCAGCGCAGCGTCGCCGACGGCAGGCACGCCGTCGTCACCGCCACCCCGGTCGAGGCCGAGGGGGTCGCGGCGGCGCTGCTGGACCGCCCGCACGGCAAGCTGGCCAACATCTGGCGGGAAGCCCTGATCCGGGCCTCGGGCGGCGCGCTGACCAAGCGCGACGCGCGGGCCAAGGTGGCCGAACTGGCCCCGGACCTGACCGACGAACGGCTGATCGACCTGCCCCGCCACCGCATCGCGGCGCTGCTGGGCTGAGCACGAGCTAACTGGAGTCATAGCTCCATATTGCCGCTTCGAACGCCCGTTCGACAGGACACGATCGGGCGAACGATCATCACGCTGCGTGGAGTCAGCGGCCCAGCTCCAGGTGCAGCTTGAGGTTCTGGAGCGTGGTGGCGATGTTGGCCATGTTCAGGCCCACCCGGTCCGGCTCGCCGGTGATCATGATGGCGAACGGGATGAACCACTGCGGCACCAGCAGCCAGTTGGACTCGGTGACCCGGCAGCCCGCCTCGGTCTCCTCGATCTCGTACTCCCACCGCGAGATCGGCGTGCGGAACGGGGTGTGCACCTCGTAGGCGAACCGCCGGCCCGGCTCCACCTCGGTCACCGTGCAGATCGTCGTCCAGCGGCGCCAGCCGTTGCGGTTGGCCCCGGAGAACCGGGCGCCGACCTCGGCCTTCTCCACGCCGTCGAGCCACCGGCACTGCACCAGCTCGGCGGCGAAGTCGGCCATGCGGACGGGGTCGCTGACGTAGGCCCAGACCTCTTCCGCGGTGGCATCGATCGTCACCAGTCCGCGGGCGGTCGGCTCAACTGCGATAGCGGTCATGGAATAGATCACACCAGTGCGCAGACCCCGGAACAACATCCGAACGTGCGACCGGCGAAGTCAGGAGCAGCGCTCATGCGCCGTTGGGAATCCGTACCGGCCCCTGCTTGAGCAATTCACGGAACCGGTCGGCAGGCAGCGGCCGCGACATCAGCCACCCCTGGTAGGCGTCCACGCCCACCCCGCGCAGCACGTGGAACTGGGTCGCGTTCTCCACGCCCTCGGCCACGCACCGGCGGCCCATCGCCCTGGCCATGTCGACCAGCGCGCGGGCGACGGCGAAGTCGGAGGCGTCGGTGGCCACGCCGGAGACGAACCGGCGGTCGATCTTGATGATCTGCGCGGGCAGCTCCTTGAGCCGCGCCAGCGACGAGTAGCCGGTGCCGAAGTCGTCCACCGCGAACCGCACCCCGCGGTCGACCAGCTCGTCCATCGCCTCGCGGCTGCGCGAGGGCAGGTCGATCAGGCTGGTCTCGACCAGTTCGAGCACGACCCGGTCCCAGGCCAGCCCGGTGGTGGCCACCGCGTTGGCCACGGTGTCGACGAAATCCGGGTCGCCGGGCACCAGACCGCCCAGGTTGACCGCGATCCCCACCCCGCCGCCCAGCGTGCCGCCCGCCAGCTGCGGCCAGTCCGACGCCTCGGCGAAGGCCGTGCGCAGCACCCAGCGGTCCAGCTCGCCCAGCAGGTCGCCCTGCTCGGCCACCGGCAGGAAGTCCCCGGGCATGAGCAGCCCGCGCTCCGGATGCGGCCAGCGCACCAGCGCTTCGGCGCTGAGCACCGTGCCGTCGGAGCCCACGACCGGCTGGTAGTGCAGGACCAGCTGGTCGTTGGCGATGGCCTCGCGGAGCTGGCCCTCCAGCAGCATCTGGCTGTTGGCCGAGGCGATCAGCGCCGCGCTGGCCAGCGACACCCGCCCGGTGCCGCGCTCCTTGGCGGCGAACATGGCCGCGTCGGCGTAGCGCAGCAGGTCGGCCCCGGTCGTCTCCGGGCCGCTGGGCACCGCCGCGCCGATGCACGCCGAGACCCGCAGGAGCTGCCCGCGCACCGGCACCGCCGTGCGCAGCAGCCCGGCCGCGGTGTTGGCCAGCGCCTCGACCCCGCCCGCCTCGTTGACGTCCGAGCAGATGACCACGTACTCGTCGCCGGACATCCTGGCCACCGTGCACGAGGGCGGCAGCCCCCGCTCCAGCCGCCTGGCCAGCGCGGTGATCAGCTCGTCGCCCACGTCGTGGCCCAGGGAGTCGTTGACCCGCTTGAAGTTGTCGACGTCGCAGAACAGCAGGGCGATGCGGTCGTAGTCCGGGCCGCCGAGCAGCTTGCCCAGCAGCTCCTTGACCGCAGCGCGCCCGGGCAGGCCGGTCAGCTCGTCGTGGGTGGCCTGGTAGCGCAGCCGCTCCGCGGCGCGGCGGCGGTCGGTCACGTCGGCGAAGACCACCAGCCAGTACCGCTGCCCGTCGTCGGAGACCGACACCGTGGAGGTCAGCTCGCAGTACACCGGCTTGCCCGCCGCCGCCATCAGCACGCACTGGCCGCTCTGGAACGGCCTGCCCCGCCGCGGCTCGCGGTCGTCGGGGTGGGTGAGCTGGTCGGCGGTGAGCCCGCGCAGCCGGTCGAGGTCGGTGCCCAGCAGCGTGCACAGGGCCTCGTTGGCCTCGACCAGCCTGCCCGCGTCGTCGAACAGGCCGATGCCGACCGGGGTGATGGCCACCAGGTCGGTGAAGCGCTTGCTGGAGCGCTGCATGCGGGTCTCGGTCGAGCGCTGCTCGGTGACGTCCTGCGCGGTGCCGATCATCACCCGCGGGTCGCCGTCGGGGCCCGCCGCCTCGCCGCGGATGCGGAACACCCGGCGCTTGCCGTCGGGCCGGATCACCCGGTGCTCGCACTCGATCGGGCGATGCGTGGTGGCCAGCTCCTGCCAGCGCTGGTCGACCCAGCCGCGGTCGTCGGGGTGGACCAGGCGCAGGTAGTCGCCGTAGTGGATCGGCGTGCCCGGCTCGATGCCGCCCAGCTCGTAGAGCATCGATGACCACAGGCACTCGTTGGTCTCGGTGTTCCACTCCCAGGTGCCCAGCCGGGCCACCCGCTGGGCCTCGCGGAAGAGCCTGCTCTCCTGGCTCAGCAACCGCTCCAGGTGGCGCACCTTGGTGACGTCCTGAACGGTGCCGTGGATGCGCTCGTGCTCATCGCGCACCATGCGGGCGCGCACGAGGTAGACGCGCTCACCGGTGACATCGCGCAGCTCGACCTCGATCGGGTGGGTCGAGCGGTGGCCTGCGAGCTTGGCCCGGAAGTCGGCCAGCCGGTCCCGGTCTCCGGGGAAGACCATGTCGACCAGCTGGTCGAGCGAGGCGGCCCCGGTCAGCCCGGCGAGCGTGCGCAGCCCCTCGGACAGGTACAGCTCGCCGGACTCCAGGTCGAGCATCCAGGAGCCGAGCTTGGCGATGCGCTGGGCTTCGAGCAGCAGGGCGCGCTCGGCCGCGGGGTCGTCGTCGAGGTCGACGACGGCGGGCTGGACCACCTGCGGGGACTTGGCCGGGCCACCGGCGTCATACCCGGTGGCCGGGACCGCGACCCGGGGCAGTCCACCGCGCACGACATGCTCGGCCACGGCGCGTTCCCTCCACCCTCGAGTAGGCGGGTGGGGCACCGCTGCCGAGCATCCCGCCGGCCCTCAGGCTACCCCGTCTTCCTTCGCCGCCCGCGCGACCGCCGCCGCCACCTCGGGTGCGACACGCGGGTCGAGGGCGCTGGGGACGATGCGGTCGGCGGCCAGGTCCTCTTCCGCAACTCCCAGGATGGCGTCCGCCGCGGCGAGCTTCATCCGCTCGGTGATCCGCCGGGCGCCGGAGTCCAGCGCGCCGCGGAAGATGCCGGGGAAGGCGAGCACGTTGTTGATCTGGTTCGGGAAGTCGCTGCGGCCGGTCGCCACGATCGCCGCGTGCCGGGCGGCCACCGCGGGGTGGATCTCCGGGTCGGGGTTGGACAGGGCGAACACGATCGGGTCCGGGGCCATCGCGCCGACCAGCTCGACCGGCAGCTTGCCCGCCGAGAGCCCGACGAAGACGTCGGCGCCGTCGAGCGCCTCGGCCTGGCCGCCGCGCAGCCCGGCCTTGTTGGTGACCTGGGCCATCTCCTGCTTGACGGCGTTCAGCCCGTCGCGGTCGGGGTGGATGATGCCCTTGGAGTCCAGCAGCGTGACGTCGCCGACGCCCGCGGCCAGCAGGATCTTGGCGCAGGCCACGCCCGCGGCCCCCGCGCCGGAGATGACCACCCGCTGGTTGGCCAGCCCGCGGTTGAGCACGAGGTTGGCCCCGCGCAGCGCGGCGAGCAGCACGATGGCGGTGCCGTGCTGGTCGTCGTGCATGACCGGGCAGTCCAGCGCCTCGATGAGCTTGGCCTCCAGCTCGAAGCAGCGCGGCGCGGCGACGTCTTCGAGGTTGACCGCGCCGAAGGACGGACGCAGGCGCACGAGCGTCTCGACGATCTCGTCGACGTCGGTGGTGTTGAGCACCAGCGGGATCGAGTCCAGCTCGCCGAAGGTCTTGAACAGCGCGGCCTTGCCCTCCATGACCGGCAGCGACGCGGCCGCGCCGATGTCGCCCAGGCCCAGCACGGCGGTGCCGTCGGAGACCACGGCCACCAGGCGCGAGGCCCAGGTGTAGCGCTGGGCCAGCTGGGGATCGCGGGCGATGGCGCTGCTCACCTTGGCCACCCCGGGGGTGTAGGCGATCGCCAGCGAACGCGGGTCGGCGAGGGGCTTGGTCACCGCTACCCCGAGCTTGCCGCCCTCGTGCGCGGTGAAGATCTCCTCGTCGGTGACGGGTGCGGTCACGGTGTCCTCGTTCAATGCGGTCATTGGCGTCCCTCCTGCCGCGCGCCGTTGGTCCCTGACGTGCGACGGCGCGGAAACGGGGTGTCGCCGGAAAGTAGCCCTGGGTGCTGACACGGGACTGGCGTCCAGGGCGTGTTCACGGCTCTGGGGTGCTGAGAGGACCCGGGGTGTGGGCCTGGTTCAAGTGGCGCCGACCGGCGCCCGCGGTCTGCACAGTGTGGCAGCCGATGCCGGGGTTGTCTGCGGCGGGGATCACAAATGGGAGAGCTTTTTCGCAGGTCAGAGGCGGTTTCTCAAGACGTCCGTCCGGTTTGCGAGTGCTGGTTAACGTGTTCGGAGCGTGAAGGATCGATGCGTCCACACCGACGACTACCCTGCTCGGCGTGCACGCACGCGAACTTGCCATCGCCGGGGCCTTCGAGTTCACCCCGCGCACCTTCCCCGACGACCGGGGGATGTTCGTGTCCCCCTATCAGGGCGACGCCATCTACGAAGCGGTGGGCCACCGGATGGCCGTCGCGCAGACCAACCACAGCGTGTCCCGGCGCGGCACCGTGCGCGGCCTGCACTTCGCGGACGTGCCGCCGTCGCAGGCGAAGTACGTCTACTGCCCCCGCGGCGCCCTGCTCGACGTGATCGTCGACATCCGCGTCGGCTCGCCCACCTTCGGGCAGTGGGACGCGGTGCGGCTGGACGCGGTGGAGTGCAAGGCGGTGTACGTGCCCGAGGGGCTCGGGCACGCCTTCATGGCGCTGGAGGACGACACCGCGATGAACTACCTGTGCTCGACGCCGTACAACCCCGCGGCCGAGCACGGCATCAACCCGATGGACCCGGCGCTCGGGCTGCCCTGGCCCGCGTCCATCGAGCCGCTGCTCTCCCCCAAGGACCTCGCCGCGCCGACCCTGGCCGAGGCGATGGACATCCTGCCGCTGTACTCGGACTGCTTGGCCTTCTACGAGAAGCTGCGCTCCTAGAGGCGGCGCGGGTTGGGCCACAGCCGCCACCGGATGACGGCGTGCACCGTGGCCGGGCCGAGCTGGCGGGAGTCGGTGGAGCCGAAGCGGTTGTCCCCGCGCACGTGCCACCCCCCGCCCTCGGCCCGCACGGCCCGCTTGACGCTGAGCTGACGCGGCCGCGACGGCCACGACACCAGCACGACGTCCCCCTCCCGGGGCGTCCCGCGCACCGCGACGACGGTGTCGCCGTCGCTCAGCGCGGGCGACATCGACGGCCCCCGGACCCGCACCCGACGCGCGGGCCACCGCCCCAGCGGTTGCAATCGATCACCTCCACCTGCCCCACCAGCATGCCCGGAGTAGGGTCGAGCCCGTCGGAGCATCCCTCGTTTGACCCTGGAGGAACAATGCGGCTCCTGTCGCGCCTCTTCTCCCCCCGCCTGGAGGCCACCGCGCACTGCGACCTCCCCTGCGGCGTCTACGACCCGGCCCAGGCCCGCATCGAGGCCGAGTCGGTCAAGGCGATCCAGGAGAAGTACCAGCAGAACGAGGACCCGGAGTTCCGCACCCGGGCCGTCCTCATCTGCGAGCAGCGCAGCGACCTGGTCAAGCACCACCTGTGGGTGCTGTGGACCGACTACTTCAAGCCCCCGCACTTCGAGAAGTACCCCCAGCTCCACGACCTGTTCAACCGCGCCACCAAGGCCGCGGGCGCATCCGGCACCAAGGGCTCGATGGACCCGGCGACCGGCGCGGCCCTGCTGGAGCTGATCGCGGAGATCGACAAGATCTTCTGGGAGACCAAGCAGGCGTGAGCTAGGCGTTCTTTGAATCGGCGTCGGCTGCCCGTTTCGGCGGGGGTCGGCGCCGTTTCGTGTCTGGGGTCCGAACTGGACCTGGTCAGGCTGGGGAGACGTGGATGGTGATGGTGGCGGTGATTACCTCGATGCCCGACTTGTCCCTGATCGAGACTGGGACGGGGAGGTCTATGGGGGTGGTGGGGAAGGTGGGGATGGCGTCGAGGTGGGCTGTTGCGTGGAGGCTGGTGCGGGCCTTGGACAGGTAGGTGACCGTCATGGACTTGGGGATCCAGCGGTGGGTGGGTGGGACCGTGGCTTCGGCGAGCATGCCCATGGCTATTTCGGCGAGGTTGCAGGCGGCGATGGCGTGGAATGTCCTGAGGTGGTTGTGGACGCCCCACCACTTCGGGGCGGACACCTCGCAGTGGCCCGGGCGGAGGGTCTTGACCGTCGGCAGGATGGTGGCGAAGTAGGGCACGCGCAGGGACATGCCGATGGAGAAGAGGCGGTTGCCGAGCGGGAGGGCGGTCAGGCGCTGCCAGAGGCGGTGGGTCGGAGTCACAGCGGCGGAAGCTACTCGTCAGTAGGCAGGAAGGGCAACCGATGGTCCTCTACCTCCTCCGGCACGGGGAGACCGAGTGGTCGGCGAACGGGCGGCACACCTCGCGCAGCGACATCCCGCTGACCGCGGCCGGGGAGGCGGGCGCGGAGAGGGCGGGCCAGCGCCTCAAAGACCTCCTCGACGGCACCCCCTACGTCATCAGCAGCCCCAGGCAGCGAGCGCTTCGCACCGCCGAACTAGCCGGGCTGACCGTCGACGAGATCACCGAGGACGTCCGGGAGTGGGATTACGGCGAGTACGAGGGCCTCACCACCCCGCAGATCCGCCAGAGCGTCCCCGGCTGGACCGTCTGGACGCACCCGTGCCCCGGCGGGGAGAGCGCCGACGAGGTCGAGGCGCGGGCGAAGGCGGTGATCGGGCGCATCCCGGAGACGGCCGTGATCGTCGGGCACGGGCACTTCAGCCGGGTGCTCACCGCGGCGTGGATCGGGCAGCCCGCGGCGTTCGGGGTGCGGTTCGCGCTGTCGGCGGGGGCCGTTACCGTGCTCGCTGACGAACGGGGCGTGCCGCAGGTGCGCGCGCTCAACTTGACCTGAGGCGGGGAGCGGGATGATCAGGCGGATCGCGGAGTCCGATGTGGCCGCGGTCGTGGGGCTGGTGCACGAGCTGGCCGAGTACGAGCGGATGCCGCACGAGTGCCACCTCACCGACGAGCAGCTGCGCGCGGCGCTGTTCGCCGAGACGCCCGCGCTGTTCGGGCACGTGGCCGAAGTGGACGGCGAGGTCGTCGGGTTCGCCCTGTGGTTCCTCAACTTCTCCACCTGGCGCGGCACCCACGGCATCTACCTGGAGGACCTCTACGTCCGCCCGCAGCACCGCGGCTCCGGCCTGGGCAAGGCCCTGCTGACCGAGCTGGCGCGCGAGTGCGTCGCCCGCGGGTACCAGCGGCTGGAGTGGTGGGTGCTGGACTGGAACGAGCCGAGCATCGGCTTCTACAAGTCCCTCGGCGCGATCCCGATGGACGAGTGGACCGTCTTCCGCCTCACCGACGACGCGCTGGCCGCCCTCGGTCAGTCCTGATCCTGGCCCTGCCCCTGCGCCCAGGCCACCGACGGCGGCAGGAACAGCAGGACCAGCGCCGCCACGCACACCAGCGCGATCGGCACCCCGTAGGCGACCTGCCCGGACGGACCGATCACGTACCAGGAGACGCCGAGCAGCAGCAGCTGCAGCACGATCGCGGGCCCGCGCGCCCAGTGCCGACCCAGCACCAGGCCGATGCCGCAGGCCAGCACGCCGCCTGCGAGCACGGCGAAGTAGGCCGCCTGCCCGTAGACGTTGTTGCCCTCCGACGACGTGCCGCCGAGCGCCCTGACCAGCGCCACCACCGCGAACACCAGGCCGGACACGCCTTGCAGGGACACCAGCAGCCCGGCGCCGAAGACGGTCCGGGGAGACTGCACACGCACGACCGATGGCCTTCCCGAAGCGGTTTCGTGCACGTGATGACGTTCCGTGCACGGAACCCGATCGTATGCCACCCGGACGGCCGGTCGCCCCGGCGGCGACCGGCGGTAGATGATCGAACCGTCAACTTCCTCGTGGTCGACGGGTTCAGACGGTCGTCTGGGTGCGGCTCGCCGATCGGGGATTGGTCGGTCGGAAGGAGCGGGTAAGCCCAACTGCATGGATCTCACCCCCTCCGGTGGGGCGACGGCGTGGCGAGTGGACCAGGTGACATACGCTGCGGTAATGCGCGCTGTCCTCGTGGTGAACCCGCAGGCGACCGCCACCTCCCCGGCTGGCCGCGACGTGCTCGCCCACGCCCTGGCCAGCCAGGTCAAGCTCGACGTGGTGGAGACCGACTACCGGGGCCACGCGCTGATCGCCGCGGCCCAGGCCCGCACCGACGGGGTGGACCTCGTGGTCGCCCACGGCGGCGACGGCACGGTCAACGAGGTGGTCAACGGCCTGCTCCAGGACGGCCCCGGCGGGCCGATGCTCGGCGTGGTGCCGGGCGGCTCGGCCAACGTCTTCGCCCGGGCGCTCGGCCTGCCCAGGGATCCCGTGGAGGCCACCCACCAGCTGCTCACGGCCCTGGAGGAGGGCCGCAGCCGCGCCGTGGGCCTGGGCCGGGTGGAGACCGACGAGGGCGGGCGCTGGTTCACCTTCAACGCGGGCATGGGCTGGGACGCCGACGTGGTGGCCGACGTCGACCGCAAGCGCGGCAAGCGCACCGGCCCCGGCCTCTACGCGCGCACCGCGCTGGCCCGCTACCTCAAGGGCGAGCGGCACGAGCTGTCCGTGGAGTTCCCCGGCGACATCCCCGTCGACGGCCTGCGGCTGGTCTTCGTCTCCAACACCGACCCGTGGACCTACCTCGGCCCGCGCCCGGTGCGGCTCAACCCGGACGCGACCTTCGACGACGGCCTCGGCGTCTTCGCCCTGCGCAAGCTCGGCGCGGGCACGGTGCTGCGGCACGCGGCCCAGGCGCTCAGCGCCCGCGGGGTGCGGCCGGGGCGGCACCTGCTGCGCCGCGACGACGTCGACACCCTGCTGGTCAGCGCCAAGGAACCGGTCAAGCTCCAGTGTGACGGAGATCTCATCGGCGAGTTCGCTGCCGTGCGTTTCCGCGGGGTGGAGAGGGCGGTAACCGTCGTCGTGTGACGGTTGTGCCTGCTGCGATCGAAGTCCCCGGTCGCCGAGACCCGATCGTTGCGCTGCACCCCGGATACATCCGGACGTCGATCTTTCGGGTGAGTTCACTCACCGGGTCGGGATGAACCCTTGACATCCCGCCAGTTCGTGAAACCATTCACAAGCACCCCGACGACCGGATGACGAACTAGTGGCGCGTCTGCACGCGCCCGTAGCGAGGAGCAATCAGCAATGGACTGGCGCCACCGCGCGGCCTGCCGAGACGAGGACCCCGAACTGTTCTTCCCCGTGGGAACGAGCGGTCCCGCCCTGTCGCAGGTCGAACAGGCGAAAGCCGTTTGCACCCGCTGCCCCGTCGCCGCCTCTTGCCTGGCCTGGGCGCTGGAAAGCGGTCAGGACGCAGGTGTCTGGGGCGGGATGAGTGAAGACGAGCGCCGCGCTCTCAAGCGCCGCAACGCTCGCACCAGGGCACGCAGCAACGCCTGAGCCTGCAACACCGCTGAACGCGCGGAAGCCCGACGCAGAATTGCCTGCGTCGGGCTTCTGCGCGTAATGGCTGCTATTCCCTAACGCCGATGTGACAAAGGCACGCGCAGAACCGCTTCGGTGCCGCTCGCCCGGTTGCGCAGCGACAGCGACCCGCGCAACTCCGACTCCACCAGCGTCCGCACGATCTGCAATCCGAGCCCGTTGGCCCGCTCCAGCGAGAATCCGCGCGGCAGGCCCCGGCCGTCGTCGGAGACCACCACGTCCAGCCACCGCGCCGAGCGGTCCGCGCTGACGACGACCTCGCCGGAGCGGCCGGGCGGGTAGGCGTGCTCGACGGCGTTCTGCACCAGCTCTGTGAGCACCATCACCAGCGGGGTGGCGACCTCGGCCTGCACCACGCCGAACTGGCCGCTCTTGCGCACCTTCACGTGGCTCTCGGCGACGGCGACATCGCCGACGACCGGGATCACCTTGTCCACCAAGGCATCCAGGTCCACCCGCTCGTCCACCGATGTCGAGAGCGTCTCGTGCACCAGGGCGATCGCCGCGACCCGGCGCACCGACTCCGCCAGCGCCTCCTTGGCCTCCGGGCTGCTCGTGCGCCGCGATTGCAGGCGCAGCAGGGCGGCCACGGTCTGCAGGTTGTTCTTCACCCGGTGGTGGATCTCGCGGATCGTGGCGTCCTTGGACATCAGCGCCCGGTCCCGGCGGCGCACCTCGGTGACGTCGCGGCAGAGCACCAGCGCGCCCGCCGCCTTGCCGCCCGGGCGCAGCGGCAGCGCCCGGAACAGCACCGCGGCCCCGCGCCGGGACTCGGCCTCGGCGCGCATGCTGGGCTTGCCGTCGAGGGCGAGCAGGATGCGCTGGGCGATCTCGGTGGCGTCGAACGGGTCGGCGATCAGCGAGCGGGTCAGCGGGGCGAGGCGGGTGCCGACGAGGTCGGCGGCGTGGCCCATGCGGTGGTAGGCGCTCAGCGCGTTCGGGCTGGCGAAGACGACCGCGCCCGCGGTGTCCAGCCGGATCAGCCCGTCGCCGACGCGGGGGCTGGTGTGCACGTCCGGGGACGGCTCCGGGGTGGGGAACGAGCCGTCGGCGACCATCTGGCACAGGTCGCCAGCGATGCCGAGGTAGGCGATCTCCAGCCCGCTGGGCACCCGCGGCACGGCCAGGTTGGTCTCCCGGGACAGCACGGCCAGCACGTCGCCGCGGAAGGTCACCGGGATGGCCTCGCGGCGCACCGGCACCCCGAGGTACCAGCGCGGGTCCTCCTCCCGGCAGATGCGCCGCTCGGCGGCGGCCCGGCGCAGCTGCGGGTGCTCGGCGCGCTCGATGAAGGAGGAGACCACGTCGTCGGGGTGCGCGGTCGGCGCGGTCGTCGGCCGGGCCTGGGCGACGCAGACGAAGCGGTCGCCGTCGACGGGCACCCAGAGCAGGAAGTCGGCGAAGGACAGGTCGGAGAGCAGCTGCCACTCGGCGACGACCATCTGCAGGTGGTCGACGGCGGCGCCGGGCAGGTTGGTGTGCTCGGCCAGCAGGTCGGAGAGGGTGGACAGGGCGGGCTCCTCCAGACGCCGGGTGTGCTCCGGGCGGATGCAAGCATGGCAGAATCGGGGGCGAACCCGCGTTGCCGTACCTCGTGCCAACGCGCCCGACGCAAGCTGGAGGATCCGATGTCGAAGCGCGCTCGCAAGCGTCGTGACCGCAAGAAGGGCGGCGCCAACCACGGCAAGCGCCCCAACGCCTGACGTGATGGACGAAGGCCCCCGCCCAGCTGGGCGGGGGCCTTCGCTCACTCCTGGACCGGGGGGCCGCCCTTGTACTCGATCACGGTGGCCCGGATCGAGGCCCGCAGCCGCTCGCGGAACTCCGCGGTGGTGGAGTCGCCGCCGCACTTGCGGGCGAGGAGCAGCTTCAGGTGCTCCTCCAGGCCGTACTCCTCCAGGCAGGGGCTGCACTCGTCGAGGTGCTGCTGCAACGCGGCGCGGCGGTTGGGGTCGCACTCGTGGTCGAGGAACAGCCAGACTTCGTTCAGCACGTCCGAGCAGGGCGTTTCGTGGTGGTTCCCGCAGCTCACGGCCCTGCCACCTCCTGTTTCGCGCTACGTAGGAACCCGCGCTCGCGGGCCACGTCGGCCAGCAGCTCGCGCAGCTGGCGGCGTCCGCGGTGCAGGCGGGACATCACCGTACCGATCGGCGTGCCCATGATCTCGGCGATCTCTTTGTAGGCGAAGCCCTCGACGTCGGCCAGGTACACCGCCAGCCGGAACTCCTCGGGGAGCTGCTGCAGGGCGGACTTGACGTCGCTGTCCGGGAGCTGGTCGAGCGCCTCCACCTCAGCGCTGCGCAAGCCGGTCGAGGTGTGCTGCTCGGCCCGGGCGAGCTGCCAGTCGGCGATCTGGTCGGTGGGCGACTGCTGCGGCTGGCGCTGCTTCTTGCGGTAGCTGTTGATGTAGGTGTTGGTGAGGATGCGGTACATCCACGCCTTGAGGTTGGTGCCCTCGCGGAACGAGCCGAACGCCGAGTACGCCTTCAGGTAGGTCTCCTGGACCAGGTCCTCCGCGTCGGCCGGGTTGCGGGTCATCCGCAGGGCGGCGGAGTAGAGCTGGTCGAGCAGCGGCATCGCGTCGCGCTCGAACCGCTCACCCAGCTCGGCCGCGGTCTGGACCTGCGTGCGGGACACCGCGCTCCCTTCGGTGTTCAGGTGCGCATGGGGCGCACCCGAGGTTACCCGGACGCGCCCAGGCAGGCTGTGAGCCGAGCCACCGGTGCGGCGTGATGTGGGGCGCTCGGCGAGCAGTTCGGTGGACACGTCCAGCTGAACACGTGGCGGGGCACGTGCATTCCCTAGGGTGGTACCCCGTGGCAGGACGAGGCACACCGGCGACGGCCTTGCTGGTCAAGCGCAAGGTCGCGCATTCGGTGCACAGCTACGAGCACGACCCGCGCCAGCCGTTCGGCGTGGAGGCCGCCGCGGCCCTCGGCGTCGACCCGCAGCGGGTGTTCAAGACCCTGCTGGCCGAGGTGGACGGCGCGCTCGCGGTCGGGGTCGTGCCGGTGGCCGCCCAGCTGGACCTCAAGGCGCTGGCCGCGGCGCTCGGCGGGAAGAAGGCGCGGATGGCCGAGGTCGCGGTGGCCGAGCGGGTCACCGGGTACGTGGCGGGCGGGATCTCGCCGCTGGGGCAGAAGAAGCGGCTGCCGACCGTGCTCGACGCCTCCGCGCTGGAGTTCCCCACCATGTTCTGCTCCGGCGGGCGGCGCGGGCTGGAGATCGAGGTGGCCGCTGCGGACCTGGTCGCCCTGCTCTCGGCGACGGTGGCGCCGATCGCGGCGCGCTAGTCCAGCGGCCGCAGGATGCGGTGCAGCCACTCCTCCACGGCGCGGGAGATCGCGCCCAGCTCGCGCTTGAGGGAGTGGTCGCCCGCGACGCTGACGATCTCGCGGTGGTGCGCCGGGGCGGGCTGGCCGAAGGGGTCGCTCTCGCCCTGCACGACCAGGGTGGGGACCTCGACCGCGTCCAGCTCGGGCTGGCGGGTCTTCTCCGGCTTGCCCGGCGGGTGCACCGGGAAGGCCAGGCAGACCACGCCGACCGCGTCGCCCTCCGCGTAGGTGCGGCAGGCCACGCGGGCGCCGGAGGAGCGGCCGCCGAAGAGCAGGGGCAGGTCGGCGAACCACAGCTTGGCCAGGTGGTCGGCCACGGCCAGCCACGCGGTGTCGAGCTGGGCGGCCGGGGCCGGGGCGCGGCGGCCCGCGACCCGGTAGGGCTGCTCGACCAGCGCCACGTGCACCCCCGCCGCGGTGGCCCCGCGGGTGGCGGCCACCAGGTCGGGGGCGCCGATGCCGCCGCCAGCGCCGTGGCCGAGCAGCAGCGCCGCCCGGCCCTCGGCCGCGCAGTGCAGCTCCGCGCGGGCGGGCCCGTGCGGGGTGTCGATCGTGGCGCTGGTCATGTGGAGAACAGGTCCAGGTCGACGGCCGGGTCGACCCGGTTGAGCAGGTCGGGGCCGTTGTTGCGGACGCTGTTGACCGCGTCGGAGATCGGGCGCAGCTCCAGGGCGGCCACGACGTCCTCCGACACCGGGCGCAGGAACTCGCCGACGTCGGTGCGGTCGGGGTCCAGCCAGGGGTTCCACTCGTCGCGGCTGAGCAGCAGCGGCATGCGGTGGTGGATCTCGGTCAGCGGGCCGACGGAATCGGTGGTCAGCACCGAGCAGGTGATCAGCACCGGGGCGTCCGGGTCGTTCTTGTCGTGCCAGGTGGACCAGATCCCGGCCATCGCCAGGCTGGAGCCGTCCTTGGGGGTGGTGTAGAAGGGCTGCTTGACCTTGCCGTCGCGCTTCCACTCGTACCAGCCGTCGGCCGGGATGATGCACCGGTGCCTGGCCAGGGACCGCTTGAAGGAGGGCTTCTCGGCCGCGCTCTCCGAGCGGGTGTTGATCATCCGGCCCGCGCCGGAAGCGTCCTTGGCCCAGCTGGGCACCAGGCCCCACTTCATCAGGCGGAGCGTGCGCTCGGTGGTGGTCTCGTCGACGTTGCCGTCGGCGTCGCGCGGGTGGCGCTGGACGACGGTGACGATGGTCTTGGTCGGGGCGACGTTGTAGTCGGCCCGGGGGGCGTCGGCCCCGATGGCGTCGATCGCGTCGAACTCCGCTGCCAGCGCCGCCGGGTCCTTCGTGGCCGCGTACCTCCCGCACACTCCTGCTGCCCACCTTCCGCTCGCCAGTCCGCATCGTGACACGGCCCGCCTGCGGCGGCGAGCCGATGACCTGCTCGGGAGCCCGGTGCGCGAGGATGGGGCCCATGCCGCAGCCCTGGTCAGCACCCCACGCCGCGACTCCCGTCCACACCACGGTAGCGATTCCCGGATCCAAGTCGATCACCAACCGTGCGCTCATCCTGGCCGCGCTCAGCGGCGGGCCGTCCCGGATCACCAACGCGCTGCGCGGGCGGGACGCGGACCTGATGACCGGGGCGCTGCGCGCGCTGGGCGTGCCGGTGGACGCCGACGGCGACGCGATCACCCTGGGCGCGCACGGCGGGCTGCGCGGACCGGCCGTGGTGGACTGCGGCCTGGCGGGCACGGTGATGCGGTTCGTGCCGCCCGCCGCGGCGCTGGCCGACGGCGAGGTGCGCTTCGACGGCGACCCGCGGGCCCGGGAGCGGCCGATGGGCGTGATCCTGGACGCGCTGCGCGGGCTCGGCGCCGCCGTCGAGGGGGACGCGCTGCCGTTCACCCTGGCGGGCACGGGCGGGCTGCCCGGTGGCGCGGTGACCGTGGACGCCTCGGCGTCGTCGCAGTTCGTCAGCGGTCTGCTGCTGTCGGGGGCGCGCTACGACAAGGGCCTGACCGTGCGCCACGACGGCCCGCCGGTGCCGTCGATGCCGCACATCGAGATGACGGTGGCGATGCTGCGCGAGGCGGGCGTGGCCGTCGACGACACCGAGCCCGACACCTGGCGGGTGGAGCCGGGGCCGATCGCGGTGCGCGACTGGGCGGTGGAGCCGGACCTGTCCAACGCGACCCCGTTCCTGGCCGCGGCCGCGGTGACCGGCGGGACCGTCACCGTGACCGGCTGGCCCGCGACGACGACCCAGCCCGGCGACGCGATCCGCCACATCCTCACCGACATGGGCGCGGAGGTGGTGCTGGAGGACGGCGCGCTGACCGTGCGCGGTCCGGCCTCGCTGTCGGGCATCGATGTGGACCTGCACGACGAGGGCGAGCTGGCCCCGACGGTGGCCGCGCTGGCCGCCCTGGCGGACGGACCGTCGCGGCTGCGGGGCATCGCGCACCTGCGCGGGCACGAGACCGACCGGCTGGCCGCGCTGGCCGCCGAGCTGACCGGCCTGGGCGGCGACGTCGCCGAGACCGAGGACGGCCTGGCCATCCGGCCGGCGCCGCTGCGCGGCGGGCTGTGGCGGGCCTACGCCGACCACCGGATGGCGACCGCGGGGGCCATCGTCGGCCTGCGCGTGCCCGGGGTGAGCGTGGACGACATCGGCACCACGGCCAAGACCCTGCCCGACTTCCCGGACATGTGGGCGCGGATGCTGGAGCGGTAGCGATGGCCCGCGATTGGCGCAAGCTGGACGAGAGCGACGTGCGGGTGCGGCCGGGCAAGGGCACCCGGCCGCGGTCCAAGCGCAGGCCCGCCCACTCCGACGCGGTGACCGCGATGGTCGTCGGCAAGGACCGGGGCCGCTGGACGTGCGCGGTCGAGGCCGACCCCGGGCGGATCGTGGTGGCGATGCGGGCCCGCGAGCTGGGGCGCACGCCGGTGGTGGTCGGGGACACCGTCGACCTGGTGGGCGACACCTCGGGCGCGGTGGACACGCTGGCGCGGATCGTGCGGGTGGCCGAGCGCACGAGCGTGCTGCGGCGCACCGCCGACGACACCGACCCCTTCGAGCGCGTCGTGGTGGCCAACGCCGCCCAGCTGGTGATCGTGTGCGCGCTGGCCGACCCGCCGCCGCGGTCGGGGTTCATCGACCGGTGCCTGGTGGCGGCGTACGCGGGCGGGCTGGAGCCGGTGCTGTGCCTGACCAAGGCCGACCTGGCCGACCCCGGCCCGCTGCTGGCCGGGTACGCCGAGCTGGACCTGCCGGTCGAGGTGACCCGCCACGACGCCGACCCGGCGCAGCTGCGGGAGCGGCTGGCCGACCGGGTGTCGGCGCTGGTGGGGCACTCCGGCGTGGGCAAGTCGACCCTGGTCAACCGGCTGGTGCCGGACGCCTTCCGGCGCACGGGCGAGGTGAGCGCGGTCGGCAAGGGCAAGCACACGTCGGTGACGGCCGTGGCGCTGCCGCTGCCCGACGGCGGGTGGGTGGTGGACACCCCCGGCATCCGCTCGTTCGGCCTGGCCCACATCGAGCCGGACGACATCGTCGCGGCCTTCCCGGAGTTCGTGGCCGCCGCCGAGGAGTGCCCGCCCGGCTGCGGCCACCGCGGGGCCCCCGAGGACCCGGACTGCTACCTGGACACCGTGGTGGCCGCGGGCGAGGCCCGCCCCGGCCGCCTGGCCTCGCTGCGCCGCCTGCTCGCCTCCCGCGCGGGCGCCGAGGACCGCGGGCCCGAGGAGCAGGCGACCTGACCCGCCCGGGCGCCGTCCTCAGCCCGCCGGGGCGACCCGGACGGCCAGGGCGCAGTCGGCGAAGGCCAGGTGGCGGGGCAGGCGGTCGGGGGTCGGCAGGGGCCAGGTGACGACGGCGTTGAGCCTGCGGCGGGTCTGGCGGACCAGGCGGGACAGGAAGTCGTGGACGTCGTCCGGGGAGTCCGGGTCGCCCGCGAGGAAGGACAGGGCGCCGCGGTTGGAGACCGCGTGCAGCACCGGTGTGCGGGGCGCGTCGGCGCACCAGGTCGGGGCGCCGTGGCCGACCCAGACGACCTCGGCCCCCGGCAGCCACGGCTGCTCGGGCGCCGCGGCGGGCCGCGCGGCGGCGACGCGCAGCTCGCGCAGCAGGTCCAGCGGGAGCGGGAAGCCCCAGCGCACCAGGTAGTTCCCCGCCGTGGTCAGGCCCAGCGGCACGCCGAAGCGGGCGCGGGCGATGTCCATCACCGCCTGCCGGTTCCACACCAGGCCGTCCAGTCCTACGGCCTCGGGTGGCCCGGCGGCGACCGCCTTGGCGATGTCGAGCTGCTGGGCGGCGGTCAGCGCCAGCTGCTCGCCGGGCTTGCGGCCGCGCCGGTTGGGCCGGAACGCGCCCTCGCCGCGGTTGCGGTAGTCGCGCACCCACACCCCGACGGTCTGCCGGGAGACGCCGAAGCGCCGGGCCGCCTCCACCTGGGCCACCCCGGACTCCACCGACGCGACGACCCGTCTGCGCAGGTCGCCGAGGATGTCGGCGGGCAACCTGCGCGCGTCGCGTGCCTGTGCCATGGCCATCGCCTCCTCCTTTCCCTCCGCGCTGTTCAACGAGCGGCGAGGGCTGCGGGCATTCGGCCGAATGGGGTTACGTAGAGTCCCCTCCAGTGGAACCGTCCCGCCGTCCGCGGCGTCTTGGGTTCCATACACCGATTACCGAGGGGATCCCATGGGCAAGACGAAGCTGCTCGTCGCCGGGCTGGCGCTGGCGGGCCTGACCTTGGCTGGCTGCGGGGGTGAGACCACCCCCGGCGTCGCGGGCACGCCCGGCGCGAACGCGCCGACGACCAGCGCCGCAGGCGACGCGGGCACGGCCGCCTTCGACAGCATCAAGGCGCTCAGCGACGCGGTCAGCGCGAAGAGCTCCGACGCGCAGAGCGCGAAGATGAAGATGGTGACCTCGGCGGCGGGCCAGCAGATCAACGCCGAGGGCGAGTTCCGGTTCGCGGGCGCGGACACCGCGATGGCGATGACCATGGAGGTCCCCGGCTTCGGCAGCATGGAGATGCGCCTGGTCGAGGGCATCATGTACATCAAGATGCCCGCCCAGGCGGGCGTCGACCCGGCCAAGCCGTGGCTCAAGCTCGACCCGAGCGACCCGAACAACCCGATGGCCGCGCAGCTGGGCAGCCTGCTGCAGACCGCGGAGCGGTCCGACCCGCGGACCATGCTGTCGGAGTTCGCCAAGGTCGGCGAGATCAAGGACGTGCAGTCCGACACGATCGACGGCCAGGACACGCAGAAGTACACCATCGAGGTCGAGCTGGCCAAGCTGTCCGAGGACAACAACCTGGGCATCGACCCCGACTCGGCCGCCGAGCTGGAGAAGGCCGGCCTGAAGACCGTCACCTACGACGTGTGGGTCAACGACGACCAGCTCCCGGTGCGGATGGTCTCGGAGATGACCATCCAGGGCCAGAAGGTCAAGGTCCAGGTCGACTACACCGACTGGGGCAGCCCGGTCGAGGTCGAGGCCCCGGCCGCCAGCGAGGTCGGCGAGTTCCCGGGCGGCAACTGACCCCGCGAACCACACGAGAACGCCCCGCACCCGATTCCCGGGTGCGGGGCGTTCTCGCTGCTCAGCCCATGTGCGGGTAGCGGTGGTCGGTCGGCGGGACGAAGGTCTCCTTGACCGAGCGCGGGCTCACCCAGCGCTGGAGGTTGTAGATCGAGCCCGCCTTGTCGTTGGTGCCCGAGGCGCGCGAGCCGCCGAAGGGCTGCTGGCCGACGACGGCGCCGGTGGGCTTGTCGTTGACGTAGAAGTTGCCCGCGCTGAACCGCAGCGCCTGGTGGGCCTGCTCGACGGCGGCGCGGTCGGTGGCGAACACCGCGCCGGTCAGCGCGTACGGGCTGGAGGTGTCCACCAGCTCCAGCACCTTGGCGTACTCGGCGTCGTCGTAGACGTGGACGGCGAGGATGGGGCCGAAGTACTCGGTGGTGAACGGCTCCTGCAGCGGGTCGCTGCCCAGCAGGACCGTCGGCTGGACGAAGTAGCCGACCGAGTCGTCGGCCGTGCCGCCCGCCAGCACCTCGATGGAGGAGTTCGCCGCGGCCGCGTCCAGGGCGGTCTTGTGCTTGGCGAAGGCCCGCGCGTCGATGACGGCGCCGCCGAAGTTCGAGAAGTCGGTGACGTCGCCGTAGGTCAGGGTCTTCACCGTGTCGACCAGCTGCTCGCGCAGACCGCCGTCCCACAGGGAGCGGGCGATGTAGGCGCGCGAGGCCGCCGAGCACTTCTGGCCCTGGTACTCGAACGCGCCGCGGACCAGGCCGGTGACGACCGCGGCCGGGTCGGCCGACGGGTGGGCCACGACGAAGTCCTTGCCGCCGGTCTCGCCGACGATGCGCGGGTAGGACCGGTAGGTGTCGAGGTTCTCGGCGATCATCCGCCACAGCGCCTTGAAGGTGGCGGTGGAGCCGGTGAAGTGCAGGCCCGCGAACTCCGGGTCGGTCATGGCGACCTCGCTGACGGCCTTGCCGTCGCCGGTGACCAGGTTGATCACCCCGGGCGGCAGGCCCGCGGCCTCCAGCAGGCGCATCGTGTAGTGCGCGGCCAGGCCCTGGGTCGGCGAGGGCTTCCAGACCACGGTGTTGCCCATCAGCGCGGGCGCGGTGGGCAGGTTGCCCGCGATGGCGGTGAAGTTGAACGGCGTGATCGCGGTGACGAAGCCGTCGAGCGGGCGGTGGTCGAACCGGTTCCAGAAGCCGGGGGCCGACTCCGGCTGCTCCTCCAGGATGCGCCGGGCGAAGGCGACGTTGAACCGCCAGAAGTCGATCAGCTCGCACGCGCTGTCGATCTCGGCCTGCTGCACGGACTTGGACTGGCCCAGGATGGTGGCCGCGTTGAGGGTGTCCCGCCACGGCCCGGCCAGCAGGTCGGCGGCGCGCAGCAGGATCGCGGCGCGCTCGTCGAAGGGCAGGGCCCGCCAGGCGGGGGCGGCCTTCTTGGCCGCGGCCACGGCGTCGGCGACGTCGGCGTGGGTGGACTGCGCGGTGACGCCGAGCACGTGCGCGTGGTTGTGCGGCTGCACGACGTCGACCCGGTCGCCGCCCGCCATCCGCTGCTCACCGCCGATGGTCATGGTCAGCTCGGCCCGCTCGCCCGCCAGCTCGGCGACGCGCCTGCTCAGCGACTCCCGGCGGGCGCTGCCGGGCAGGTAGGGGTCGACCGGCTCGTTGGCCGGGGCGGGAACGGACGAAACGGCGTCCATCGTGTGGCTCGCCTCCTTATCGCGGGTGTGCGGCAAGTACATCCTGTCATAGGATGACTACATCAGTTCCAGCAGGAAGGGCAGCTCCTGCGGGGCGTACCAGGCCAGGTCGTGGTCCTCGGCGTCGCCCAGGGTGAACTCGGCATCGGGGTCGCCCAGGTCCGCGGCATCGATGACCGCGGCGGCGGCCCGCACGGCGTCCTCGGCGTCGGGGGTGTCCAGGTGCACGGCGGCGACGACCTTCAGCGGCACCGGCCCGGCCAGCCGCACCACGGCGTGGTCGAGGTCCGGGCGCAGCTCCGCGCCGTCGACGTCGGCGGAGACCACCGCCCGGCGCACCGCGGCGGCGGGGTCGGCCGCCAGCTCGGCGTTGATCAGGCGCAGGGAGGCCCGGGCGGCGTCGAGCATCGCCGCGTACTCCAGCTCCTCGTCGCCGCCGCTGGCGTACGACTCGCGCAGCGCCGGGGTCAGGGCGAACGCGGTGCCGCCCACGGCGCTGAGCTCCCCGTCGGCGTTGAGCGCCTTGAGCATGGCCACCGTCGCCGGGATGTAGACCCTCACCTGATCACGCTTTCCCTAGTTCCACCACGGACTCCCCCAGGTGCGCCGCCAGCGCGTCCACATCGGACCTGGCCGCGGTCAGGCCGAAGTAGACCCCGCCGCCGTAGCAGGCGGCGCCCACGGCCAGGCCGTCGGCCCCGGTTGGCGCGGGCACCGGGAACACCTCGGCCAGCCGGGCCCGCCCGGCGTACCGCGGGCCGGGCACGGCGGTGACCGCGACGGCGGCCGCGGGGCCGCGCGCGCCCGGGCTGGCGGGCCGACCCGCGCTGATCCGGCGCAGCCGGGTCACCGGGTCGGGTTCGGCCACCGGCAGGTCGACCACGCGCGCATCGGCGGGCACCTCGGCGCGCACGGCGGTCAGCGGCTCGCCGCGGGACCGCAGCCAGGCCCGCAGCGCCCCGGTCACCACCGCGAGCACCACATCGTTGACGGTACCGCCGTGCGCGGCCCCGATCGCGCGCAAGTCGCCCAGCCGGGCCCTGGCGACGGCGAAGCGGCGCGGCCCGGCCGCGGCCGCGGGCCGCAGGCCCAGCGCGCCCGCCACCCGCGCACCGGCCCCGACCAGGCCGGACACGGTCGCGCGGGTGTTATCCAGCAGTTCGGCGGGCCTGCGGAGGGTGTCGGTCACGGCGTCGGCCACCAGCCGCACCGCACCCGGCGGCGTCCGGGGCCGCCACGGCCGGGGCGCGCCCACCTCGTGCGGGGCGTCGGCGAGCAGGGCGGCGGCGAGGTCGACCGCGCGGTCGGCCAGGACCTGGTGGGTCTTGGTGATCAGCGCGATCCGCCCGCCAGCCAGGCCGTCGACCAGGTAGGCCGCCCACAGCGGCCGGTCGCGGTCCAGCGGCCGGGCCATGACCCGGGCGACCAGGTCCGCCAGCTGGGCGTCCCCGCCGGGCGGGGGCAGCGCGGTGCGCCGCACGTGGTGGGCGACGGCGAAGTCCGGGTCGTCCACCCAGACCGGCCGGGCCAGCCGCCCGGGGACGGCCGCGACCCGCTGCCGCAGGCGCGGGGCCCGGGCCAGCGCGTGCTCGACGAGAGCGGCGTGGTCGAAGCCCGACCGGGGCCGCCGGAAGACCGCCACCGACCCCGCGTGCCGCGGCGGGGCCACGTCCCCCAGAGCGAGCAGGGCCGCGTCGGCGGCGGACAGGCGGTCGGGCACGCCCCGATCCTGGCACATGCGATCCTTGACGGCTGTGGCCTCCGACACCGCATCGCCGAAAGATCGCTTCCTCACCGTCTACGGGCGCAAGCCGGTGCTGGAGGCGCTGGCCGACCGGTCCCTGTCGATCGACAAGGTGCTGCTCGCCGACAACGCCCGCGCCCCGGAGATCCTGCGCGCCGCCCGCGAGCGCGGGGTGGCGGTGCACCGCGCGACCGCGCAGCGGGTGAAGGTGCTCGCGGGCAACGGCAAGCAGGACCAGGGGGTGCTGGCCGACGTCGTGGCCCCCCGGATGCGGTCGCTGACCTCGGCCATGTCCGCACCGCCGCGCACGGTGCTGCTGCTGGACGGCATCACCACGCCCGCGAACGTCGGGATGATCCTGCGGACGGCCACCGCGGCGGGCATCGGCGGGATCGTGGTGCCCCGGCGCGGGGTCGCGGGCCTGGACCCGCTGGTGGTCAAGGCGTCGGCCGGGGTGGCCTTCACCGCGCCGGTGCTGCGCTGCTACACCGCCGCCGAGGCCGCCGAGGCGCTGCGGTCGGCGGGCTACCCGCTGGTCGGGCTGGCCGCGGATGCCCGGCGCACGGTGTTCGCCGCCGAGCTGCCCGGGCGCTGCGCGTTCGTGCTGGGCGGGGAGACGCACGGGGTCTCCCCCGAGGTCAGCGCGCTGGTCACCGACTGGGTGTCGATCCCGATGGCGGGCGGCGTCGAGTCGCTGAACGTGGCCAGCGCCGCCGCGGTGCTGTGCTTCGAGCTGGTGCGGCGCTCACAGGCCCAGCAGCACCGCTAGCTCCTCCACAGTGGATTCCGCCGCGGTGTGGTGGACGCCGGTCATGCCCGCCGCGACCGCACCGCGCACGTAGGACGCCACGTCGTCGACGTAGACGCACCGGCTCGGCGCGACCCGGATGCGGTGGGCGGCCAGCTCGTAGATGCGCCGGTCGGGCTTGCCGTAGCCGACCTCACCGGACACGACCACGGCGTCGAACAGCCCGGGCAGGCCGTGCGGGACGTGGTCTGCGTTGGACAGCAGCGCGGTGCGCAGGCCCCTGTCCCTCGCGGTGCGGACCGCGGCCTCGATCGGCGGGTCGGTGAAGGTGCCCGCGTAGTCGACCACCAGCGCCTCGTACATCGGGCCAGTCTATTCCCGGCGCAGCACCGCCCAGGCGTCGCCGACCGGGCCGAGGTGGGCCAGCTTGTCGGGGTTGACCACCGAGCGGATGCCCGCGATCCGGCCGTCGGCGAAGTCCAGCGCCATCACCCCGATCAGCCGCTCGCCGCCGTCGAGGACCAGCGCGCCCGGCCCGCCGTTCACCTCAGCGGGCCGCAGCGACACCCCGGGCAGGGCGATGACCGCGCGGAACCCGTTGACCAGCGTCCGGGCGACCCGGCTGCGCCCGCGCAGGGTGCGCGCGAAGGCCGGGACCTTGCCGCCGCCGTCGCCGGTCAGCTCCACGTCGTGGGCCAGCAGCGCCTCCAGCCCGGCCAGGTCGCCCTGCTCGGCGGCGGCGAAGAACCGCCGGGCCAGCTCGGCGGCCTGCTCGCGGGTGGTCTCGAAGCGCGGCCTGCGCTCCTTGACCCGGCGGCGGGCGCGGGTGGCGAGCTGGCGCAGGTTGTCCTCGCTCTTGCCGACGATCTCGGCGATCTCGGGGTAGCCGTAGCCGAACACGTCGTGCAGCAGCAGCACGGCCCGCTGCTCCGGCGACAGGCTCTCCAGCAGCACCAGCAGGGCCAGCGACAGCGAGTCGGCGGTCGCGGCGTGCTGGGCCGGGTCGTCGCGGCCGTCGGTGAGGATCGGCTCGGGCAGCCAGGCGCCGACGTACCGCTCCCGGCGGGCCCGCGCCGAGCGCAGCTCGTTGATCGACAGCCGGGTCGTCACCGTCGCCACGAACGCCTTGGGCGAGTCGATCCGCTCGCCCGCCGCCTGGGCCTGGTGCACGCGCAGCAGCGCCTCCTGCACCACGTCCTCGGCCTCGGACACGCTGCCGAGCATCCGGTAGGCGATGGCGAACGCGGTGGGCCGCAGGTCGTCAAGCACGGGGCCGCCTCTCGTCTGGGGTTGCCTTCCACCCCTGTAGACAAGGCAGCGGCCCCGGCTGTGACAGCGCTAGCGGCGCTTCTTGCCGCCCTTCTTGGCCTGGTCGCGCGCGGCCTGGCGGCGCTCGCGGCGGGTGCCCGCCGCGGCCGCGCCCGCCCCGTTGCCGTCCGAGCGGGAGGTGGTCACGCCACCGCCCTCGGCCGGGCCGGAGTAGCTCAGCTGCTGCGGGGCCTGCGGCGCGCCCAGGTTGCGCAGGGCGGCCGGGACCTGGTCGGCGGTGCCCAGCGCGGCGGCGCGCTGGGCGGCGGCCGCCTCGGCCGCGGCCTGGGCGCGGGCCTGGCGGGCGGCCAGCTCCTGCTGGCGGGCGGTGGCGGCCGGGTCCTGGCGGACCTGCGGCAGCGCGCTGGGCGCGGCCGTGAGCTGCACGTTCGGCGGCGGGGCCTGCTCCTGGGCCTCGACCTTGACGTTGAACAGGAGGATGACCGTCTCCTCCTTGAGGGCCTCGAGCATCGTGCCGAACATCTCGTAGCCCTCCCGCTGGTACTCGATCAGCGGGTCGCGCTGGGCCATCGCCCGCAGGCCGATGCCCTCCTTGAGGTAGTCCATCTCGTAGAGGTGCTCGCGCCACTTGCGGTCGAGCACCGAGAGCATGACCCGGCGCTCCAGCTCGCGCATCGCGCCCGGGCCGACCCGGCCGTCGATGTCGGCCTCGCGGGCGCCGTAGGCGGCCAGCGCGTCCTCGGTGAGGACCTCGTGCAGGTACTCGTGGTCGAGGTCGCGGCCATCGGCCTCGGCCTTGTCGAGCAGGCCCTCCCAGGTCAGCGAGATCGGGTAGAGCCCCTTGAGGGCGGTCCACAGCTTGCCGTGGTCCCAGTCCTCGGCGTAGCCCTCGGCCGTCGCGCCGGTCACGTACGCGCCCACCACATCGGTGATCATGTGCTGGACCTGGTCGTGCATGTCCTCGCCCTTGAGGATCCGCAGGCGCTCGGCGTAGATCACCTTGCGCTGCTTGTTCATGACCTCGTCGTACTTGAGGACGTTCTTGCGGATCTCGTAGTTCTGCTGCTCGACCTGGGTCTGCGCGCTCTTGATCGCCCGGGTGACCATCTTGGCCTCGATGGGCTGGTCGTCGGGCACGTTGAGCATGGTCATGACCCGCTCGACCATCGCGGCGTTGAACCGGCGCATCAGCTCGTCGCCCAGGGAGAGGTAGAACCGGGACTCGCCCGGGTCGCCCTGGCGGCCGGAGCGGCCGCGCAGCTGGTTGTCGATGCGGCGGGACTCGTGCCGCTCGGTGCCCAGCACGTACAGCCCGCCCGCGGCGCGCACCTCCTCGCGCTCGGCCTCGACCTCCTGCTCGGCCTTCTCCAGCGCGGCGGGCAGCGCGGCGCGCCACTCCTCGGAGTCCGGCTCCAGGCCGCGGTTGCGCAGCTCCTCCTCGGCCAGGTGCTGCGGGTTGCCGCCGAGCATGATGTCGGTGCCTCGACCGGCCATGTTGGTGGCGACGGTGACCGCGCCCTTGTGGCCCGCGAGCGCGACGATCGCCGACTCCCGCGCGTGGTGCTTGGCGTTGAGGACGTTGTGCGGGATCGACATCTTCGTCAGCAGCTTGGACAGGTACTCCGAGCGCTCGACGCTGGTGGTGCCGACCAGCACCGGCTGGCCCTTCTCGTGCCGCTCGGCGATGTCCTCGGCGACCGCGAGGAACTTCGCCTCCTCGGTCTTGTAGATCAGGTCCGGCTGGTCGACGCGGATCATCGGCTTGTTGGTGGGGATGGGCACCACGCCGAGCTTGTAGGTGTTGTGGAACTCGGCGGCCTCGGTCTCGGCCGTGCCGGTCATGCCGGAGAGCTTGTTGTAGAGGCGGAAGTAGTTCTGCAGGGTGATCGTGGCCAGGGTCTGGTTCTCGGCCTTGATCTCCACCTTCTCCTTGGCCTCGATGGCCTGGTGCATGCCCTCGTTGTAGCGGCGCCCGGCCAGGATGCGGCCGGTGAACTCGTCGACGATGAGGACCTCGCCGTCGCGCACGACGTAGTCCTTGTCGCGCTTGTAGAGCTCCTTGGCCTTGAGCGCGTTGTTGAGGTAGCCGACCAGCGGGGTGTTGGAGGCGTCGTAGAGGTTCTCGATGCCGAGCTGGTCCTCGATGAAGGCGACGCCCTTCTCGCTGACGCCGACGGTGCGCTTGCGCTCGTCGACCTCGTAGTGCACGTCGCGCTTCATCAGCGGGATGAGCCGGGCGAACTCCTGGTACCAGCGGCTGGACTGGTCGGCGGGGCCGGAGATGATCAGCGGCGTGCGGGCCTCGTCGATGAGGATGGAGTCGACCTCGTCGACGATGGCGAAGTTGTGCTCGCGCTGCACCATGTCGTCGAGGTTGTGCGCCATGTTGTCGCGCAGGTAGTCGAAGCCGAACTCGTTGTTCGTGCCGTAGGTGACGTCGCAGGCGTAGGCGGCCCGGCGCTGCTCGGGCGTCATGTCGTTGAGGATGACGCCGACCTTGAGGCCGAGGAAGCGGTGCACGCGGCCCATCCACTCCGCGTCTCGGCGGGCGAGGTAGTCGTTGGTCGTGACGACGTGCACGCCCTTGCCGGAGATGGCGTTGAGGTAGGCCGGGAGGACGCAGGTCAGCGTCTTGCCCTCACCGGTCTTCATCTCGGCGACCTGGCCCAGGTGCAGCGCGGCCCCGCCCATCAGCTGCACCTCGAAGGGCCGCTGGTTGAGCACCCGCTTGGCGGCCTCGCGGGCCACCGCGAACGCCTCGGGCAGCAGGTCGTCGAGGTCCTCGCCCGCCTCGTGGCGCTGGCGGAACTCGTCGGTCTTGCCTGCCAGCTCGTCGTCGGTCAGGTCGACGACGTCCTCCTCCAGCGAGTTGATGTGCGCTGCGATGGTGCGCAGCCGCTTGAGCATCTTGCCCTCGCCAGCGCGCAGGATTCGGGACAGCACCATCCGGTCGACCTCGCTCGTAGTCCGTTCGTGCGCCCGCTCACACGGCGCGCTCCTGTCCGCCATCGTAGGCAACCCGCAGCTCGACGCGCAGGCCGCTCTCCCGGGACCAACGGTCCACGCGCCTACATGGTTCCACGGTCCGATTACCACTCCGATTCACACACTGTGGATGGCCCGGGGCCTGTGGACAACTCGCTCGGCGGCCGTGCGGATTCGGGCAGCCTGGCCGCATGGACATCATCTACGCGCTGCTCGACCTGCTGCTCCCCCGCCGCTGCGCAGGCTGCTCCACCCCCGGGGTGACCTGGTGCGCCCGCTGCGGGGCGGCGGCGGGGCTGCTTTCCGTACACCGCACGGTCCTGGCTGGCATCCGCGCGTACGCCGCCCTGCCGTACGCCGGGCCGGCCCGCAAGCTGGTCCTGGCCTACAAGGAACGCCACCGCCGCGAGCTGGCCACCCCCATCGGCCAGATCCTCGCCGCCGCCGTCCCCCGCGTCCTGACCCGCGAGTCCCTCACCCCCCGCTGCGTGCTGGTCCCGGCCCCGTCCCGACCGGCCGCCCTCCGCAGACGCGGCGGCAACCACATGACCCTGGCCGCCACCCACGCCGCCACCACCCTCCGCACCGCAGGCGTCGACGCCTCCGTCGCCCCCCTCCTCCACCTCCACCGATCCGCCCGCGACTCCACCACCCTCTCGGCCCCCGCCCGAGCCACCAACCTCCACAACCGCGTCCACGTCACCACCCCCACCCGACCCCCCACCGCCCCCCTCCTCTTCATCGACGACGTCATCACCACCGGCACCACCGCGGCGACCTGCGTCAACGCCCTCAAATCCGCAGGCCTCCCCGTAGCCGCCGCCCTAGCCCTCACCGTCACCCTCTAGCCGCCCTCACCACCACGGAGCGCCCAACCGCCCATCCCGGCCCCCGGCGAGGTCTCTCCCACGTCCCTCAACCCGCGCCCGCAGGCCCGGCCGCCCAGCCTTCAGCGAACTCAGCCCCGCCTCCAAGCCGAGTCCCGCACCCACAAGATCCACGCGCCGACTCCGCCGAGGTCCGCCAATCTCCCGCCCCTACACCACCGCAGGTGTCCGCCCATGTCCAGTGCAACGCAGCCACGCCCACAACCACACGAGTCCGCACCGCTATCCCCGCGCGCACCCCACATCCCGCCACGGGGGCCGTCGCACGGGGTCGGGTCGCCCGCGTACCTCACCGTGCGTTCCGCGGGCGGCGTGGGCGTGGGCGTGGGGGCGCCGTTTCGGATTCCTTGCTGTGGCGAACCTTGTTGTGTTCCCTTTCTGGCCGACCTCAATCCACTACCGACCGCTTGCTGTCGGACGGATTTGCGGGCAGGTAGCGCGTTCTGGCGGGCTTGTCGGGTTCGGCGGGGGCGAACCTCGGTAGCCCACAACAACCTTCAGCATCAATCCACAACGAACACCCACCAGGGAGGTCTCATCGCGCACTGCGGGAGTTGCGGTCAACCGGTTGCCTGCGTTGGCAAGCGGAGCGGCGGGGTGCAAATTTCGGTTTGCATCGAACGAATCGGGGATGTGGGGGTGGAGCGGCGGGAAGGACGGGGTGGATCTGGATGACGGGACATCTATCCCAGGACGTGGGACGTTCGCGTGCGCCCACATGAGTGAACCGGGGAGTGGGAACCTTCCGGGCATGTCGTCCGTTGGCCGGTTATGAGCCGCCGAATGGGTCCGGGAGTGGGTAGGCCAGCGGGTGCCCGCGGGCCGTTCGGGGGCGCGCTCTACTACATCGCGGTGCACCGCGCCAGCGTCCGTCGTGGTGAACGGGGGTACACCCGTCCGGCGTCGGGGCTGGCGGCGGGGCCTTGGGGAGCTGGGGCGTTGTTGCGGCGTGTGACTTTTCCGTTTCGCGGCGTGTCCCCCGCCGAGGGGGCTGTTGCAGAACCGAAACCCGGGCTACCGTCGTGCGCTATCAGCGTTCCCGGTTGGCGGGGAGGAGGCGAGGAGCCCATGACCCTGGCGCCGGAGGCGGCCTGACCGCCCGTCTGGATCCGATCCGGAACTCGTCCGGCGCCGTCGCTACGACTATCGGCTCTGATCAATCCCCAGCAAGGGAGGTCGTGTATGGACATCGTGGTTAAAGGCCGTAACGTCGAGGTGCCCGATCACTACCGAGTGCACGTCGAGGACAAGCTCAGCCGGATGGAGCGGTACGACCGCAAGGTCATCCGCTTCGATGTCGAGCTGTACCACGAGCCCAACCGCAGGCAGCACAAGAACTGCCAGCGCGTCGAGATCACCGGCAAGGGCAGGGGCCCTGCCGTCCGGGCCGAAGCCTGCGCGGGCGACTTCTACGCCGCGCTGGACATGGCCGTCACCAAGCTGGAGAACCGGATGCGCCGCCTGCACGACCGCAGGCGCGTGCACTACGGCCGCCGCAGCCCCGCCTCCGTCGCCGAGGCGACCTCCGAGGTCAACGGCAAGCGGATCGCCGTGCTGGAAGCCGAAGCCCCGTCCTACGACAGCGCCGCCGACGTGCCCGAGCAGCGCTGGGACGCCGAGAACGAGAACCTCCCCGGGCAGGTGGTGCGGGAGAAGGAGCACCCCGCCAAGCCCATGACCGTCGACCAGGCCCTCTACGAGATGGAACTCGTGGGCCACGACTTCTACCTCTTCGCCGACGCCGACTCCGGACAGCCCAGCGTGGTCTACCGCCGCAAGGGCTTCGACTACGGCGTCATCCGACTGGTCTGACCTCCACGAGCGGATCCCGGGGTCGACCCCGACCCCGGGATTCGCGCTACCCGCAGCCGGGGTCAGCCCGGGTAGAACGGGCGGTAGTTCGCAGCGCTCGGCGGGTCGCTGAGCCAGACCTTCCCGGGCTGGGTCGTCTTCCACATGTCGACCTGGTCGGTGACGATGACCTCGCGGCTGGGCGACGCGGTGATCGAGGTGACCGGCAGGGACAGGTTGGTGCTGAGGTACGGGGTGTAGTCCACGCCGTCGATGGCCGTGGAGACGACCGGCAGCGCCGGGAGCTTGGTCGCCGCGACCAGCACCGTGCGCTCGCTCCAGTCGAGGCTGGTCACGCTGCTGATGGTGCCCTGGTGCAGCGTCCGCGAGGCGCGGATGCCCACCGACTCCTCGGTGCGGACGATCGAGGCGACGCGGATCTCGTTGTTGACCACGGCGGCCACCCGGACCCCGTCGCGGGACAGGCGCAGTTCGGTGATGTGGCCGTTGCCCCTGGTCAGGTCCGAGGCGTCGACCGGGTGGGCGCGCCAGACGTTGTCCGGGCCGCGGACCGCGCGGACCACCAGCGTCCCGTTGACGACCGTCCAGACCTCGTTGCCGCTCTCGTCGCGGGTGTTGCCGGGGGTCCACGTCGGGCGGGTGAGGGAGGTGGCGTTCTCCAGCGTCACCACCTGCAACTGCTGGTCGATCGGCCCCACCCGCAGCCGGACACCCCCGGCCACCGGCTCCACCACCGCCAGGTGGCTGCCGTCGAGGGACTGGGCGCCGCTCTGCAGCTTGTAGGCCCCCGCGCCCGCGGGTCCCTGGATCGGCCTGCCGTCGGCGAGGCTGACGATGCGGTTGTCGGCCACCGCTAGGCCCACCAGCTCGGCGCGCGGGGTGGCCAGCGAGTCGTAGGCGGGCACGTCGTCGGGCTGCCAGTCCTGGCGGTCCGGGATGAGCGCGCTGCCGGTGTCGAGGATGCGCAGCTTGTTGAGGGTGATGCCGCCGAGGGAGTTGACGAGCTGGGCGACCATCCGCTTGCGCTCGTCGAGCGACTTGCCCTCCAGCTTGGTCAGGTTGATGCGGATCGCGCCGTCGTTGTCCTGCACGACGTTCGTGTGCCGCTCGACCCCTTCCAGCGTGGAGACGACCGCGCCCTGCAGGCCCTCCGACGGGCCTGCCAGCAGCAGGTCGACCACCCGGCTGGCCAGGCTCTCCCGCGGCTCGATCGCCACCCACCGCGGGTCGGGCACCAGCACCCGCAGCGCCGGGTCGAAGAACTGCAGGTTGACCCGGCGGTAGGCGGCCTCGAACCGGTTCTTGGTGAGCAGCAGGTAGCGCGGCGCCTGGGCGATGCGCCACTGCTGGTCGGCGCCCCGGCGCAGGACGATCTTGTACTCGCGCTGCTGGACCGACGGGTAGTAGCTGCCGCCGTGCTTCAGCTCCCCGATGGCGTTGGTGCCCAGCGTGATGTGCTTGACGTCGGGGTCCTGCCCGTCCGGGGGCGAGTGGCCGAGGTCCGGGCGGGTGGTCACGTTGTTCTGGATGATCGTGATGTCGGCCTCGGCGGGCCAGGTCGCCGCGGCCTCCTCGGTGAGGTAGGTCTTGGCGGCGGCGACGTTGTCCGCGGTGTCCAGGAAGTCCTGAACCAGCGTGTAGGGGTCGACGTTGGGGCGCGGGCCGCTGATCGGGTCGGGCGCCTCGCCCGGGTTCTCCAGCATCACCCGGGGCTGGGTGTTGGCCGCGATGGTCGCGCAACTGGTCAGGAAGGCCAGGGCCAGCAGCGCCACGAGGGCACGGGTCACGCGGGAACTGGTCGCGCGGGAACGGATCACGGGGGAACGGGCCGCGCGGGAACAGGTCGCGCGAGAACAGGTCGCGGGGGAACGGGTCACGGCAGCGCCTCCTCGACGGCGGGGGCAGCGGCGGGCGGCAGCGGCAGCGGGCTGGTCCGGTACTCCTCGCCCTGGCGGCGCGGGACGGTGAGGCGGAAGCAGGCGCCCTCGCCCGGCTCGCCCCAGGCGTCCAGGCCGCCGCCGTGCAGGCGGGCGTCCTCCAGGCTGATGGCCAGGCCCAGACCGGTGCCGCCGGTCTGGCGGTTGCGGGAGGCGTCGGCGCGCCAGAACCGGTTGAACACCAGCTCGGCCTCGCCGGGGCGCAGGCCGACGCCGTGGTCGCGCACGGTGATCGCCACCGCGTCGTCGTCGGCGGCCATGCGGACCTCCACCGGCTTGCCGTCGGCGTGGTCGACGGCGTTGCCGAGCAGGTTGCGCAGGATGCGCTCGATGCGGCGCGGCTCGACCTCGGCGACCACGCGCTCGTCGGGCAGGTCCAGCACCAGCTCGGTGCCGGTGTTGCGGGCGATGACGCGCACCGAGTCCAGCGCCCTGCGCACGATGTCGCGCAGGTCGGTCTCCTCGGCGACCAGTTCCTCCACGCCCGCGTCCAGCCGGGAGATCTCCAGCAGGTCGGCCAGCAGGGTCTCGAACCGGTCCAGCTCGTCGACCAGCAGCTCGGTGGAGCGGGCCAGCCCGGCCGGGAACTGCTTGCGCGAGGCGTGCAGCACGTCGGCGGCCATGCGCACGGTGGTCAGCGGGGTGCGCAGCTCGTGCGAGACGTCGGAGGTGAACCGGCGCTGGAGCTGGCCGAACTCCTCCAGCTGGCGGATCTGGCGCTCGATGCTCTCGGCCATCTCGTTGTAGGACTGGGCCAGCCGGGCCACGTCGTCCTCGCCGACGACCACCATGCGCTCGTCGAGCTCGCCGTCGGCGAAGCGCTCGGCGGCGCGGGCGGCGCGGCGCACCGGCATGACGACCTGCCGGGTGACCAGGTTGGTGATGCCCGCCAGCAGCGCGAGCAGCACCAGGCCGCCGACGATCAGCGTGTTCTGCACGACGTTGACCGTCTTCTGCTCGCTGTCGAGCGGGTAGAGCATGTAGAGCTGCACCGACGGCGGCGATGACGTGACGGTCGTGCCCATGATCAGGTAGGTGACCTGGGCCCCGTCCCGGACCGTGGTGTGGTTCTGCCCGATGATCTGGCCCTGGGCGTTGCGCACGAATCGGCGCATCTCCTCGGGCACGTCTTCGTACGGCCCGGCCACCGCGACCGTGCCGTCGGCGCCGTGGCTGGCCAGGACGGGCTCGAACGCCCCCGCCGAGCCGGTGCCGCCGGGCTCGTCCGGGCCGGTGCTGGTGATCTTGTTCAGCGCGCTCTGCAGCTTGCCGTCGAGGTCGGCGGCGTTCGGGGTGAGCCCGGCCAGCTCGCGCTCGACGGTCTGGGCGAGGTCGCGCGTCTGCTGGGAGGCGGCGTCCTCCTTGACGGCGACCAGCTGCAGGGTGATCTGGCTCTGCAGGACCATGCCCAGCACGAAGGTCACCGCCGAGCCCAGCGCCAGCGTGCTGACCACCACCCGCAGCTGCAGCGAGCGCCGCCAGAGCACGCCGAAGGCGACCGACCGGCGCTTGGCGGCGGCCACCAGCCGGGCCACCGCGGCCGCCGCCGCCCGGCCGCGGCGCTCCAGGAAGTCGGTCACCGGCGCATCACGGCGGCCCCGCCTTGTACCCGACCCCGCGGACCGTCAGCACCACCTCGGGGTGCTCCGGGTCGCGCTCCACCTTCGAGCGCAGCCGCTGCACGTGCACGTTGACCAGCCGGGTGTCCGCGGCGTGCCGGTAGCCCCAGACCTGCTCCAGCAGGACCTCGCGGGTGAACACCTGGCGCGGCTTGCGGGCCAGGGCGACCAGCAGGTCGAACTCCAGCGGGGTGAGCTGGATGGCCTTGCCGTCGCGGGTCACCTCGTGGCCGGGCACGTCGATGGTGAGGTCGCCGATGGCCAGCACCTCGGCGGGCTCGGACTCGGTGCGGCGCAGCCGGGCGCGCACCCTGGCCACGAGCTCCTTGGGCTTGAACGGCTTGACCACGTAGTCGTCGGCGCCGGACTCCAGGCCCAGCACGATGTCGACGGTGTCGCTCTTGGCCGTCAGCATGACGATCGGCACGCCGGACTCGCCGCGGATGGCCTTGCAGACGTCGATGCCGTTCATCCCGGGCAGCATCAGGTCCAGCAGGACCAGATCCGGTTTCAACTCGCGCAGCGCGGGCAGCGCCCGCGAGCCGTCGGCCACCACCGCGGTGTCGAAGCCCTCGCCGCGCAGCACGATGGTCAGCATCTCGGCCAGGGCGGGGTCGTCGTCCACAACCAGCACACGTGCCTTCATGCGGACATATTCGCACTGGTCGGCCCGGGCGCGTCGACCGGCAGGGGCATCAGGCCAGGACAGCTGCGGCGAGCGCCACCGCGTCGCCCCCGTCGACGGGGTGCCAGGGCGAGAGCCAGTGCTCGGCGGCGAGCTGGTCGTAGACGGCGGCGCAGCGCGCCTGCAGCCCGCCGTCGACCTCCCAGGTGTCGCGCGCCTGGGCCTCGGTGCTCTCCCGGCCCCGGGTGCGCTCGGCGGCGACCTCGGGGGCCACCCGCAGCAGGACCTGCGCGTGCGGCACGGGCAGGCCGAAGCGGTCGATCTCGATCTCCCGGACCCACCGCACGAACGCCCCCGATGCGTCCTCGTGCAGGCGGGCCGCGCCGTAGGCGGCGTTGGAGGCGACGTAGCGGTCCAGCAGGACCACGTCGTGGCGGTCGAGGTCGGCGAGCAGTTCGTCACGGGCGCCGAGGCGGTCGAGGGCGTAGAGCACGCCCATGCCGTAGACCTCGTCCCCCAAGCCGCCGAGCCTGCCGTAGAGCCCGTCGCGCACCAGGTCGGCGGTGACCGAGCGGCCGTACCGGGGGAAGGCGTGCATCGCCACGCTCGCCCCGTGGTCGGCGAGGGCGGCGACGAGCTTGTCCGAGAGCGTGCGCTTGCCCGCGCCGTCCAGCCCCTCGATCACGATGAGTCGACCCACGGGCGCCACCTTAGTGGCCGCGGGCGCTAGACCGCCGCGGCCAGGTCCAGGTGCAGCGGGTCGCTGGCGAAGGGGTCCTGGATGGCCAGCGCGGCGGCCGTGCTGGCGAACAGCGCCCGGGTCTGGGCCGGGGTGATGCCGACGCGGTTGAGCAGGCGGACCAGGTGCTCGCGCCAGACCTCCCGCCACTGCCCGGCGACGGGGGCCTCGGCCTGGCCCTCGGCGGCGCGGCGGGCCCGGCGCACGGCGTTGGTCCAGCGGATCAGGTCGTGGTCGCGGGTGCGGGCCAGCCGGGTCCAGCGCACGTCCAGCGGCCTGCCGCCGGGGGCGCCGCCGCCGAGCCAGCCCGCGGTGGCCGCGCGGTCCAGGCGCAGGGCGTGCGCGGTGGCGACGACCAGCTCGGTCGCGGCGGTCTGCTTGTCCGCGCCCGCGGCCAGCGTGGCCACGGCCAGCTCGGTGCCGCGGCAGAACACGTCCTCGGCCGGGGCGGCCGGGCCGAACCCGGCGTCGACGGCGTGCTCGGCCTCGGCCACGCCCCCGGCCACCTTGGCCAGGTCGGCGCGCAGCGCCTGGGCGCTGCACCAGTCGGCCCCGCGCAGGCCGATGACCAGGACGTCGTCGGCGGCGCGCTGGAAGTACCAGTCGGCGAGCTGGCCCGCCATGCGCCTGCCGTCGAGCAGGGGGCGGACGCGGTCGACGATGAACTGGTCGAGGTCATCGGCGCGGCACTGCACGGCGGACCAGGATCGGGGGCGCAGGGGTGCTGCGGTGCGGGTCATCCGACCTCCTCCTTCACCATCCGTCCGGTTGGGACGGACGCACGGAGCGGTACCCCAGCCATGATGTCCCGGGCAGCTGACGGGCACCTGACGTGCTCACGGGACAGGGTGAAATCGTCACATCCGAGTGCCCCGCGTCACATCTCCCAGCATGCGCAAGCCCGCCGCGGGCGGCGGCTCCCCCATCCACCGCCCGCGGCGGCAGCCCACCCCCCGGGGCGGTCTGCGGTCCGGCACGCCCCTGCACGCACCGGAACTATGCAAGTTCGCCGCCGAACCCGATCTTGTTACGACCATGAGACGCAGGTCACAAAGAAACGGCCCCGCCGAAGCGGGGCCGCCTGCTCGCCGGGGAGCGCCTAGTACCGGTAGTGCTCCGGCTTGAACGGGCCCTCCGGGTCCACGCCGATGTACTCGGCCTGGTCCTTGCTCAGCTTGGTGATCGTGCCGCCGAGCGCCTCCACGTGGATGCGGGCGACCTTCTCGTCCAGCTTCTTGGGCAGCCGGTAGACCTCGTTGTCGTACTCCTCGTGCTTGGTGAACAGCTCCACCTGGGCGATGACCTGGTTGGAGAAGCTGTTCGACATCACGAAGGACGGGTGGCCGGTGGCGTTGCCCAGGTTCATCAGCCTGCCCTCGGACAGCACGATGATCGAGTGCCCGTCGGGGAACACCCACTCGTCGACCTGCGGCTTGATGTTGATGCGGCGCACGCCGGGGACCCGGGCCAGGCCCGCCATGTCCAGCTCGTTGTCGAAGTGGCCGACGTTGCCCAGGATCGCCTGGTGCTTCATCCGGGCCATGTGCTCGGCGGACACCACGTCCTTGTTGCCGGTCGTGGTGATGATGATGTCGGCCTGCTCGACGACCTCGTCCAGCGAGCGCACCTCGAAGCCGTCCATGAGCGCCTGCAGCGCGCAGATCGGGTCGATCTCGGTGACGACCACCCGCGCGCCCTGGCCGCGCAGCGACTCCGCCGAGCCCTTGCCGACGTCGCCGTAGCCGCAGACCACGGCGACCTTGCCCGCGATCAGCACGTCGGTGCCGCGGTTGATGCCGTCGATGAGCGAGTGGCGGATGCCGTAGCGGTTGTCGAACTTCGACTTGGTCACCGAGTCGTTGACGTTGATCGCCGGGAACAGCAGCTCGCCCGCGGCGGCGAGCTGGTAGAGGCGCAGCACGCCGGTGGTGGTCTCCTCGGTCACGCCGCGGATGCCCTCGGCGATCTTGGTCCACTTGCCGGAGTCGGCGGCCAGGGAGTTGCGCAGCGTCTCGAGGATGATCTTCCACTCCTCGGCGTCGCCCTCGTCGGCGGCGGGCACGACGCCCGCCTTCTCGTACTGGACGCCCTTGTGGACCAGCAGGGTGGCGTCACCGCCGTCGTCGAGGATCATGTTGGGGCCCGAGCCGTCCGGCCAGGTCATCATCTGCTCGGTGGCCCACCAGTACTCCTCGAGCGTCTCGCCCTTCCACGCGAACACCGGGACGCCCTTGGGCTCCTCCTCGGTGCCGTGCGGGCCGACGACCACCGCGGCGGCGGCGTGGTCCTGGGTGGAGAAGATGTTGCAGGAACACCAGCGGACCTCGGCGCCCAGCGCGACCAGCGTCTCGATCAGCACCGCGGTCTGCACGGTCATGTGCAGCGAGCCGGAGATGCGCGCGCCCCGCAGCGGGTAGACGTCGGCGTACTCGCGGCGCAGCGCCATCAGACCCGGCATCTCGTGCTCGGCCAGCCGGATCTCCTTGCGGCCGAACTCGGCCAGGGACAGGTCCGCCACGGCGAAGTCGATGCCGTTGCGGGTCTGCTTGAACCGCTCCCGCGTGTCTTCAGCGCTCATCAGGTGATTCCTCCAGACTGTGGTTCCCTGGGAGACAGTACCGCCGCGGATGCCCGGCTGACCCTCGCCGATCGGGCTCATTCGCCGAGGGGACACGATCGGAGATGCCGTGCTGCCGACGGGTGCGGAGACGCGCGTGGTCGAGCTGCGCGTGCACGGGATGATGGGCACGACACCGGAATCGCTGGTGTCGGCGGTCTCCGCCGTCGACGTCGCAGGCGACGGCGTGGGGCGGGTCGTGCGCCCGGCCGACCGGCTGCTGCGCCCGGCCCCCGGCCCGGTGCTGCGCGCCGAGGGCCGCTCGGTGTCGCGGGTCGTCGAGGGCTACGTGTGGGGCGCGATGACCTCCGGCGGCTGGGCGAAGGCGGCCTGGGCGCTGCTGTTCCCCTTCGCCCTGGCCAACATGGCGCACTGGATGCTGCCGCCCCCGCCGCGCGGGCACCGGCCCGCGCGCCTGCTCGGCGGGGTGCTGCGCGCGCTGCTGCGGCTGGCGGCGCTGCTGCTGACGGTGCTGTTCGTCGTGCAGGCGACCGTCGTCACCTACGACTTGCTGGCGGTGCAATGCCTCGCGCCCGGCGCGGACTGCGTCGGGTGGGTGCCGGACTGGTTGCGCCGGGCGTACCCGTTCCGCCAAGCGGTGGCCGTGGTGCCGGTGTTGCTGCTGGTCCTGGTGCTGCACCGGGTGTCGTGCGTGGCGTGGGAGACCCCGGCCGCGCCGAACCCGCCGGACGCGCCGCCGAACGTGCGGGTCGACCTGCCCGGGCGCAACCTCGTGGCCGACCCGGACACCCCGGCGCTGCGGGCGCTGCACCTGGTCGCCGCGCTGGCCGCGGTGGCGCTGGCGCTGGCCGGGCCGTTCGCCGCGCCCGACCCGGTGCGCGCGTTCGTGCCGTGGGTGCTCGCCTTGGCGCTGCTCGGGGTGTGCGCGCTGGGCGCGCTGCTGCTCGACGACCCGCGCGGGGTCCGGCCGGGGCGCGGCGGGCGGCTGCTGCGCGCGGCGGTCGGGCGCGGGCGGGTGCTGGCGGCGCTGGGCGTGCTGGCCGTGCTGGGCGCCGCGGCGGCGGTCGACCCGGTGCCCGCGGTGCCGCGCGGAACCGGGACGACGGTGGACGCGGTGGCGGCGGCGCTGATCGTGGTGATCGTGCTCTTCGGCGTGCTGCTGGCGCCCGCGGCGCGGATCGCCCGGCGCACGTGGCGGGAGCTGCCGCGCGGGCTGCGGCCGTGGGCGGGCGGGTGGATGGCCGCGCCGGTGGTCGCGGTGGCGGCGCTGCTGGGCGGCGGCTTCGGCGCGGGGTTGGCGATCACCCTGCGCACGGTGATCGGGTTCGACGGGATGCGGCTGCCGCCGGGCTACACCTCGGTGACGCTGCTCTGGGGCGCGGGCGGGGTGCTGGCCGCCGCGGTCGCCCTGCCCGCCGCGGCGATCTCGGCGGCGCGGCTGCTGCGCGGCGGGCGCACCCCGGAGGCCGACCTGCTGGCCGGGGCCGACGCGGGCGCGGCCGCCGCGGGCAGGCGGGCGTGGCGGCTGGCCGACTGGCAGCGCCGCAACCTGCACCGCGTCGTGCTCGCCGTGGCGGCGTTCCTGGCCGCGGGCACCGCGGTGGCGGTGGCGATGCGCTTCCTCGGCCACCAGGTCGCGCCGCGGCTGGAGCCGCTGGGCGCCATCGGCGTGCTCGCGCTCGGCCTGCTCGCCGGGTCGCTGCTTCGGGCGGTGCAGAACGCGGCGCGGGAGCCGGAGGCGGGCAGGCGGCTGGGCGTGCTGGCCGACCTGGCGTGCTTCTGGCCGCGCGAGGCGCACCCGGCCGTGCCGCCGAGCTACGCGCTCAAGGTCGTCCCCGAGCTGGCGACCCGCGCCGCCGAGCACCTGCGCGACCCGCACACCCGGGTGGTGCTGACCGGGCACAGCCAGGGCGGGCTGCTGGTGCTGGTCGCGGCGGCGCGGCTGCTGGACTCGGTGAACGAGCCCGAGCGCATGCGGCTGGGCCTGGTGACCGTGGGAACCCAGTTGCAGTGGGCCTACCTGCGCGCGTTCCCCTCGGTCGTGCCGTTCCCGGCGCTGGCGGCCACGGCGGCGAGCTTCGGCACCCGCTGGCGCGCGCTGTGCCGGGGCACCGACCCGATGGGCGGGGCGGTGCTGACGTGGAACCGGATGGCCGTCGACGGCAGGCTGCTGGGCACCGGCCTGCGCCCGGACGGCACCGTCGGCCCGCTGCCCGCCGCGACCCGCTCCCCGACCGGCGCCCTGGTCCTCGGCGGCGACCACTGGCTGCCGGACCCGATGCACGGCCCCTTCACCGGCCGCCGCTGGTGCCCGGGCGTGCAGGCGGGCAAGAACTACACCGCCGACCCGGAGTGGGACCGCGCGGTGGCCTTAGCCGCGGGCCTGGACCCCGACGACACCGGCGGGCTGCCCTGGCCCACCCGCGTGCTCGCCTAGCCCTCGCCGCCCGCCAGGCGGCTGACCAGGGCGTCTGCGGCGGCCCGGTGGCCAGCGTCGGCGAGCAGCCCGGCCGGGGCCAGGACGTAGTCGCGGTCGACGGAGACCACCGCGTTGCGCAGGACCGGGCGCAGCACGGGGTCGTCGCGCAGGGCCTGCTCGACGGGCGCGATGTCGCGGGCGTGCCGGAACACCCCGCCGGAGAGGACCAGCACCCCGACGCCGCGGGGGCCGAAGTCGCCGTCCACCAAGCGCAGGTGGCGGCGGACGGCGAGGACGGCGGCCAGCGCGGCCAGGCGCAGGTCGGCGTCGGCCTCGGCGGCCGAGGCGGGCACCCAGTCCACATCGGACGCGCAGCGGCGGGCGTGCTCGGCCAGGTCGGCCCCGCCGATGCGCTCGGCGGCGGCCTCCGCGACGACTCCGGGGGCCGACCAGCGCATGCCGATGTCGCCCTCCACCGTGCGCCGGTCCGAGGGCAGCGCGACCGTGCGGCCGGAGGTGTCCACATCGGACACGGCTGAGTAGACGTCGGTCGTCGCGCCGCCCACGTCGACCACGACGACCGCGCCCGCCTCCGCCGCGGCGCGCACCGCGGCCAAGCGGGTGACGCCGGACAGGACGGCGTCGGGGGTGACCGTGCGGACCAGGCGGCGGAAGCGGGGGCCGCGGGAGAGGTTCTTGCCGCCGATCACGTGGTCGAGGAACACCGAGCGGATCGCCGCCCGCGCGGGCCCGGGGGCCAGCTCGCCGACGTCGGGGAGCACGTTGCCGGTGGGCACGACGACCCGCCCGGCCAGCAGGTCGAGCGCGGCCTGCCGGGCCGCGGCGTTGCCCGCCAGCACGATCGGCACCCGGATGCGGTTGGCCCCGAGCCTGCGCGCGTTGTGCAGCAGCACCCGCTCGTCGCCGCCGTCCGTGCCGCCCACCAGCAGGACCACGTCGGGGCGGGCGGCGCGCAGCTCGCGCACCCCGGCCCCGTCGAGCGGGCCCGAGGACACGTGCACCACCTTCGCCCCGGCCGAGAGCGCCACCCGGTGCCCGGCCTCGGCGCTGACCAGCCGCTCCTGGCCGACCACGGCCAGCCGCAGCCCGCCGCCCGCCGACGAGCAGACCAGGACCGGGGCCTCGCCCAGCGCGGCGGCGACCGCCGCCACCCCGTCGAGCACCTCGGGCGGGGTCGTGCGGTGCTGGGCCGTGCCCAGCAGGGCGCCGTCCGCGGCGACCAGCGCACCCTTCGTCCAGGTGGACCCGACGTCAACGCACAGCCACGGCACGCCGAGAGGTTAACCCCCGCTCACGCGGGCGCGTGCGCCCCCACCGGCCGCGCAGCCGCGGTGGCCCTAGTCGGAGACGACCGCGGACTCCCGGTAGAGGTCGGGCTCCAGGTAGATCAGCCGCGCGGCGGGCACCGCGGCGCGCACCCTGGCCTCGGCGTCGTCGATCGCCGCCGCGACCCCGGCCACGTCCAACCCGGACACCAGCTCGACCTTGGCGGCGACGAGCAGCTCGTCCGGGCCGACGTACTGGGTGCGGATGTGGATGACCCGGGCGACCTTGCCGGTGGCCAGCTTGTCGGTGATCGTGCGCAGCTCGGCGTCGGTGGCGCCCTCGCCGATCAGCAGCGACTTCATCTCGATGATCAGGATGATCGCGATGACGCCCAGCAGCGCGCCGATGGCCAGCGTGCCGATGGAGTCCCACACCGGGTCACCGGTGATGGTCGCCATGCCGACGCCGATCAGGGCGAAGACCAGGCCGAACAGCGCGCCCGCGTCCTCCAGCAGCACGACCGGCAGCTCCGGGGTGCGGGAGTGGCGGATGAAGCCCCACCAGCTCGCGTCGCCCTTGATCTTCGAGGACTCGATGATGGCGGTGCGGAAGGAGAACGACTCCAGCACGATCGCCACCACCAGGATGACCACCGCGACCAGCGGCGAGGACAGCGGCTCGGGGTGGGTGAGCTTGTGGATGCCCTCGTACAGCGCGAACACCGAGCCGAGGCTGAACAGCAGCAGCGCGACGACGAACGACCAGAAGTAGCGGTCGCGGCCGAAGCCGAAGGGGTGCTCCTTGGTCGCCTTGCGCTGCGAGGTCTTCTGCCCGAGCAGCAGCAGCCCCTGGTTCGACGTGTCCGCGACCGAGTGCACCGACTCGGCCAGCATCGAGGACGACCCGGTGATCAGGAAGCCGATGAACTTGGACACGGCGATACCGGCGTTGGCGAACAACGCGGCGAGGATCGCCTTGGTGCTTCCCCCTGCGGCCACGGCTACTCCTAAGGACTGGGGCCGACGCAACGGACGGAAGCGAAGCCTAGAGGCTGGGGGCCGCGCGCGTGCTACGAACCTACCGTCGCGACGAAGACCTGCGACGGCGCGTCGGCGACCGGGCGCACCACCGGCTCGGGGTCGGCGGCGCACAGCCACGCCGACGACCCGCGGGTCACCACCAGCGCCCGCCCGCCGCACTCCACCTCGACCGCGCCCGCGGTGCACACCAGGATGCGCGGCGCGGCGCCGCCCAGCGCGACGGGCTCGGCCTCGCCCGCGGCCCAGTCCACCCGGGACAGCTCGAACTCGGGGGCGTCGGTGCGGTAGACGCGCGTCCGCCCGTCCGCCGTGCCGGTGTTGACCGGCATCGGGCCGCAGCGGAAGTCGAGCACGCGCAGCAGCTCCGGCACGTCCACGTGCTTGGGGGTCAGGCCGCCGCGCAGGATGTTGTCGGAGTTGGCCAGGATCTCCACGGCGGTGCCGTGCAGGTAGGCGTGCAGGTTGCCCGCGGGCAGGTAGATCGCCTCGCCCGGGCCCAGCACCAGCCGGTTGAGCAGCAGCGCGGCCAGCACCCCGGCGTCGCCGGGGTAGCGCTCGGCCAGCTCCAGCACCGTGCGGCACTCCAGGCTGAACTCGCCGCGGTCCTTGACGTGGCGCACGCAGGCTTCCAGCAGGTCGGGCATCAGGGCCTGCAGCGCCGTCGAGGGCAGCGTTATCCACGTGGTGAACAGCGCGCGCAGGCCGTCGCCATCGGGCTGGCCCGCGAGCAGGTCGATGTGCGGGGACAGGCCCGGGGTGCGCACGGCGTCGAGCAGCTCGACGGTGCGGTGCGGGTCGCGGAAGCCCGCCAGGGCGTGGAACTCCGTCAGCGCGCAGACCAGCTCGGGCTTGGCCGTGGGGTCGGGGTAGTTGCGGTGCGGGGCGTCGCGCGGGATGCCCAGCGCCTCCTCGCGCGCCCAGCCCTCCGCGGCCTGCTCGGCCGACGGGTGGGCCTGCATGCTCAGCGGCTCCTCGGCGGCGAGGATCTTGAGCAGGAACGGCAGCCTGCCGCCCCAGCGCTCGGCGGTCGCCGCGCCGAGCTGGCCCGGCGGGTCGGCGTCGATGCGCTCCAGCAGCGTGCACCCGGCGTCGATGAGCACCGACGGGTCGCCGGGGTGGCTGCCCATCCACAGCTCCGCCTGCGGGTGCGGGGCGGGCACCGGAAGGCCGAGCAGCTCGGCGATGGTCGTGCGCGACCCCCACGCATACGGACGCACCGCGTTGCGCAACAACTCCACTTGCCTACTCCCTAACTCACGCGGTCGCCGGGGCGTAGCGCCCCGATCCCCCCGTGGTACCCGCTGCCAGCCCCAGGTACAGGGCGGCCAGTTCGAAGCGCAGGGCCAGCACCGCGGCCCCGATCGGCTCGGGCACCCCCAGCTCCTGCCCGGGGGCGAGCACCTCGACCGCGGGCAGCACCTCGGCGGCCTGGTGGCGCACCGGGTCGCCGGGCAGGCTGCGCACCGCGAGCAGCAGGGTGCGCGGCGCCGGGACGGCGCCCCCGTCGAGGTCGTCGGGGTCGGCGAAGATGTCGCGGCCCGCCGCGGCGCGCACGGCGGCGCGGTGCAGGGCGGTGCGGCTGGCGGCCTGCTGGTAGTCGGCGACGTCGCAGGGCAGGTCGGTGTGGGTGGACAGCACCTGGGCCGCGTGCCGGGCGACGCCGGTGGCCACCGGGTCCAGCCCCCACAGCAGCGGGATGTGCTCGGCGACGCGCAGCGCCAGCGACTTGGCCGGGTTGACGAACGTCTCGTGCTGCAGGTGGCAGCGCTCGGCCTCCCGGTCGAGCTCGTCGGCCAGCGCGTCGATGTCGACCCGCAGCAGGCCGAGCGCGCCGAGGGCGAGCAGCCCGGCGGTGTAGGCGGCGGCGAAGGAGAACCCGGGCGGCACGGGCACCCGCGGGGTGATGTGCACGGCCTGGCCCGCGGCCGCGGCGGCGACCGGCCCCTCGGCGGGCGCGGTCAGCACGACGGCCGCGCCGCGGCGGCAGGCGCGGTCGACGGACTCGGCCAGCACGGTGTCGCCGGGGTCGTCGGTGTGGGCCACGACCACGTCCAGCGCGCCCACCCAGACCGGTGCCTGCTCGGCGACCACGACCGGCACCGGGCAGGCGGGCCCGAGCAGCGCCGACAGCAGCTCGCACACCGCGGGCGACAGGCCCGGCCTGCAGATCAGCACGATGGCCCGCGGGCGCTCCCCGGACAGCCGGGACAGCCCGGCCTCGGCCGCGGCCTCCGCGGTGGCGCGCACCTGCGCGCCCGCGCGGGCCGCGGCGCGCAGCAGCCCGTCGGGGTCGGCATCACCGAGCCGGACCGCGTCGTCCAGCAGGGTGTCGTCGGGTAGGGAGGTCACCGGTCTGCTGGCTGCTCGGCGGCGTCGAGCAGGAGCACCGGCACGCCGTCCTCGACCGGGTAGATCCGGCCGCACTCGGTGCAGGTCAGCGCGTCGGCCTCCGGGTCGTCCGGGCGGCCGACGGCCAGCGCGGCGTGGTCGTCGGACGGGCACGCCAGGATGTCCAACAGCTGCGGGTCAAGCTCGACTGCCATCGCGGTCTCCTCCTCGATGTCCAGTGTCTCAAGCGCCGGTTTCCGGCGCGGTGCCGGTGCGCGCGGGGGGCTGGCCGCGCTCAGGCGCGCACGATCGCCAGCACCTCGTCGCGCAGCGCGGCGACCGCGGCCGCGTCCCGGGCCTCGACGTTGAGCCGCAGCAGCGGCTCGGTGTTGGAGGCGCGCAGGTTGAACCACGACCCGTCGGGCAGGGTGACGGTGAGCCCGTCGAGCTCGTCGACCTCGACGCCGTCGCGGGCGCCGAACTCGGCCTTGATCGCGCCGATGCGGCCCTGCTGGTCGGCGACCGTGGAGTTGATCTCGCCGGAGGCGGCGTAGCGGGCGTAGGCGCTGGTCAGCTCGGACAGCGGCCGGTCCTGCTCGCCCAGGGCGGCCAGCACGTGCAGCGCGGCGAGCATGCCGGTGTCGGCGCGCCAGAAGTCGCGGAAGTAGTAGTGCGCGGAGTGCTCGCCGCCGAAGATCGCGCCGGTGCGGGCCATCTCCTCCTTGATGAAGGAGTGCCCGACGCGGGTGCGCACCGGCACGCCGCCGTGCTCGCGGACGATCTCGGGCACCGCGTGCGAGGTGATCAGGTTGTGGATGATCGTGCCGCCGGGGTCCTTGGCCAGCTCGCGCACCGCGACCAGCGCGGTGATCGCGCTGGGCGAGACCGCCTCGCCGCGCTCGTCGACGATGAAGCAGCGGTCGGCGTCGCCGTCGAAGGCCACGCCCGCGTCCGCGCCGACCTCGCGGACCTTGGCCTGCAGGTCGACGATGTTCTTCGGGTCCAGCGGGTTGGCCTCGTGGTTGGGGAAGGTGCCGTCGAGCTCGAAGTACATCGGGGTGACCTCAATGGGCAGGCCGTCGAACACCGAGGGGACGGTGTGCCCGCCCATGCCGTTGCCCGCGTCGACCACGATGCGCAGCGGGCGGGAGCCGGAGAGGTCGACCAGCGTGCGCAGGTAGGCGGCGTAGTCGGCCAGCATGTCCTGCTCGGTGACCGTGCCCCGGGGGCCGTCGGCGTCCGGGATCCCGGCCTCGACGTCGGCGCGGATCTGGGCCAGGCCGCTGTCCTGGCCGACCGGGGCGGCGCCCGCGCGGCAGAGCTTGATGCCGTTGTACTTGGCCGGGTTGTGGCTGGCGGTGAACATCGCGCCGGGCAGGTCGAGCTTGCCGGAGGCGAAGTACAGCATGTCGGTGCTGGCCAGGCCGATCAGCACGACGTCGACGCCCTGGGCGGTCACCCCGTCGGCGAAGGCGGCGGCCAGGCCGGGCGAGGAGTCGCGCATGTCGTGGCCGATCACGACGGCGGGCCCGCCGACCAGTCGGGCGAAGGCCGCGCCGGTGGCGCGCACCAGCTCGGCGTCGATCTGCTCACCCACCACACCGCGGACGTCGTATGCCTTGAAGACCCCGGACAGGTCGCGCACGTGGTACTCCCCTGGTCGGCTGCGTGTGCCGGATGGAGCCTACCGATTTCGCTACCGGTCAGTCCGATACCGGGTCGGGGAGCACCCGCAAGTGGCCCCGGCGGGGGCCGCTGGGACCGGGCTCGGGCTCGGGCACCGGGCGGTCGACCCGGCCCGCCTCGCGCACGGCCTCGGCCAGCGCGGTCAGGTCGTCGACGCTGGGCTCGGGCATCGCGAACTCGCCGTCGTGGCGCACGACCTCCCAGCCGCGCGGGACGGTCAGCCGCAGCGCGTGCTCCTCGCAGAGGTCGTAGCTGTGCGGCTCGGCGTAGGTGGCCAGCGGGCCGACGACGGCGGTCGAGTCGGCGTAGGCATAGGTCAGCGTCGCGACGGCCGGGTTGATGCACCCGGTTCGCGAACATCGACGCACGCTCCGCACGATCGCTGACGATAGCGCTTCCGGGGGCCGCCGCGCCGCAATAGCTCCCGCGACACGCCCCGATGCGGCCATCCGGGGCAGTCGGGGGCGGCCGCTACCCTTCTGGACGTGGTCACCGCCCGACGTTCCCGCCGCTCCCGCGGCCGCAGGCACCGCGATCGGCACGGGCGCGGCCTGCGCGGCCCGCTGATCCCGTCGTCGCTGCCCGCGGCCAGCACCCGGGCGGAGAAGTTCGACGCGGTGGTGCTGGAGGCGCTGGAGCCCATCGAGGCCCGCTGGCGCACCGAGCTGACCAAGCTCGACGTCGCCGTGGACGACGTGCCCGAGGTCCCGACCGGCGAACCCCCGGACGGCCTGATCGCCGACGCGGGCGTCCCCCTGTCCCGCCTGGTCCGCGCGGGCGTGGACCGCCGCGGCCAGCCGACCCGCGCGCGCGTGGTCCTCTACCGCCGCCCCCTGGAAGCCCGCGCCAAGGACGGCGCCGACCTCGCCGACCTCGTCCACGACGTCCTGGTCGAGCAGATCGCCGCCTACCTGGGCCTGGACCCGGGCGTCGTCGAGGGCGGCGACTAGTCCGGCCGCCTCCCCGGGATCGCCGTCAGCACGGTGAACAGGACCACCGCGCCCTGGACCAGGAGCAGGACGCCGCGCAGGGCGGCGGGTTGTTCGACGGTGACCAGGGCTGAGCGGGTGGGGAGGGGGACGGCGACCTGGTGGTTCCAGGCGCGGGTGGTGGGGACCTGTTCGCCGTTGACGGTGGCTGTCCAGCCGGGTTCGTCGTTGGCGCTGATGACCAGGAGCCTGCCCTCGGGGCCGTCGGAGACGCGGGCGGCGGCGGTGGGCGGGGTGGCGTCGACGGCGACCACGCCCTCCGCGCCCGCCGAGGTCGGGGGGACGCCGCCGGTGACGGCGGTGCGGGCCAGCTCCGGGGAGAGCAGGGTGGCCGGGCCCGCGGTGAGGCGGACGCGGTAGACCGGGCGGCCGTCGGTGGTCGGCGGGGCCGGGCCGACGAGGTCGCCAGCGGCGGCCTGGAAGCCCGCGTCCTCGGGCAGCACGATGAACAGCACGCCCGCCGCGGCCGCCCTGGCCACGGCCGGGCGCACCAGCGCGCCGTCGCCGCTGCGCAGGTCGGCGGCCCAGTCGGCGAGCCGGGCCACCGCGGCGGGCGGGGGTGCGAGGTCGTCGTCGCCGAAGGCGGGCAGCCGGCCCGCGGTCAGCCGGGGGTGGTCGTCTGCGGTCAGCACCCAGCGCTGGGTCTCGGCCAGCTCCGCGGTCAGCGGGGCGGTCAGCCGCGGGCCGCCGTCGGCGGCGAGCGGACCAGCCCGGCCCGCCACGACCACCCCGCAGGCCAGCGCCCCCAGCGCCGCGACGCCGAGCACCGCGACCGGCCGCGCGAACGACACCTTGCCGCCGGTGCGGCACAGCCCGACCAGCGCCAGCACGAGCCCCCAGCCCGCGATCAGCAGCGGCGTCCCCGTCCAGCCGCGTTCGGGCTCCAGGCCGCCGAGCGGCGTCATGGGCACGACGTGGACCAGCGCCACGGCCAGCGCGCCCAGCAGCGCCAGCCCGAGGCCGGGCAGCACGGCCCGGCTCGGCCGGACCGCGACGCCGACGAGCACCGCGAGCACCACGACCGCGCCGAGGTAGGGCCACGCGCCCGGCCCGCCTGCCGAGAGCGCCAGCAGCTCGGGCAGCCCGACGCCCGGGGTCGGCACGGGCGCGCCGAAACCGTGCACGACCACGCCGGGATGCTGGATCACCACGGCGGGCCAGGGCAGCAGCAGCGCCAGCGGCATCAGCACCAGCAGGAACAGCGCCGCGCCGCGGCGGCGGCCGTCGCCGGGCACCAGGACGAACCCGCCCAGCGCCACCACGACCAGCACCAGGTGGGCCAGCGGCGCGAACGCGCCGACCACGGCCAGCCCGGCCGCCGTCGCGGCCGCGGTCGACAGCCAGCGCCCGCCCGCCGCAGGCCGGGCCAGCAGGGCGATCACCCCGGCGGTGACCAGCGGCAGCAGGATGTGCACGACGACGGCGTCGATCCTGCCCTGGGCCACGGCCGCCGACGCGGGCGGCAGCAGCGCGTAGCCGGTGGCCAGCAGCGCCCGCACCCAGCGGCGCACCGGCGCGCGGCGGGTGGCCAGGTAGGCCGACAGGCCCGCCAGCGGCAGGTCGGCCAGCAGCAGCACGGCCACCGCGGCCTGCGCCCCGCCCAGCGGCGCCAGGACCACGCCCAGCGCCCCCACCACCGCCAGCGCGGCGGGCGCCGGGGCGGCCGTGCCGCCCGCGACGCCGTGCCAGGCGGCCAGGTACTGCTCCCACACCGAGCCCAAGTCGCCGACCGGGAGCAGCCGCCCGCCAGCGAGCGGGAGGCCGAGCCGGGCGTGGTTGACCACGAGCGCAAGCCCGACCAGCCCGGCGAGCAGCAGCAGCGGCGGGGACAGCAGGAGCTGGCGGACGACCCGGCCGCGGTCGACCGACACCAGCACGAGGTCGGGCGCGGGCGGCGGCCCGCTTCCGTCGCGCGGGGTCGGCGACGGCCGCGGGCGCGGGCTCGGCCGGGGAACCTCGGCGTCCGGGATCGACGCCGGGATCGACACGGCCACGGCGCGACTCGGCCGCCGCAGCCCGGCGTGGCGGGGCCGCCCGGACGCGCCCGCGGGCAGCGCCTGCGGGCCGGTGGGCGGCTTGCGCAGCTCGGTGGGCGGCGGCAGCCACGCCGACTCCTGGGGCAGCCTGCCCAGCGCGGCGTCCGCGGCGACCCGCCGCCGCACCAGCGTGGCGACCACGCCGCGCGCGGTGTTGCGCAGCCGGGTCAGCCTGCTGGTGAACAGCCCGGGCACCGGTCCCGGCCCGCCGCTGACCGCGCGGGCGGCGCGGCCTGCCCGCAGCCCGGCCCGCCCGCCCAGCACATAGGACAGCGCGCGCAGCTCGGCCCGGCTCTCCGCCAGCCGCCGCTGCATGGCGAAGCCCAGCGCCCGCAGCAGGCATAACGCGGTCAGCCGGGGCACCCCGATGAGGAACGAGAGCAGCCCGCAGTTGACCAGGAACGTGCGCAGCCCCATCGCGCGGTCCAGCGCCATCCCGCCCAGCCCGGCCACCTCGGTGTCGACCCCGCGCAGCTGCGCGGCCACCGCGCGGGCGTGCCGGATGCGGGCGGACGGGACACAGAGGACGATCCGCCCCGACCGGTTGACCCGCCAGCCGAAATCGATGTCCTCGCGCAGGGCGGGCACGGCCCGGTCGAAGCCGCCCAGCTCCTGCCAGACCGCGCGGCGCACCAGCATCCCGGCCGAGGACACCGCGAGCGCCTCGGTGCTCTGCTCGAACTCCCGGCCCAGCCGGGTCCAGTCCAGTTCGGATGGTCCGATGCCGGTCTGCCGGTGCCCGGACGCATCGGTGGACAGCCCGGCGCCCACCACCATCCGCGGGTCGCGCCAGTCCACGGCCACCGGGCCGAGCACCGCGGCCGATGCGGCGATGTCGGCGGCGTCGAGCAGGTTGGCCAGGCAGTCCGGCTCGGGCGCGGAATCGTCGTGCAGCAGCCAGATCCAGCCGCCCGGGTCGCCCCAGCGCTCCACGGCGTGGTCGACCGCGGCGTGCACGGCGTCGGTGTAGCCGGTGGTCCGGTCGAGGGTGAGCACGCCGTCGAGCACCCGGTCGGGTCCGGTGGCCGCGGCGGCCAGCAGCTCGGGGGTCTCGTCGGCGGAGCCGGTGTCGACGGCGACGACGTGCCGCGGGCGGGGGGTGGCGTGGCGCAGCGCGGAGAGCGCCAGCCGCAGCCACTCGGCTCCGTCGTGGCAGACCAGCACGGCCAGCACCGGCACCGTGGTCACGTGGGGCCTGGGCGGCACGGCGCGCACACCTCCCGTGGTCGGGTGGCCCCACCGGCCACTGCCGACACGGTAGTTCGGCGCCCCGGCGGCGCGTGCCAGGGGGAGGCGATCCGCGGGCGCCCACCGGCCGCCGCCGCCCCGGCCGCCGGTCAGCCGGGCGTCAGACCGCCCGCTTCTTCAGCTTCCTGCGCTCCCGTTCGGACAGCCCGCCCCAGATGCCGAAGCGCTCGTCGTGCGCCAGGGCGTACTCCAGGCACTCGGCGCGCACCTCGCAGCCGAGGCAGATCCGCTTGGCCTCCCGGGTCGAGCCGCCCTTCTCCGGGAAGAACGCCTCCGGGTCGGTCTGCGCGCACAGGGCGCGCTCCTGCCACTCCTGTTCGTCGGCCTCGTCGCCGAAGCCGGGCAACCCGGCCTCCTGGCGTTCCCACTCCGCCGGCTGCACGACGTTGCCCCTGTCTCCGAATCCCTGCATTGCGCCCGCCTCCTCGCCTTCCGCACTCCCCGGCTGGCGGATGCCATAGGCCGTCCCCGTGGCGAATGACATCGATGTGATTACACCCGTGTCGCGGCGGCGGGTCAAGCGAAGCCCCCAGGTGGGTGATGAGGTATGCGCGGCCTACACCCATTCGGGTACCAGCGGAAACACGGCCAGATACCACTCCGGCGGCCCGAGTTCCGCGAAACTTGCCACACTGGAGGCGTGCAGAGATCAGCGATCCGCCCCTCGCCCGTGTTCCTCGGCCTACTCGCCGTCACCGTCGGGGGCGCGCTGCTCACCCTGCTCGACGACGACACCGCCGTCAAAGCCGGGGTCTTCCTGCTCGTGCTCGGCGGGTGGGCGGTCTCGCTGTGCCTGCACGAGTTCGGCCACGCCATCGTCGCCTTCCGCGGCGGCGACCGCGAGGTCTACTTCAAGGGCTACCTGACGCTGGACCCGCGCCGCTACAGCGACCCCGTCCTCAGCCTGCTGCTGCCGCTGCTGCTGCTGGCCGTCGGCGGCATCCCGCTGCCCGGCGGCGCCGTGTGGATCAACCACTACGCGCTGCGCTCCCGAGCGGTGGAATCACGGGTGTCGCTGGCCGGGCCGCTGGCCAACCTCGCGCTCGGGGTGCTGCTGGTGCTGGCGGTCGCGGTGTTCTCCCCGCCAGCCAACCTCGCCGCGGGGCTGTCCTTCCTGGCGCTGCTCCAGCTGGCCGCCTTCGTCCTCAACATCCTGCCGGTGCCCGGCCTGGACGGCTGGGGCGCGCTGGAGCCCTACCTGTCCCACGACGCGCGGCGCATCGGGGCCAAGGCCCGGCCGTGGGCGCCGCTGATCCTGTTCGCCGTGCTCATCGGCATCCCCGGCGCGTCCGCGGTGTTCTGGGACGTGGTGCTGTCGGCCTACGGGGCCATCGGCGGCGACGCGCTGCACGCCGGGATCGGGCAGGGGCTGTTCTTCTTCTGGCGCTGACCCCGGTTTCACCCCGGCGTGGGAGGATCGCGCGCGTGAAGGTTGTCGCAGTCGTCGGCGGGGTCGGTGGAGCCCGGTTCCTGCTCGGCGTCAAACACCTGTTGGGGCTGCCCGCCGTCGGCGAGCCGCCGGAGCCGTCCGCGCACGAGATCACCGCGATCGTCAACACCGCCGACGACATGTGGCTGCACGGGCTGCGCGTCTGCCCGGACCTCGACAGCTGCATGTACACCCTCGGCGGGGGGATCGACACCGAGCGCGGGTGGGGTCGGGCCGACGAGACCTGGACCGTGGGCGCCGAGCTGGCCGCCTACGGCACCGAGGGGACCTGGTTCAACCTCGGCGACCGGGACATCGCCACCCACCTCGTGCGCACCAGGATGATGCGCGCGGGCTACGAGCTCTCCGACATCACCGCCGCGCTGTGCGACCGCTGGAAGCCGGGCGTGCGGCTGCTGCCGATGACCGACGACCGGGTCGAGACGCACGTGGTGATCGACGCCCCGGACACCGGCGAGCGCAAGGCGGTGCACTTCCAGGAGTGGTGGGTGCGCTACCGGGCCGAGCCGCGGGCGCAGTCGATCGTGCCGGTGGGCGCGGACGAGGCGACCCCGGGCCCGGGGGTGCTGGAGGCGATCGAAGGCGCCGACATCGTGCTGATCGCGCCGTCGAACCCGGTGGTGAGCGTCGGCTCGGTGCTGGCGGTGCCGGGCGTGCGCACGGCGCTGCGCAAGACGGACGCCCCGGTGGTCGGCCTGTCGCCGATCGTGCGGGACAAGGCGGTGCGCGGGATGGCCGACGCCTGCCTGTCCGCGATCGGGGTGCCCACGACCGCCGAGGCCGTCGGCCGCCACTACGGCTCCCGGGCGTGCTCGGACCAGGGCATCCTCGACGGCTGGCTGGTGCACACCGGCGACGCGGCGGACGTGCCGAACGTGGCGGTGCGCGCGGTGCCGCTGCTGATGTCCGATGTGGACGCGACCGCGGCGATGGCGCGGGCGGCCTTCGACCTGGGCGGGGTCGACGTTGGCTGAGCACGGCGCCCGCGGGAAGGTCGAGGTCCTGCCGGTGCCCGGCCTGCCCGAGTTCCGCCCCGGCGACGACCTGACCGGCGCGATCGCGGCGGCGGCCCCCTGGCTGCGCTCGGGCGACGTGGTGGTCGTCACCAGCAAGGTCGTGTCCAAAGTGGAAGGCCAGCTCGTCGCGGTGCCCGCCGACCCCGAGGCCCGCGAGCAGCGGCGGCGCGAGCTGGTGCGCGAGGAGGCGCGGCGGGTCGTCGCGCGCTACCGCAACTCGCTGATCACCGAGAACCGGCTGGGCATCGTGCAGGCGGCCTCGGGGGTGGACACCTCCAACGTCGCCCGCGGCGAGGTGGCGCTGCTGCCGGTCGACCCCGACGCCAGCGCCGCGGCGCTGCGCGCCGGGCTGCGCGAGCGCCTGGGCGTGGAGGTCGCCGTCGTGGTGACCGACACGATGGGCCGGGCGTGGCGGGTGGGCCAGACCGACGCGGCGATCGGGGCCAGCGGGCTGGCCGTGCTCGCCCCGTACGCGGGCGAGGTGGACGGCCAGGGCAACGAGCTGGCGGTGACCACGATCGCGGTGGCCGACGAGATCGCCGCGGCCGCCGACCTGGTGAAGGGCAAGCTCGGCGGGATGCCGGTCGCGGTGGTCCGCGGGCTGGAGATCGGCGGCGCGGGCACGGCCCGCGACCTGCTGCGCCCGGTCGAGCACGACCTCTTCCGGCTCGGCACCGACCTGGCCGTCGAGCAGGGCCGCCGGGAGGCCGTGCTGCTGCGCCGCTCGGTGCGGGAGTTCGCGCCCGACCCGGTCGACCCCGCGGTGCTGCGCCGCGCGGCCGCCGTCGGGCTGACCGCCCCCGCGCCGCACCACACGCGGCCGGTGCGGTTCGCGCACGTGACGACCAAGCGCGAGGTGCTCCTGGACGCGATGCGCGCGGCCTGGCGGGCGGACCTGGCCGCCGACGGCTGGTCCGCGGCGCGGATCGACCGGCGGGTCGCGCGCGGCGACCTGCTGTACCGGGCCCCGGAGATCGTGCTGCCGTTCCTGGTCCGCGACGGCGCGCACCACTACCCCGACGAGCGCCGCGCGGCCGCGGAGCGGTCGATGTTCACCGTCGCGGGCGGTGCCGCGGTGCAGGGCTTCCTGGTGGCGCTGGCGGCCGAGGGCCTGGCGTCGTGCTGGGTGTCGTCGACGATGTTCTGCGCCGACGTGGTGCGGGACGTGCTCGGGCTGCCCGCCGACTGGGAGCCGCTGGGCGCGGTCGCGGTCGGCCACCCGCTGGAGCCGCTGGCCCCGCGCGACCCGCGGCCGGGCGAAGGCTGGGTGGAGCTGTGACGCTGCACGCGGACGTGGTGTCCACCCTGGACTCGTGGGCGCCTGCCGACCCGGCGCAGGAGTCGCTGCGGCAGGCGTACCTGGGCTACCTCGCGGCGCTGCCGGACGCCTGCTGGCGGTCGTGCGCGTCGGGCCACATCACCGCGTCGGCGCTGGTGTTCGACCACACCGGGACGCAGGTGCTGCTGACCCTGCACCCGCGCGTGGGCCGCTGGCTCCAGCTGGGCGGGCACTGCGAGCCGCTGGACACCTCGCTGGTGGGCGCGGCGCTGCGGGAGGCCGAGGAGGAGTCCGGGATCGCCGGGCTGACCATCGACCCGGTGCCGCTGCACCTGGACGTGCACCCGATCACCTGCTCGCTGGGCGTGCCGACCCGCCACTTCGACGTGCGGTTCGTGGTGCACGCCCCGGCCGGGGCGGCCGCGGTGCGCTCGTCGGAGTCCACCGACCTGCGGTGGTGGCCGGTCGACGCCCTGCCCGCCGACCCCGGCGGGGTGGCCGGGATCGGCCGGATGCTGGCGGCCCTGCGATGATCACTCCATGATCACCCTGGACCCGGCGTCCCCGGTGCCGCCGTACGAGCAGGTGCGGGCGGGCCTGGCCCAGCGCATCGCCGAGCGGTCCCTGGCGGTCGGGGCGAAGCTGCCGACCGTGCGGGCGCTGGCCGCGGAGCTGGGGCTGGCGGTGAACACGGTGGCGCGGGCGTACCGGGAGCTGGAGGAGGCGGGCCTGGTCGAGACCCGGGGCCGGGCGGGCACCTTCGTCGCCTCCGCGGGCAACCGCCCGCGCGAGCTGCTCCTGGCCGCCGCGGACGACTACGCGGCCCTCTGCCGCCGCTACGCCATCGCGCCCGAGGAGGCCAGGGCCATCGTGACCGCGGCGCTCGACCGGCACCTGAGCTAGACCGGTCCGCTAGATCGACCGGTAGTCGCGCGGCGAGAAACGCGGGCCGTAGCGGGGTTTGCCCAGGCCCGCGGCGGTGATGTAGCAGACGGCGCGGTGGCGCTGGGGCGCGTAGGGGGCGAGGACCTCCAGCATCCCGGCGTCGTCGACGCGCCTGCCCAGGATCGCGTGGCCGACGATGTGCGCGAGGTGGTAGTCGCCGATGCTCACCGCGTCCGGGTCGCCCCAGGCGCGCTGGGCCACCTCGGCCGCGGTCCAGACGCCGATGCCGGGGACCTTGCGCAGCCACATCCGGCCCTCCGCGCCGCGCAGCTCGGCCGCGCGCTCCAGGCGGTCGGCCACCTGGGCGGCGGCGATGATCGCGCGGCGGCGACCGCCGTCCACGCCCGCCTTGTGCCACTCCCAGTCCGGGATGGCCAGGACCGCGGCAGGCGTCGGTGGCACGCGCATGCCCTCGGGAACCGGACCGGGGGCCGCGACCCCGAAGCGGCGCGCGAGCCAGCGCCACGAGCGGTGCGCCTCGGTCCCGGTGACCTTCTGCTCCAGGATGGCCGCCAGCAGCACGTCCCACACCCGCCCGGTCGAGCCCAGCCGCAGCCCCGGCCTGCCCCGGCGGACCTCGGCGACCAGCGGGTGGTGGGCGACGAAGCCTGCGTCGTCGTCATCGGCGCCCAGCAGCGCGGGAACCCCGTCGACCAGCGCGTCCGCGCCCGGGCCCCACGCCGAGGCCAGCACCTCGCCGGAGACCGCGCGCAGGCACAGCGTCCCCGGTCCGGCCGGGGTGTTGGCCGCCAGCCAGGTGCCCCGCGCGTCGACCTGGAACGCCGGGTCGCCGGGGCCGCGGCGCAGCGGGCGCACCACGGCGGCGAGGTCCAGCGCGCCCACCGGGGTCCAGCTGCGGTCGAGGAGGGCGGTCACCACCGGAGGCTACCCGTTAGGCTTGCCGGACAGCACCGAGAGGATGTCCGTGACCGACCTGCACGTCGTCGTGCCCGCCGGGGGGAGCGGCACCCGCCTGTGGCCGCTGTCGCGCGCCGGGCGCCCGAAGTTCCTGCACCCGCTGACCGGCACCGACCGGTCCCTGCTGCAGGCCACGTTCGACCGGCTGGCCCCCATCGCCGGACCCGCCGGGGTGCACGTGGTCACCGGGACCGCGCACGCGGCCGCGGTGGCCCGCCAGCTCCCCGAGGTGCCCGCGGCGAACATCATCGTCGAGCCGCTGGCCAAGGACTCCTGCGCGGCGATCGCGCTGGCCGCCGCGGTGATCGAGCGGCGCAGCCCCGGCGCGGTCATGGCCTCCTTCGCCGCCGACCACCTCATCGCCGACACCGCCGAGTTCGCCCACACCGTGGGCCGGGCGGTCGACGGGGCGCGCGAGGGCAGGCTGATGACCATCGGCATCACGCCCACCCGCCCGGAGACCGGCTACGGCTACCTGCGGTGCAGCCAGCAGGCCGAGCGCTCGGTGATCCAGCCGGTGCTGGAGTTCAAGGAGAAGCCGGACCTGGAGCTGGCCACCCGCTACGTCGAGTCGGGCAGCTACCTGTGGAACGCCAGCATGTTCGTCTGGCGCTGCGCGGTCTTCCTCGACCAGCTGCGCGCCCGCCGCCCGGACGTCGCCGGGCCGATCGATCGGATCGCCGCGGCCTGGGACACCGACGACCAGGACGCTGTCCTCGCCGAGGTGTGGCCGACGATCCCCAAGGTGGCCGTGGAGTACGCGGTGATGGAGCCCGCCGCCGCCGACGGGCTGGTGGCGACCGTGCCCGGGGACTTCGGCTGGAGCGACATCGGCGACTTCGACACCCTCGGCGACCTGCTCGGCGTGGACGTCGCGGGCGCGAGCGCGGTCGGCGACCCGGCGAAGGTCGTCGCCGTGGACAGCGCGGGCAGCGTGATCGTCCCGTCCGGGGGGCGGCTGGTGGCGGCGCTGGGCGTCGAGGACGTGATCGTGGTCGACACCGCCGACGCCGTGCTGGTGTGCCGCCGCGACCGCGCCCAGGACATCAAGCGGCTCACCGAACTCCTGCGCGACCGCGGAGCCACCGATTTCCTCTGATTTCCCGGTAAGTCCCGCTGACGCCGCGTGGCGATCGGGCTACCCTGGCACCAGCACTCCCGGTCGGCAGGAAGGGCGCGGCATGGACCCCCGCGAGCGAGCCGAAGCCATCCTGGCCAGGGCTCGCGCCCGCGGCGCGTACGTCGTCACCCCCGACAGCGCCACCAGCCCGATGGACGCGGCGGCCACCATCCAGATCCCGCGCATGGTCGTCCGCAACGCCGACCAGGACCCCGAGGTGACCTCGGTCTTCCCGATCGCCGACGAGCTGCCCGCGATCGCCCAGGAGGCGGCGACCCAGTCGCTGGCGTCCCCGCCGCGGCCGACCGAGCGGCTGCCCCGGCAGGCCCCGCCCGCCGAGGAGGTCGGCGGCATCCTGCCCACCACCAAGCAGCCCGGCGCCGACCGCTCCAGCCTCAGCCGACGCCTCGACGGCGGCCTCTAGCGCGACTGCGCCTTCAGCCGCAGGGCCAGGCCCGCGCGCACCGCGCCGCGCACCGGGGCCCACTTCCACCCCGGGTGGCGGTCGGCGATGAACCGGTAGGCGCTCTCGTGGTGCACGGCGAGCATGTGGTTGGACACCTTCGCCGTGGACGCGCCCTGGATGTGCATGACCTCGGCCGAGGGCACGTACACGTTCTGCCAACCCGCGCGGGAGAGCCGCTCGCCGAGGTCGACGTCCTCGAAGTACATGAAGTAGCGGGAGTCGAAGCCGTCGACGGAATCCCACGCGGCGCGGCGCAGCAGCAGGCACGAGCCGGACAGCCAGCCCGCCTCGCGCTCGCGCGGCACCCGGCCGAGCTGCTTGTACTCCCTGGTCCACGGGTTCGACGGCCACACCATGCCGAGCAGGCCGTGGCCGATGCCGCGGCCCAGCGACGGGACCTCGCGGGCGGAGGGGTAGACCTCGCCGGACTGCCCGGTGATCAGCGGGCCGAACGCGCCCCCGCGCGGCCAGCGGTCGGCGGCGGCGAGCAGCTCGTCGAGCGCCCCCGGCCGCCACTCCAGGTCCGGGTTGCACACCACGACCCAGCCGTGCTCGCGGGAGAGCTCGGCGACGCCGCGGTTGGCCCCGCCGCCGTAGCCGAGGTTGCCCCCGGTGCGCACCAGGGTGACGTTGTCCCGCTCGGCCGCCGCGGCCTCCGGTGCGCCGTCGGTGGAACCGTTGTCCGCCAACACGACCCGCACGGGGCGGGTGGTCGCCTTGGTCAGCGTCTCAAGGCACCGGGCCAGGGTCGCGCCGGGCGAGTACGTCACGATGACCACGGCGAGGGCGTCGCCATAGCTGGTGTCGGTCACAGTCGGACATCCTGCCAGGCTCAGCGCGAGCGCCGGTGCGCGGCGTGCGCGCGGGCGTAGACCTCGCGGTGCCGCTCGGCTGAGGCGCCCCAGGTGAACTCCTTGGCCCGCTCCTGCGCGGCCGCGGCGAGCACCGCGCGGCGGGCCGGGTCGTCGAGCAGGTCGGCGATGGCGGTGGCGATGTCGCCCGCGCCGACGCCGCAGTAGGCCACGGCGTCGCCGCCGACCTCGGGCAGGGAGAGCCTGCGGGTGGTCAGCACGCACGCCCCGCACGCCATGGCCTCCAGCACCGGCAGCCCGAACCCCTCGCCCAGCGACGGGTAGGCCACCAGCGCGGCGCCGCCGAGGAACCCGGCCAGGCCGTCGAAGGGCAGGTACCCGGCGCGGATCACCCGCAGCCGGTGCGGCACGGCGTCCAGCGCGCGCTCGATCTGGTGGTCCCAGCCGGGCTGCCCGGCCAGCACCAGCGCGGGCGGGTCGGGGCGGCCCCGGCAGGCGGCGGCGAAGCCGCGGATGAGGGCGGGCACGTTCTTGCGCGGCTCCAGCGCGCCGAGGAACGCCACGTACTCCTGGTCGCCGAGGCCGATCGCGGCGCGCGCGGCGGCGACCTCGGCGGGCGAGGGCGGGTGGAAGCGCTCGGTGTCCACGCCGTGCTGGATGATCTCCATGCGGTCGCGGGCGGCCCCGGCGACGCGCACCAGTTCGTCGGCGGTGGCCGCGCTCGGCACGACGCAGCGCCCGGCGCGCAGCAGCGCGGCCTTGGTCCAGGCGCGGAAGAAGCGGGCCTTGATCGAGTGGTGCAGCACCGGGTCGGTGAAGAAGGTGGCGTCGTGCAGGGTGACCACCGAGGCGGCGGGCCCGGCCAGCGGCATCGTGTAGTGCGGGGAGTGCAGCACCTGCGCGCCGAGCCTGCGGGCCAGCCGGGGCAGCGTGGTCTGCTCCCAGGTCAGCCGGGCGGTGCGGGCGGTGACGGCCTCGGCGGCCGGGACGATGCGCGAGTGCGGGGCCAGCGTGCTGTAGAGCACGGCGTCGCGCGGCTGGCAGACGATGCTGAGCGCGGCCCCGTCGGCGTCCAGGGCGGCGGCGAGGGAATCGACGTAGCGGCCAACGCCGCCGCGGTCGGCGGGCACGGCGGTCGCGTCGATCAGGACACGCGGATCGGCCGTAGACACGCGGGCTAGCGTACGGCGTGCCCGCCGGGGGATCTCCCGAACGGGGGAATTCACCGCAGGTGGATCGACCACACCCGGGCGGCGGCCGCGGCCCAGGTGAACTCCGCGGCCCTGGCCCGCGCCCGGGCGACCCGCTGCGCCGGGGCGGCCAGCGCCTCGTGCAGCGCACGGGCGAGGTCGGCCGGGTCGCCGCGGCGGGCGACGGCGCCGGTGCCCGCGGCGACCTCGACGAGCGCGGGGTCGTCGGAGTGCGCGACCGGCACGCCTGCGGCCATCGCCTCCAGCAGCGGCAGCCCGAACCCCTCGGCGCGGCTGGGCGCGGCGAAGGCGGACGCGCCCGCCAGCGCGGCGGCCAGCTCGGCGTCGGTGACGCGGCCGAGCGCGCGCACCTCCACCCCCGCGCGGGCGGCCAGCGCGGCGAGGTCGACCCCGCCCCAGCCCGGCGCGCCCGCGACGACCAGCGGCAGGCCGACGGCGGGCATGGCCTCGACCAGCACGTCCAGCCCCTTGCGCGGCTCGACGGTGCCCACGGCCAGGACGTACTCCGGCGGCAGGTCCAGGTGCGCGGCCGGGGCCGGGAGCGCGGTGACGCCGTGGCCGACCACGTGCACCGGGGCCGGGCCGGGGGCGTGGCGGGCGAGGTCGGCGGCGACGGCGCGGGTGGGGACGACGACCGCCCGGGCGCGGGCGACCGCGCGGCGGATCATGCGCCGGTGCCAGGCCGCGCCGCGCGGGGTCAGCGTCTCGGGGTGGGTGAAGGGGACGGTGTCGTGGATGGTGACGACCGCGCCGTCGGGGGCCAGCGGGGTGGTCGCGTGCACGCTGGCCGCGCGCGGCCGCGGCGGGAGCCCGCGCTCCCAGGCGAGGGTGAGCGCCCGGCGCGGCAGGGGCAGCCTGCGCGTCGGGACGACCTCGGCGGCGGCGGTGTCGCGGTGGCAGGCGGTGACCCCGACCACCTGCCAGCCCGGCGGCGGCGCCGCGGCGAGGGCGGCGGCCAGCTCGCGGGTGTAGCGCCCGGTGCCGCCGGGCACCGGGGCCAGCAGCTGCTCGGTGATGACGGCGAGCGTGGGCACCGGGCCAGGGTACGGTCGTCGCCGTGGATGCCCGCACGACGGTCGTCGTGGTCACCTGGCGGGGCCGCGACCACATCGCCGCCTGCCTCGCCGGGCTGGCCGCCCAGACCCGTCCACACCGGACTGTGGTGGTGGACAACGCCTCCGACGACGGGACCGCCGACGTGCTGGCGGCCAGCGGGGTCGAGGTCGTGCGGCTGCCGGTCAACGCGGGCTACGCGGGCGGGCTGGCCGCGGTGCGCCCGACGACGGAGTTCACCGCCTGGCTCAACGACGACGCCGTCCCCGACCCGGACTGGCTGGCCCGCCTGGAGGCCGCCCTCGACGCGCGCCCGGACGCGGCGGCCGCGGCCGCGCACCTGCTCCGCCCGGACGGCGGCACGCAGTCGGTGGGCATCCGGCTGACCGCCGACGGCTACGGCTACGACAGCCCGACCGCGCCGGTCTTCGGCTTCTGCGGGGGCGCGGCGCTGCTGCGCACCGCCGCGGCCGGGCGCGTCCCGGCCGAGTTCTTCTGCTACTACGAGGACACCGACACCGCGTGGCGGATGCGGCTGGCGGGCTGGGACGTGGTGAGCGTGCCCGAGGCCCGGGTCACCCACGCCCACGGCGCCAGCTCGGCGATCGGGTCGGCCCGGTTCCACCTGTGGAACGAGCGCAACCGCTTGCGCACCCTCTTCCGCTGCGCCCCGCGCCGGGTGGCCTGGGCCCAGCTGGCCCGCTTCGCCGCGCTGACCGCGGTCCTGCCGCTGCGCCGCGCCCGGCCGGACGCGCCCAACTTCCGCGTCGGGCTGCGGGTCCGGGTGCTGGCCGAGGTCCTGCGCCGCCTGCCCCGCCCGCACGGGACCCCCGCCGACCGCGCCCGGGTGTGGCGGGAGTGGGCCGGGCGCTAGACGCCCTGGTCACCGGCCGCGCGGCAGGCGCGGCGCCCGAGGACGCCCGCTGGCTGGAGGCGTCGGCGAGTCATCACAGCCTGCGATGAGGCACCCTGTGCGTAGCAAGCGTGGGCGTGAGGAGGCAGGCATTGGCACAGGGGGTGCTGCCCGAGCTGTCGGTCGTGGTGGTCAACTACAAAGGGGCCGAGGACACCGTGGCGTGCCTGCGGGCCCTGCGTGCCGACCTCGACTACCCGGCCGACCGGCTGCAGGTGATCTGCGTCGACAACGCCTCCGGGGGTGACGACGCCGACCGCATCGCCGCGGTCGAGGGGGTCGAGCTGGTCCGCAGCGACGAGAACCTGGGGTTCGCGGGGGGCTGCAACCTCGGGGCGGCCCACGCCCGCGGCCGGGTGCTCGCCTTCATCAACAACGACGCCCGCCCGCACCCGGACTGGGCCAAGGCGGCCGTGCGGGCGCTGGCCGAGCACCCCGACGTCGCCTGCGTGGCCAGCAAGGTCCTGGACTGGGACGGCGAGCGCATCGACTTCGTCGACGGCGGGCTGACCTGGTTCGGCATGGGCTACAAGCGGCACGCGGGCCAGCCCGACGACGGCGCCCACGACGCCCCCCGGGACGTGCTCTTCGCCACCGGCTCGGCGATGTTCGTGCGGACCAGCGTGTTCGCCGAGCTGGGCGGGTTCGACGAGCGGTTCTTCATGTTCTACGAGGACGTCGACCTCGGCTGGCGGCTGAACCTGCGCGGCTGGCGGGTGCGCTACCAGCCCGACTCGCTGGCCTTCCACCGCCACCACGCCTCGATGTCCAAGGTGGACGAGGCCGAGGCGCGCGAGGTGTACCTGCTGGAGCGCAACGCCCTCGCCGCGCTCTACAAGAACCTCTCCGACGCCACGCTGGCCAAGGCGCTGCCCGCGGCGATGGCGCTGGCCGTGCGCCGGGCCACCGCGCGCGGGGAGATCGACCCGGCCCAGCTGGAGATCCGCGACCAGCCCATCCAGCGCGAGATCCACCCGACGGCGCTGGCGGGCGTGGTCGCCATCGACCAGTTCGTGGAGATGCTGCCGTCGCTGACCGCGTCGCGGGAGGCCGAGCAGGCCGCGCGGGTGCGCTCGGACGCCGACCTGGTCCCGCTGATGCGCAAGGCGCTGGAACCGGCCTACCCGCTGCCGCGCTACCTGGCCGCCCACGACATCCTGGTCGAGGCGTTCGGCCTGGAGGCGGCCTTCGGCGGCAAGCGCAGGGTCCTGGTCGTCACCGGCGACGCGATCTCCGAGCGGATGGCGGGCCCGGCGATCCGCGCCTGGAACATGGCCGACGTGCTGGCCGCCGAGCACGACGTGCGGCTGGTGACGGTCAACCCGGTCTGCACCCCCGGCGACGCGCCGTTCCCCGTGCTCGGCGTGCGCCGCCGCGACCTGTCCGCCCAGGTCGACTGGGCCGACATCGTGATCCTGCAGGGCCACGCCCTGGAGCTGGCCCCGGAGCTGAAGAAGCCCGGCTCGACCAAGATCGTCGTCTGCGACGTCTACGACCCGATGCACCTGGAGCTGCTGGAGCAGAGCAAGGACCAGGGCGCGGAGACGATCGCCGAGCAGCGCGAGCTGGACCTCATCGGCGTGACCAAGGTGCTCAACGCCCAGCTGGAGCGCGGCGACTTCTTCATCTGCGCCTCCGAGCGCCAGCGCCACTTCTGGCTGGGCCACCTGATGGCGCTGGGCAGGCTCACCCCGGACATCTACGACACCGACCCGACCCTGCGCTCCCTGCTGGACGTGGTGCCCTTCGGCCTGCCGGGCAAGCCCCCGCAGCAGACCAGCTCCCCGATCAAGGGCCCGCTGGTCGGCGGCTCGGACCGGGTCGTGCTGTGGGCGGGCGGGGTCTACTCCTGGTTCGACCCGCTGACCCTCGTCCACGCGATGGCCGAGCTGTCCACCCGCCGCCCGGACGCCCGGCTGGTGTTCCTCGGGATGAAGCACCCCAACCCCGAGGTCCCCGAGATGGACATCGGCGCCCGCGTCCGCTCCCTGTCCGCCCGCCTCGGCCTGACCGGCTCGTCGGTGTTCTTCAACGAGACCTGGGTGCCCTACGAGGACCGCCAGAACTGGCTGCTGGACGCCGACTGCGGTGTCACCACGCACTTCGAGCACGTGGAGACGACCTTCGCCTTCCGCACCCGCGTCCTGGACTACCTGTGGGCGGGCCTGCCCATCGTCACCACCGACGGCGACTCCTTCGCCTCCCTGGTCCGCCGCGAGGGCCTGGGCGTCGTGGTCCCCTCCGAAGACCCCAGCGCCCTGGCCGACGCGCTGGAGAAGGTCCTCTACGACACCGACTTCGCCACCGCGTGCCGCGACCGGATCGCGGTGGTCCGGGAGAGCTTCACCTGGGAGAACGTCCTGGCCCCGCTCACCGCCTTCTGCCGCAACCCCCACCCGGCCGCCGACCGCCTCCCCGGCGCCTCCCCCCTGGTCACCCGCCCACCCCTGGGCGTCTCCGCCCGAGTCCGCCGCGACCTCACCCTCGTCCGCGAATACCTCGACACCGGCGGCCCCACCGAACTGGCCCGCCGAGCCGCAGGCCGCCTCCGCCGAGTAGCCCGAGAACGCCTAGGAGGCCACCGATGACCGGCGCGAGGGAAGCGGACCGAGACAGGGCAGGGGAACCGCCCGAGCAGGGAAACCGGAGCAGGGAGAGGGCAACCCCGGCAACGAACCAGGCACCAAGCAGAACCCGTGAGCCGGACTGGGAAACGGCACCCGCGAACCAGCAGCCAACAGCAGCACCGCAGGGGAAGCCGACGAGGAAGCAAAAGCCCCACCCCCCACGAAACAGCACGCGCCCCACCCCAAGTGTCCGATGGGGTGGACTCGCATTCGCGGGGAGCGAAACGCCGCTAAACTGGCCAGGGCGTGAACGGGCCTCGCCCGCCCTCACCGCTCTTCACGCCCAAGCGGCGTTTCGCTTAGGGGTCCCCGCGAATGCGAGTTCACCCCATCGGACCCCCACGCAAGCCGCGCGCCGCCACAAGGCCACAACCACACCCCCGCAAGCCACGAACCACCACAAGGCCACAACCACACCCCCAACGCAACCCGCGCACCGCCACAACATCGCAACCACACCAACGCAAGCACCCACAGCCCAGGACCACCCGCATGGCTGACCTCCGCACCCTCATCGACGGCACCCCCCTCCTAGGCCCCCGCACCGGCGTAGGCCGCTACACCGCCGCCCTGGCCGAGGAACTCGCCGCCGCCCCCGGCGTCTCCATGCGCGCCGTCGCCTTCACCATCCGCGGCTGGCGGGCGCTGCGCCGCGTCCTCCCCCACGGCTCCCAGGCCCGGGGCATGCCCGTGCCCGCGCGGCTGCTGCGCAAGGCCTGGCTCAAGGCGCCCTTCCCCCCGGTCGAGCTGTTCGCGGGCCTGGCCGACATCGTGCACGGCACCAACTTCGTCCTGCCCGCCGCCGTCCGCGCCCGGGGTGTGCTCACCATCCACGACCTGGCCTTCCTCGACGCCCCCGAGGAGTTGCCGCCCAGCGACGCGAACCTGCCCGAGCTGGTGGCGATCTCCGCCCGCCGCGCCCGCATGATCTGCGTGCCGACGCAGGCGGTGGCCGACCGGGTGGTCGAGCGGCTCGGCGTGCCGAGCGAGAAGATCGCCGTGACCCCGCTGGGCGTCGACCTGGCGTGGTTCACCGCCCGGCCGCCGAACGACGCGCTCGCCGAGCGGCTGCGGCTGCCGTCGGAGTACCTGCTGTTCGTCGGCGGCGCAGGCCCGCGCAAGGCGCTGCACTGGCTCCTCGACGCCCACGCCGCGACGCCCGCGCTGCCCCCGCTGGTGCTGGCCGGACCCGGCCACACGATCACCTCCAACCGCGTGCTGTCCACCGGCTACCTGTCCGAAGTGGACCTGCGCGCGGTGGTGGCCGGCGCGTCGGCGCTGGTGCTGCCCTCCCGGGACGAGGGCTTCGGGCTGCCGGTGCTGGAGGCGATGGCCTGCGACGTGCCGGTGGTCTGCACGGACGTGCCCGCCCTGCGGGAGGTCGCGGGCGGGCACGCCACGCTCGTGCCGTACGAGGACACCGAGGCCCTGGCCACGGCGCTCACCGCGGCCCTGGAGAACCCCCCGTCGCCCGCGACCCTGGCCACCCGGCGCTCGCACGCCGCCAACCACACCTGGCGGCGCTGCGCCGAGCTGACCATCGCGGCCTACCGGACGGCCCTCACCAACTGAATCAGCAGGCCCCGAGGTCCTTCCACACCGCCCAGGAGCCCGCGGCGCCCGGTTCGGCCCCGGTGGAGTACCAGGTCGACTCCCACAGCCTGCCGTTGTGGGCGACCCGGTCGCCGGGGGCGTAGGCCGTCGCCGCGTTCCACGCCGCGCCGTCGCAGCCGCCCGGTGGGGTGCCGACGGTGACGCCGAGCTGCGCGGTGCGGTCGGCGTCCGGTCCGTCCGCGGCGATGGTGACCTGCGCCGATCCGCTGGCCGCGGCCGACGCGGTGAGCGTGAGCGTGGCCGAGCCGCCGGTCTGGATCGACGACGGGCTGAACGCGGCCGTGACCCCCGGGGGCAGCCCGCTCGCGGTCAGCGCGACGGTCTGCGGGTTGCCCGAGGTGACCCGGGTCGAGACCGTCGCCGTCACGGTCTGCCCCGGCTGGAGGCTGACCGAGGTCGGGCTCACCGACAGGGCGTAGTCGTTGTCGGCAGGCGGGTTCTCGTCGGAGACCGCGAGCGTCCACAGCGCGTGGGCGATCGCGTCGCTGGCGTTGTTCAGCGGCGTGTCGGCGACGTTGGACAGGTTGTCGCACGAGCGGTGGTAGCAGGCGTCGAACGCGGCGTTCGCCGTGCCGCCCCACTTGCGCTGCTGGGCGGCCGTCTTGCGCGAGCCCGCGCCGGTGAACAGCCCGCCGACCGGGATGCCGTAGCGCTTGAACGAGGCGTGGTCGGAGCGCCCGTCGCCCTCGGTGTCGGGCTCGGTGGCGATGCCCAGGGACTGGAAGTACCCGTCGAAGAGGGCCTTGATCGAGGCCACGTCGTCGTAGACGAAGTAGCCCCAGTTGCGCGAGCCCACCATGTCGAAGTTGAGGTAGGTGGCGATCTTCGACCGCTCGGCCGCGGGCAGGGTGCTGGTGTAGTGCTGCGAGCCGCGCAGGCCGGACTCCTCGTCGGCCCACCAGCCGAAGCGCACGTGCTTGGCCAGGCCGGGGTTCACCCGGGCCAGGGTCAGCGCGACCTCCAGGATGGCGGCCGAGCCGGACCCGTTGTCGTTGATGCCCGCGCCCGCGGACACGCTGTCCAGGTGCGAGCCGAGCATGATCACGCTGTTCGGGTCGCCGCCGGGCCAGTCCGCGATCAGGTTCTGCGCCTGGCCTGCGCAACTGGTGCAGGTCTGCCTGCGCACGACGTACCCGGCCGCGGTCAGCTTCTGCTCCACGTAGGACACCGAGGCGGCGTAGCCGCTGCCCGCCCGGCTGCCGCCGTTGCGCTGGGCGATGTCCTGGAACTGGCTCAGGTGCGCCCGGACGTTGGCGACGCTGATGTCCGGCGCGGCGAGGGTCCGCGCCGGGGCGGGCGGGGCGGCCTGCGCCGCAGGGGCCACCAGCGCCAGGCCGGTGCACGCGACCAGGAGGCCGCGGAGGATCTTCGAGGTGTCCATCAGCATGCTCCCAAGTCCTTCCAGGCCGCCCAGGAACCGGGCGCGCCCGGGACGGCTCCGGTGGAGTACCACGTCGACTCCCACCGGTGGCCGTTGTGCGAGACCACCTGGCCGGGGGTGTAGGCCGTCGTCGCCGACCACGGGGTGAGGCCGCCGCAGCCCGGCGGCTCCTCGCCGTCGCCGACGACGAGGGTGAACTCGACGGTGCGGTCGACGTCCGCGCCGTCGGCGGTGATGGTGATGCGCGCGGTGCCCTCGGGGGTGGCCGCGGTGGTGGTGATCAGCAGGGTGGCCCAGTCACCGGACAGCATCGCCGCCGGGGTGAACGTGGCGGACGCGCCCGCGGGCAGCCCGCCTGCCCGCAGCGCCACCTGCTGCGCGGCGCCCCCGGTGACCCGGGTCTCGACGTTGACCTTGGCCGACTGGCCGGGCTCGATCGCCTCCTGGGCCGAGCCCAGCGCGATCGAGAAGTCGTTGGCGACGGTCTGGGCGGCCGCGGGCGCGGCGACGAGCGCCAGGCCCGCGACCGCGGCTAAGCCCGCGCGGAGCATTCGGGGAACGGTCATCGGCATCTTCCTTCACGTGCAGGGAAATGCCGAGTAAAGGTCTAGACCTAAACCGGGTCAATGCGCCGATCGGGTCACCCCCTTCGCCCGCGCCCGCGCGCGAAGGGGGATGACCAGCGGGTTTGCCTACCGGCGCCAGCCGGCGTGATGGGGAACTGGTATGCCGTCATCCACTGTGGAAGCCCGCGGCGAACGCCGCCGACAGCGCCTCGCGCCAGGGCCGCAGCGGGGTCAGCCCGGCCTCGGCCCACGCCGCGTTCGACAGCACCGAGTACGCCGGGCGCTTGGCCGGGGTCGGGTAGTCGGCCGTCGAGCACGGCGAGATCCGGTCGGGGTCGGCGCCCAATTCGGTGAACACGGCCCTGGCGAACTCGAACCAGGTCGTCTCGCCGCCGCCGGTGCAGTGCAGCACCCGCGACTTCGGCGCGTCCCCGCCCGCGATCCGGCCCGCCAGCTCGACCAGCCCGGCGGCCAGATCGGCCGCCCAGGTCGGCGAACCGCGCTGGTCGTCCACAACGGACAGCTTGTCCCGGGTGGACTCCAACCGCAACATCGTCTTGACGAAGTTCGACCCGTAGGCGCTGTAGACCCACGAGGTGCGCACGACCCACGCCCGCGCGCCGGAGCCGAGGACGGCGTCCTCCCCGGCCAGCTTGGTCAGCCCGTAGGTCGACTGTGGACCGACGGGGGAATCCACCTCGTAGGGCTCGGACGCCTCGCCGGAGAAGACGTAGTCGGTGGAGACGTGGATCAGTGGCACGTTGCGCGACGAGCAGGCCGCCGCCAGCACCCGGGGCGCGTCGGCGTTGACCGCGAACGCCCGCCCGGGCTCGGACTCGGCCTTGTCCACCGCGGTGTACGCCGATGCGTTGATCACCACGGCCGGGGCGGCCAGCGACGAGACCGCCTCGATGACCGCGCCCGCCGAGGTCACGTCCAGCTCCGCGGAGGTGGGCGCGTGCACCGCGACGCCCGGCACGTCGGCCAAGGACCGGCCCAGCTGCCCGCCGCCCCCGGGCACCAGCAGGTTCAGCACGGTCACACCCCGGCCCGGGTGCGCAGCGGCTCCCACCACGACCGGTTCTCCCGGTACCACGCCACCGTCTCGGCCAGGCCGACGTCGAAGGGCACGCGCGGGGCGTAGCCCAGCTCGGTGGAGATCTTGGTGATGTCGACCGAGTAGCGCCGGTCGTGGGCCTTGCGGTCGATCACCGGCTGCACCATCGACTCGTCGGCGCCGGTCGCGGCCAGCAGCCGCGCGGTCAGCTCCCGGTTGCTCAGCTCGATGCCGCCGCCGATGTTGTAGACCTCGCCGGGCCTGCCGCCGTCGGCGACGAGCTGGATGCCGTAGCAGTGGTCGTCCACGTGCAGCCAGTCGCGGACGTTCATGCCGTCGCCGTAGAGCGGGACCTTCCGCCCGTCGAGCAGGTTGGTGGTGAACAGCGGGATGACCTTCTCGGGGAACTGGTACGGCCCGTAGTTGTTCGAGCACCGGGTGATGCAGACGGGCAGCCCGTGGGTGCGGTAGTACGCGCGCGCAATCAGGTCGGAGGACGCCTTGGACGCGCTGTAGGGGGAGTTCGGCTCCAGCGGGTGGGTCTCCGGCCAGGACCCCACGTCGATCGAGCCGTAGACCTCGTCGGTGGAGACGTGGACGAACTTGCGCACCCCGGCGTCCAGGGCGGCCTGCAGGAGGGTCTGGGTGCCCAGCACGTTGGTCCTGATGAACTCCGCCGACCCGGCGATGGACCGGTCGACGTGGGACTCCGCGGCGAAGTGGACCACCAGGTCGACGCCCTTCATCAGCGACGACACCAGCAGGGCGTCGCAGATGTCGCCGTGCACGAAGCGCAGCCGGGGGCTGTCGGCGACCGGGGCGAGGTTCGCCCGGTTGCCCGCGTAGGTGAGCAGGTCGAGCACCACGACCTCGGCGTCGGCCAGGCTCGGGTACGCCCCGCCAACGGCCTGCCGCACGTAGTGCGAGCCGATGAAGCCCGCGCCGCCAGTGACCAAAACCCGCATGTCCGTCCCATCCGATCGTCGTCCCTGCGCGCCCCGATCCTCGCACGCGAGGCAACCGGGGAGGCCGTCACAGCGTGTTATCGGTGAAGGCGGGCAAACACTTACGAGTGGATTCTCGGTAAATTGGGGCGACGGGCAGGTGGGGGACGGGGAGGACGCGCGTGGACGAGCGTGCCCAGGAGGCGTGGTTACGCGGCGGCCGGGCGCTGGTGCGCGGCGTGGCCGCGCTGGCCTCCGTCGCGGTCCTGGCCGCCACGGCGTACGGCTGGGCGACCGTCGGCGACGTCGACGCCAACACCGTCACCACCGACGTCATCCCGGTCGAGGTGGCCGAGTCCGGGCCCGAGCCCCTCGACGGCGCCGTCGACCTGCTGCTGGTCGGCATCGACAGCCGCACCGACGCCCACGGCAACCCGCTGCCGCGCGAGGTGCTGGACATGCTCAACGCCGGTGAGTCCGACGGCGAGCGCAACACCGACACCATGATCCTGGTGCACATCCCGGTCGACGGCAGGCGCGCGGTGGCGTTCTCCTTCCCCCGCGACTCCTGGGTCGACATCGGCGAGGGCTTCGGCAAGCGCAGGCTCAACTCCGCCTTCGCCTACGCCTACAACGACACCCGCAGGACGCTCATGGAGCAGGGCGTCGAGGACCCCGACGAGCTGGACAAGCGCGCCACCGTCGCGGGCCGCAAGAACCTCATCGCCGCCATCGAGCGGCTGGTCGGCCCGGAGCTGACCATCGAGCGCTACGCCGAGGTCAACCTGGCCAGCTTCTACGAGGTCACCAAGGCCATCGGCGGCGTGGAGGTGTGCCTGAACGAGCCGGTGGACGACTGGCGCTCCGGGGCCCGGTTCCGGGCGGGCAGGCAGACCGTCGCAGGCCGGGAGGCGCTGGCCTTCGTGCGCCAGCGCTACGGCCTGCCCAACGGCGACCTCGACCGGATCGTCCGCCAGCAGGTGTTCCTGGGCGCGCTGGCGAACAAGGTGCTCTCGGCGGACATGCTGACCAGCCCGGCGAAGGTCCGCGAGCTGGTCTCGGCGGTGCAGCGCTCGGTGGTGCTGTCCAACGGCTGGAACCTCAGCCGCTTCGCCGCGCAGATGTCCGGCCTGGTCAGCGGCAACATCGAGTTCCACACCATCCCCACCCAGGGCGACGCCAAGATCGGCGGGGCCGCGGTGCTGCAGGTCGACCCGGACGAGGTGCGCGCCTACGTCCAGCAGGTGACCGGGATGGCCGACCAAGCCGCTGCCACCAGCACGACCAGCACCACCGGCACCTCCAGCCCGCCGACCACCACCAGTTCCCCGGGCGTGCCCGCCGCGGGCACCACGGTCGAGGTGCGCAACGCCTCCAACACCTTCGGCCTGGCGCGCGACGTGCTCAAGACCCTCACCGACCTGGGCTACACCTCCGGCGGCGTGGGCGACGAGCCGGTGCGCAGCGGGTCGGTCATCCAGCACGCCCCCGGCGAGCAGGACCGGGCCAGGACCGTCGCCGGGTCGCTGGGCGGGACCTTCACCTACGCCGCCGACGCCGCGCTCACCAGCGGGCACGTGCGGGTGGTGCTGGGCACCGGCTACCAGGTCGCCGACTTCGGCGGCCGGGAGATCCTGCGCAAGCCCCCCACCCAGACCACGACGGGCAGGCCGACCGCGGTCGCCGCGGGCTCGGTCCCCTGCGTGAACTGACGCCCTCATCACGATCGGTGATCGGTCACCCGTGCGGGCTGTCGAATCCGCGCGCCCGCGGGTACCGGTTGTCTAGGCTTCGACTGGGGCGAGGGAGGGGATCGTGACGGACAAGGCGGGGGTGCGCCGCGGCCTGCTGTGGACCGGGCGCGGGGTCGTCGCGCTGGTGTCGGCGGCCGTGCTCGCGGCGATGGCCGTGGTCTGGGCCCGGATCGACACCTTCCAGGAGAAGGTGACCACGACCGACGCGCTGGTCGTCGCCCAGGAGGGCCCGGACGCCCCGCCCGCCGACGACGGCGCCACCGACATCCTGCTCGTCGGCAGCGACACCCGCACCGACCTGCAGGGCAGGCCGCTGTCGGCGCAGGTGCTGCGCGAGCTGCGGACCGAGGCCACCGACACGGTCAACACCGACACCCTGATCCTGCTGCGCCTGCCCAAGGGCGGCGGCAAGGGCTTCGCGGTCTCCATCCCGCGCGACACCTACGTCGCCGTGCCCGGCCACCGCGACGAGAAGATCAACGGCGCGTTCGGCGTGGTCAAGGCGCTCAAGGCGCAGGCGATGGTGGACGCGGGCGAGGCCGACCGGGCCAAGATCGAGCGCGAGTCCGACAGCGCGGGCCGCACGGCGCTCATCCAGGCCGTGCAGGGCCTGACAGGGGTGCGCGTCGACCACTACGCCGAGATCACCCTCTACGGGTTCTACCTGCTCACCGAGGCCGTCGACGGCGTGGACGTGTGCCTCAACCACGGCACCAGCGACCCCGACTCCGGGGCCAGCTTCCGGGCGGGCCAGCAGACCGTGCGCGGCGGGGACGCCGTCGCCTTCGTCCGCCAGCGCAAGGGGCTGCCGCGCGGCGACCTCGACCGCATCGTGCGCCAGCAGACCTTCCTCGCCTCGGCGATGAACAAGGTGCTCAGCGGCGGCACGCTGACCGACCCCGACCGGCTCTCCGCGCTGGAGGACGCGGTCTCCCGGACCGTCGTGATGGACCCGGGCCTGCACTTCCTCGACCTGGTGAACCAGGCCAGGGCGCTGGCGTCCGGCCAGGTGGAGTTCGTGACCATCCCGGTGACCGGGGTCGGGGCGCGCAACGACCGCGGGCAGAGCATCATCACCGTGGACGTGCCCGCCGTGCGCGCCTACATCGCCGCGCTGCTGTCGGACAGCCCGCCGCCCAAGCCGACCCCGCCCGCGATCCAGGGCGAGAGCCTGATGGGCGGCAAGCTGCTGCGGCTCAACGCCCGGGCCGCCGCCCCCTGCGTCGACTGAGGAACCCGATGAGCCTGACCACCCACCTGCTGTCCCGCCTGTCCCCCGCCCGCCCGGCCGTCACCCACTACGACGACGCCGCGGGCACCCGGGTCGAGCTGTCGGGGGCCACCCTGGCCAACTGGGCGGCCAAGACCGCCAACTGGCTCGTCGACGAGCACGACGTCGAGCCCGGCGACCCGGTGGCCGTCCGGCTGCCCGCGCACTGGCAGACCGCGGGGGTGCTGCTGGGCGCGTGGTGGTGCGGGGCGGACGTGGTGGCGGGCGGCGACGCGCGGGTCACCTTCGTCGCGCCGGGCGGCTCCGGCTCGGGGGTGCTCGCCGCGGTGTCGCTGGACCCGATGGGCCGCGACCTCGGCGGCCCGGTCGGCGCGGCGCTGGACTTCGTCGGCGAGGCCCGGCTGTGCGGCGACGACTTCCTCGGCGGGCCGGTGCCCGACGACGCCCCGGCGCTGGCCGGGATGCCGGTGGCCGAGGTGCTGGCCGCCGCGCGGGCGCGCGGGCTGCCCGACGGCGCCCGCGTGCTGTCCACGATGGACTGGACGGTCCCCGATGGGGTGCTGGCCGCGGTGGTCGCCCCGCTGCTGGCGGGTGGTTCCGTGGTGCAGGTGAGCAATCCGGCGCGGCTGGACGCGCACCGGGCCGCGGAGCGTACTACCGTCGACCTATGACCCGATCGTTCGCCGACAAGGTCGCGGTGGTGACGGGCGCGGCGTCGGGGATCGGCGCGGCCCTCACCCGGCGGCTGCTGGCCGAGGGCGCCCGCGTCGCCGCGTCCGACATCGATGAGCTGCCGGAGACCGGCGCCCACCGCTACCGGCTCGACGTGTCCGACCGCGACGCGATCTACGCCCACGCCGCCGAGGTGGCCGCCGAGTTCGGCCGGGTGGACCTGGTGGTCAACAACGCGGGCGTGGCGCTGAAGGGGACCGTCGCGCAGATGTCCGATGAGGAGCTGCGCTGGATCATGGACATCAACTTCTGGGGCGTGGTGCACGGCACGCGCGCGTTCCTGCCCCACGTCCTCGCCGCGCGCGGGTCCATCGTCAACATCTCCAGCGCCTTCGGGCTGATCGCGGTGCCGTCGCAGAGCGCCTACAACGCCTCCAAGTTCGCCGTGCGCGGCTTCACCGAGGCCCTGCGGCAGGAGCTGCTGGGCACTGGCGTCGGGGTCACCTGCGTGCACCCTGGCGGGATCAAGACCAACATCGCGCGCAAGGGCCGCACCTCGCTCGCCGAGGAGAAGGCGGACTTCAACCGCGCGCTGGACAAGATCGCGATGACGACCCCGGACGCGGCCGCCCGCACGATCCTCAACGCCGCGCGGCGCGACCGGGCGCGCGTGCTCGTCGGCCCGGACGCCTACGTGATCGACCTGCTGCCGCGGCTACTCGGGTCGTTCTACCAGCCGCTGGTGACCAAGTTCTTCCGCGCCCGGTCCTGACGCGCCCGGTACTGACGCGCCTGGTCCTGACTCGACCACCCGGTCGGCTTCGGCCGCCGGGTGCTGCCACCGCGGGCCGCAGCCGCGGGGGCACGGGTGCTCCATCTCGCGCAGGACGAACCCGTCCGCGGTGGGGATCGCCTGCTGCCAGCGCAGCAGCCCCAGGCCGTCGCAGTGCGGACAGGTGCTCACCTCGCCAGGGTCACAGTGGATCGACCGCGCCGCAAGGTCGTCCCGCCCCGCTGGACCGCATCGGCGGCGAATGGACGACCACCGGCGTCCGGCGGCGCAACGCCGGTGGTCCATTCGCGTCACCCCATCGACTTCTGCCCGTCCAGGGACTCCCTGATGATGTCGGCGTGCCCGGCGTGCTGGGCGGTCTCGGCGACGATGTGCAGGAACACCCGGCGGGCCGACCACACCGCGCCCGGCTCGAACCAGGGCGCCTCCGGCAGCGGGTGGGACAGGTCGAGGTCGACGGTCGCCACCAGCTCGTCGGTCTCCCGGGCCACCTCGGCGTACCAGTCGAGCACCTCGGCGAGCGGGCCGGTGAGGGTGAACATCTCGGCCCACTGGCCCGGGTCGCCGGAGAAGTCCATGACCTGCGGGCCCTCGACGATGAACCGCCGCCACTGCAGCTCGGTCCCGGCGACGTGCCGGATCAGCCCGCCGAGGGTCAGCTCGCTGTCGGTGGTGCGGGTGCGGGCCTGCTCGTCGGTGAGGCCCTGCACGGTGTGGCGCAGGAAGAACCGGGCCTTGCCCAGCGCCTGGAGGATGTCCGCGCGCTCGCCGGTCAGGACGGTCTCGGTGGTGGTCATCGTGTTCCCCTTCTCATTCGCTGGTACCCACTGTATGGACCCTTGCGGACAGGTTCGGTCCGCAAGGCTCAGCGGATCCGCCACGTGCCGCCGGTGTCCGGACTGTCCGGTTCGGACACGCGCACCGAGCCGTCCGGGAAGGCGGTGAGGGTGTCGGATACCCGCGTGGCCACCGCGGGCCTACCCACCGGAGACGGGATGCGGCCGACGTAATCCCCGAGCCCGACCCGGACCAGCTGGCCGCGCAACCGGCCCTCGCCGCCGTCGACGAGGTACTCCAGGCCGGGGGCGAAGTCGCTGCCGGTCATGTCCAACCGGGACCACGGGATCATCGGATGGTTGTTCCCGGCGACCGCGATCTCGCCGATGTGCGCGCCCCAGCGGAAGGGCGTCCGGTACCCGTCGATCCGGTTGCCGGTGATGACGGCGCTGGCGTCGCGCCCCGGCAGCCCGCCGATCACCAGCCCCTCCCGCGGCGCGACCCGCATCCCGCGGGCGCTGATGGAGTTCCCGGTGACGACGCACCGCGTCGGCACGGTCGTCCTGGTCTCGTTCCCGACCACCAGGGCGACGCCCCGCGGGCAGCCGACGACGGTGTTGCCGCTGACGAGGATGCCGTCCCCGCCGTGGGTGTCGATCCCCTCCCAGTCGACCTGGCGCACCACGGTCCCCACGACCGAGCAGTCCCGCGACCGCGCGGCCTCGGTGTTGCCCGAGTCCGTGAACGCGACGCCGTAGGTGTTCACCACCCCGGGCGTCAGCGGCGCGTCCGCGATCGTGCAGCCCTGCACGGCCACCCGGTCGCCGGACAGCACCATCACCCCCGCGTACAGCACCCCGCGCACCACCACGCCGCGCACCTGCGAGTCGACGCACCACTCCAACCGGATCGCGTCGCCCCGCGACTCCCCCAGCCTGCAATCCCGCACCACCACCCCCGCCAGGGGCGCTTCCTGGCTGCCTGCCAGGTGCACCAGCCGCTGCCCCTTCTCGAACCCCGCCGCCAGCCCGCCGCCCTCCACCCACAGCTCCGCCAGCTCGACGCCGCCCACACCCCCGACCCACGCGGGCCCCGACGCCACCCGGTACCGCCCACCCCGCACCCGCGTCCCCGCGACCCCGACCACCAGCGGCTCAGCCAGCTCGACCGCGAGATCGGCGACGATGTCCCCGCCGTCGAGCAGCGCAGCGCGGAGGTCGGCCTCGGTGGTCACCGTCGTCATCCGCTGAGCCTCACCGAACCCCCGCCCGACTCCGGCCCATTCCCGCCGACGGTGGGCGTGTCCCCCTGCCCCCGAACGGGTGATGTGACGGGCGCGTTGACAAGGGGTAAACGCCGAACCCCCGACCTTTCCTACCGTCCGACGCGAGGAGGTGGCCATGGAATCCCCCACCCGACCGGTGAAGGGCGTCCTCGACGTCCTGCAGCAGATGAGCCAGGACGGCTGGTCCTTCGCCTACCCGCAGGACGAAACCGGCCAGATCATCGCAGGCTACGCCATCCGCACCTGGCCAGACGGCTGGTGGGACGGCCTCGTCCTGCACTCCGAACACCACGCCGAAGCCATCCGAGCCAACCCCGACAACCACATAACCTGGCACCACGACGGCCCCGCCCTCACCGTCACCCACGCCGTCCACACCCTCCCCCCACCGACCCCCAACCCGGCCGCGCCCACCACCCCCCACCCCCAACCCCACCTACCCACCACCCTGCTCCGCTGGGCCAGATGACGTTGGCAGGCAAGCAATGCGCGGCAAGTGGCTAGTCTCGATCTCGGCAGGCCGCCGGACCACCACGGCGGAGGGCCTCGGCGAAGGGGTGTCCCCGTGGACCTCGACGACTCCAGCATCGGCCGTCGCGTGCGCGAGATCCGCGCGTGGCGGAAGGTCAGCCTGACGGCGGTCGCGGGCTTGGCGGGGATGTCGCCCGGCTACCTGTCCCGCATCGAACGCGGGCTGCGGCCGGTGACCAAGCGGGCGACGCTGGAGGCGCTGGCCTCCGCACTGCGCGTCGACCCGGCCGAACTGGTCGGCAAGCCGTACCCGCCCAACGATGAGTGCTCCGCTGTCGCGCGGGCGGCGATCGGGCCGCTGCTGGACGCGCTGGAGTGGCGACCCGGCGAGGTCCCGGACGTCCCGCCGCGCCCGTGGGCGGCGGTGCAGGCCGACGTCGACCGGCAGGAGCAGCTGCGGTCGGCGGCCGACCTGGCAGGCCAGGCCGAACTGGTCCCGGGCCTTGTGCTCGACCTGCTGGCCGCGGCCGCCGTGCCGGGCAGGCGGCGCCCGGCGCTGCTGGCGCTGCTGCGGCTCTACGACAACCTCGGCGGGCTGCTGCTCGCCCTCGGCGCGCCCGGCGGCGCCCTGCTGGCCGTCGACCGGGTGGGGCAGGTCGCCGAAGAGCTCGACGACCCGGTGTGGCTGGCGGTCGCCGAGTGGTCCCGGGTGCAGCGCCACCGCGGGGCGAACCGGGAACGGCAGCACCGGCTCGCCGTCCGCGCGCTGGACCGGGCCCCCGCGACGCGCCCGGAGACCGTGGGCATGCTGCACCTCAACGCCGCGCTGTCCGCCGCGGTGCTCGGCGACACCGCAGGCGCCGCGACCCACCTCGACGAGGCCGAAGCCCTGGCCGAGTCGATGGACGTCGACGTGAGCCCCTGGCCGGGCGGGGGCATGATGCTGTTCGGCCGCACCAACGCGGCCATCTGGCGGGCCGCCATCGGCGCGGAGATCGGCGAGCACGCCTGGCTGCACGACCGGCCTGCACCGCGGGGCCTGACCGCGATCTCGGTCAACCGCCAGTCGGCGTTCTGGGTCGACTACGGCCGCACCCTGCTCACCGACCGGCAGCGCCACCGCCAGGGTTTCGCGGCGTTGCTGCGCGCCGAGGGGATCGCCCCGCAGCACTTCCGCAACAACCCCTACGCCCGCGAAGCGGTGGCGGGTCTGCTCAGCAGCCCCAGCCCACCGGCAGGCGCGGCACGCGAGCTGCGCGGGCTGGGGTGGCGAATGGGGCTAGCCCAAAGGGATGAGGCAGCAGCCGGGTGAGACCGGCTGCTGCGAGCGTCTACCCCTTGAGCAGCGCCCGCGCCATCACCATGCGCTGGATTTGGTTGGTGCCCTCGTAGATCTGGGTGATCTTCGCGTCGCGCATCATGCGTTCTACGGGGAAGTCGCGGGTGTAGCCTGCGCCGCCGAAGAGTTGGACGGCGTTGGTGGTGACCTCCATCGCCGTGTCGGAGGCGAAGGTCTTGGCGGCGCTGGAGGCGAAGCTGCCGTTCTTCTCGCCGCGTTCGACCTGGGCGGCGGCGGCGTAGACGAGGTGGCGGGCGGCTTCGATCTTCATCGCCATGTCGGCCAGCATGAACTGGACGCCCTGGAAGTCGGCGATCGCGCGGCCGAACTGCTTGCGGTCCTTGACGTAGGCGATCGTGGCGTCGAGGGCGCCCTGGGCGATGCCGAGTGCTTGGGCGCCGATGGAGTGGCGGGTGTGGTCGAGGGTGCGGAAGGCCAGGCGCAGGCCCTGGCCGGGTTCGCCGATGATGCGGTCGGCGGGGATGGTGCAGTCCTCGAAGTAGATCTCGCGGGTCGGGGAGCCCTTGATGCCGAGCTTGCGCTCCTTGGGGCCGACCACGAAGCCCGGGTCGTCCTTGTGGACCATGAACGCCGAGATGCCGTCGGCGGGCTTGGCGGCGTTCGGGTCCGACACGGCCATCACCGTGTACCAGGACGACTCGCCCGCGTTGGTGATCCAGCACTTGGTGCCGTTGAGCACCCAGTGGGAGCCGTCGAGCCGGGCGCGGGTGCGCATGGACGCGGTGTCCGAGCCCGCCTCGCGCTCGGAGAGGGCGTAGGAGGCCATCTCGCCCGCGGCGATGGCCGGGAGGACCTGCCGCTTGAGCTCCTCGGAGCCGCCCAGGATGAGGTTCATCGTGCCGAGCTTGTTGACCGCCGGGATGAGCGAGGACGAGGCGCAGACGCGCGCCACCTCCTCGATGACGATGTTGGTCGCCACCGAGTCCGCGCCCTGGCCGTCGTAGGCCTCGGGGATGTGCGGGGCGGCGAACCCGGCCTTGGCCAGCGCCGCCGACGCCTCGCTGGGGTAGCGCTCCTGCTCGTCGACGTCGGCGGCGTGCGGGGCGATCTCCTTCTCGGCGAGGTCGCGCACGGCCTCGCGCAGCGCGTTGTGCTCGTCGCTGAGCTGGTAGAGACCGGCGTCCACTGTTACCTCCCGGTAGCCACGAAGTCCGGCCACCAGGTTAGCAACCGTTTACTAGGATGTCCTTGTGTTGTGACGCACCGACGTCCGCAGCGCTTCGTCCTTCTCCAGCACCAGCCGCTCCAGCGACGCCTGGAATTCCGCCATCCGGGCGGCCAGGTCCTGATCGGCCGCGGCGAGCATCCGCACCGCGAGCAGGCCCGCGTTGCGCGCCCCGCCGATGGACACCGTCGCCACCGGGATCCCCGCGGGCATCTGGACGATCGACAGCAGCGAGTCCATGCCGTCGAGGTGCTTGAGCGGCACCGGCACCCCGATCACCGGCAGCGTCGTCGCCGAGGCGACCATGCCCGGCAGGTGCGCCGCGCCGCCCGCCCCGGCGATGATCACCCGCAGCCCGCGGCCCGCGGCCGACTCGGCGTAGTCCATCATCCGCCGCGGGGTGCGGTGCGCGGAGTAGACGCCCACCTCGTGGGGCACGTCGAACTCGTCCAGCGCCGCGGCCGCGGCCGACATGACCGGCCAGTCCGAGTCGCTGCCCATGATGATGCCGACGAGAGTCACGGTTGGCGCTCCTAGTGGATCTGGTGGCCGTCGAGCCAGACGGCGTGGGACAGCCAGTGGGCGGCGAGCTTGGCCCGGGCCCGCACGTCGGCCAGGTCGGCGCCGAGCAGCGTCACGTGCCCGACCTTGCGCCCGGGCCGCTCCTGCTTGCCGTAGCAGTGCACGCGCGCGTCGCGGAACCGCGCGAACAGGTGGTGGATGCGCTCGTCGAGCCCCATCGGCGGCGCCTCGGGCGCGCCGAGCACGTTCGCCATCACCACGAAGGGGGCGACCATGTCCGTCGCGCCCAGCGGGTAGTCCAGCACGGCCCGCAGGTGCTGCTCGAACTGCGAGGTCCGCGCGCCCTCGATGGTCCAGTGCCCGGAGTTGTGGGCGCGCATCGCCAGCTCGTTGACGACGATGCCGTCCTCGGTCTCGAACAGCTCCACGGCCAGCACGCCCACCACGTCCAGCTCGTGCGCTACCCGCAGGGCCAGCTCCTGCGCCTGCTGCTCCAGCTCCTCGCTGAGGCCGGGCGCGGGCGCGATCGTCTCCACGCAGATCCCGTCCACCTGCACGGTCTCCACCACCGGCCAGCACGCGCCCTGGCCGAACGGGGAGCGGGCCACCAGCGCGGACAGCTCCCGGCGCATGGCCACCTTCTGCTCGACCAGCAGCGGCCGACCGGCCAGCGAGGCCACCACCTCGGGCGCGGTGTCGGCGTCGAGCATCCAGACGCCGCGGCCGTCGTAGCCGCCGCGCGCGGTCTTGAGCACCACCGGCCAGCCGTGGGCGTCGCCGAACTTGAGCACGTCGTCGACGCCGCTCACCTCGGCGAACTCCGGCACCGGCACGCCCATCTCGGCCAGCCTGCGGCGCATGACCAGCTTGTCCTGGGCGTGCACCAGCGCGTCGGGGCCCGGGCGCACGACCACGCCGTCGGCGGCCAGCGCGCGCAGGTGCTCGGTGGGCACGTGCTCGTGGTCGAAGGTCAGCACGTCGCAGCCCGCGGCGAAGGCGCGCAGGGCGTCGAGGTCGGTGTGGCTGCCCAGGGAGATCGCCGGGGAGACCAGCGCGGCGGGGTCGTCGGCCGACACGGCCAGCACGTGCAGCGTCTGGCCGAGGGCGACCGCGGCCTGGTGCGTCATGCGCGCCAGCTGACCGCCGCCGACCATCCCGACCACGGGCAATCCGGTGCGTTCGTCCACGGTCCGAGGAGAGTACGTCACGCCCGCCCGAGCCGGTCCACCAACTCCCGCGCGACGTCCTCCGAGCACGGCAGCCGCTCCACCCGCAGCCGCGGCGTGCGCAGGGCGCGCAGCGCGGGGTCGACCGCGAACCGCTCGGCGACCAGCGCCCGGGTGCGGGCGGCCCGCTCGGCCAGGCCGCGGCCGCGCTCGGCCAGCACCGCGGCCACCGACGGGCCGAGCACGGCCAGGCTCTCCCCGCCGTCGAACACCTCCCGCAGCACGTCGCCGACCAGGGCCATCGCCATCAGCCGGGGCCAGCCCGCGGTCCGCGACAGGTCGACGGAGACCACGATCAGCACGTGCGTGTCCGCCGCCGGGACCCCGCAGCGCAGGCCCGCGCGGTAGACCTCGCCCAGGCGCACCCGCAGGTACTCCGGGGTGGCCAGGCCGGTCAGGTTCTCCGTGGCCGCGACCGCGCCGAACTCCCCCATCGCCGCGTCCGCCCACGCCAGGGCGAGCACCCGCAGCAGCGGCGCGGGCGTCGCGTCAGGATCGGCCCCGACCAGCCCGACCGACGGCGACTCCAGCACCGCGTGCAGGGCGGCGAGGTCGCCCAGCGCCTCGTCCAGCCCGGCCCCCGAGCGCGCCCTGGCCCGGCCGAGGCCGTCGAGCGCGCCGGCCATCCCCCGCCCGGACACCACCGCCAGGCACACCTCGTCGACCTCGGGCAGCCCCCAGTCGCTGGGGAAGCGCCACCCGGCCGCCAGGCTCGCCGCGCGCCAGCGGGACCGCAGCTCGCGCACCAGCCGGTCGACCCCGTCGGCGTCACCGCGCCAGGTGGAGCCAGCCTCACGTACGGCCACGCGCTGTCCTCTCCCTCGACCGCCCGGATGGGTGACGGCAGGCGGCGGCACTCGTGACGCGGCTGCCGCGGGATAACGTGACGGCTCCACACCGATCCGTCACACTGGGCATCCGCGCGCGGCCAGGCGGGCGGAATCCCGGCCCGGGAGGGGAGGACCGTGTCGACCGTTCCCGCGGACGTCGATGGCCCCAGCGACGCCGATCTGCTCGAATCGGTGCGCGGTGGCGCCGTGTCCGACTACGGCACCCTGTACGAGCGGCACGTGGCCGCGGCCTACAACCTGGCCAGGCAGCTCACGCGCTCCCCGGCCGAGGCCGACGACCTGGTCTCCGAGGCGTTCGCCAAGGTGCTCGACACCCTCCGCCACGGCCGCGGGCCCGAGTCGGCCTTCCGGGCGTACCTGCTGACCGCGCTGCGCCACACCGCCTACGACAAGACCCGCCGGGACCGCCGCGTCGAGTTCTCCGACGACGTCACCCAGGTGAGTGGTGTCGACCCGGCCGCGGTGAGCGTGCCGTTCACCGACACCGCGGTCGCGGGCCTGGACCGCTCGCTGGCCGCCCGCGCCTTCGCCCGGCTGCCCGAGCGCTGGCAGGCCGTGCTCTGGCACACCGAGATCGAGGGCCAGTCCCCCGCCCAGGTCGCCCCGCTGCTCGGCCTGACGCCCAACGGCGTCTCCGCGCTGGCCTACCGGGCCCGCGAGGGCCTGCGCCAGGCGTACCTGCAGGTGCACCTGGCCGAGACCGACGCCCAGAGCTGCCGGGCGGCGACCGAGCGGCTCGGCGCGTGGGTGCGCGGCGGGCTGGCCAAGCGGGAGACCGCGCAGGTGGAGGCCCACCTCGACCAGTGCGACCGGTGCCGGGCGCTGGCCGCCGAGCTGGCCGACATCAACGGCGGCCTGCGGGTGTTCATCGCGCCGCTGGTGCTGGGCACGGGCGCGGCCGCGGCGTACCTGGCCGCGGCCAAGGCGACCGCGGCGGGCGCCGTGGCCGCAGCCGGGGCGGGCGCGTCGGCCAGCGGGGTCGCGGGCGCGATCAGCGGCGCCCCGCGGCAGGTCCTGGGCGTGGCCGCCTCCGGCGTCGCGCTGGTCGCGGCGATCGCCGTCGGCCTCACCGGGGGCAGCGCCCCACCGGTCCCGGCCGTCGCCGCGCCGCCCCCACCGGTCACCACCCAGGCCCCGCAGCCCACTGCTCCGCAGTCCCCGCAGCCCTCGCCCGCGCCGTACCGACCCAGCCCTGCCCCGCAGCCGCCCGCGCCGCAGCCGCAGCAGCCCCCGCCCGCCGACCCGGTGCCGCCGCACGCCCCGGCCCCGGTCCAGCCGCCGCCCGAGCCCGCCCCCGAGCCCACCCCCGGCCCGCCGAGCCTGGCGACCGACCCGCTGGAGCCGGTGGCCCTCGTCGTCGGCGGCGGGCCTGCCGACCTGCCGATCACCGTGCGCAACACCGGTGGCAGCGTGTCCGAGCCGGTGGTGGCCACGCTGGCGCTGCCGCGCGGCGTGCGGGCGGTGGAGGGCCAGCGGCTGGGCGCGGAGCCGCTGCTGCGGCTCAACGCCGCCCCGCAGACCGGGACCGTGCGCTGCCCCGGCGGCTCGGGCACGGTCACCTGCACCAGCGGCGACGGCCTGCTCCCCGGGGAGTCGGTGACCCTGGTGTTCCGCCTGGTCGCCACGCCCGGCTCGGCGGGCAGCACGATCACCGGGTCGGTCACCGCGGGGTCGGCCATCCGGCTGTCGATCTCGGTGCCCATCCAGGTGCGGGAGAAGCCCGACGGCATCCGGCTCACCGCCGACGCCCACAACGACGGCTGGTTCGAGACGATCTGGCCGTGGGGCCGCGACATCATCCTCACCGTGCGCGCCCGCAACACCGGCGAGAGCACCAAGCCCATCGAGATCACCGCGGACGTGCCCGGCAAGCAGATCTCGGGGCCGGGGATCACCTGCGCCACCGACCGCACCACCACGACCTGCCGCACGCGCGACGCGGTCGAGCCGGGCGAGGGCGTCCGGCTGCAACTGCGGGTGCGCCGCCACTTCGACCACCCGAACGACCTCACCTGGCGCGACATCACCGTGACCGGCACGCTCGGCACGGCGGTCCAGACCGTCCGGCTCAAGGTCCCGCCGTTCGGCCCGTGGTGGCCGCAGGTGCACCCGCCGCACCCGCCAGCCCCGGCCGACCCGCCCGCCCCGCCGGTCCCCCCGACCCGGCCGGAGGCCACCGGGGCCCCGACCGCGCCGCCGAGCGCCCCCGCGCCGCCCGCCGAGCAGGCGCCCGCGACCGCCGTGCCCCCGGCACCCAGCCCGACGACCTCGACGTCCACGACCGCCCCCACCACGACACCCCCGACCACGACGACCGCGCCCAGCACGACCACACGGCGCGGTAAGGGGGAATCCCGTTCCGACTGCCGGGGCAACCAGGGACGGGGCCGTTCGGGCGCATCCTGCTGAGCGCCCGGTGGGGGCTCGATCACGACCGGTGATCGGGGCTGGTTAGACTCCGCCCACATGGCCGTCGTCGAGACCGTGCTGGCCCGCCTGCCGGAGCCGGTCCGGGCCGCTCTGACCAAGCACCGCGAACTGCTGCGCTTCGCCGTGGTCGGGGGCGTGTGCTTCGTGGTGACGAACGCGGTGAACTACGCCCTCAAGCTCACCGTGCTCACCGACAACCCCGTGACCGCGCTGGCGATCGCCGTCATCATCGCCACCATCGTGTCCTACGTGCTCAACCGCGAATGGTCGTTCAGCACCCGCGGCGGCCGGGAGCGCCCGCACGAGGCGGCGCTGTTCTTCCTCATCAGCGGCATCGGGGTGGCGATCAACTCCGCGCCGCTGGCGGTCTCGCGGTACCTGCTGCACCTGAAGGTGCCCGAGGTGTCGCGGTTCACCCAGGAGATCGCCGACTTCGCCTCCGGCATCGTCCTGGGGACGCTGCTGGCGATGGTGTTCCGCTGGTGGGCGTTCAAGAAGTGGGTGTTCCCGCAGGCGGACGTGCGAGCCGTGCGCAGGTTGCGCGCGGTGACCGGTCCCACTGAACGCGCTGCCTGACTAGCGCCTTTCCGTAGACTGCGGCGGTGTCCGTAGTCGAGTCCGTGCTCGCCAGGGTGCCCGAGCCGCTGCGCCGGGTGCTGCTCAAGCACCGCGAGCTGCTGAAGTTCGGGATCGTCGGCGGCACGACGTTCGTCATCGACAACGCGATCTGGTACCTGCTGAAGTTCACCGTCCTGGGGGACAAACCGGTCACCGCCAAGGCGATCGCGGTCATCATCGCCACGATCGTGTCCTACATCCTGAACCGCGAGTGGTCCTTCCGCTCCCGCGGCGGCCGGGAGCGCCACCACGAGGCGGCGCTGTTCTTCCTCATCAGCGGCTGCGGCGTGGCCATCAACCTGATCCCGCCGTACGTGTCCCGCTACGTGCTCGACCTGGAGACCCCGCACGTGAGCCTGCTGGTGCAGGAGACGGCGGACTTCATCAGCGGCTCCATCATCGGCATGCTGCTGGCGACCGGCTTCCGGTTCTGGGGCTTCCGCAAGTGGGTCTTCCCCGACCAGCTCCGCGAGCACCGCAGCTACGACTAGCGCGGGATCTTCTCGGCAGGCCAGCTCACCCCGGTGAAGTCGCCCGCGCGCGGCATCCGCAGGAACACCGAGAACGTCGCCGGTTTGGCCGTCGACAGCTCCAGCCTGCCGCCGTCGGAGTCCACCAGCGCCCGGGCCAGCGCCAGGCCCAGCCCGGTCGAGCCCGCGCCGGAGACGCCCCGGTCGAAGATGTGCGGGGCCAGCTCGTCGGGCACGCCCGGGCCGTTGTCGGCCACCTCGACCACCACCGTCTCGCCGCTGACCCGCGCGGTCAGGGTGACCGTGCCGCCGCCGTGGCGGTGCGCGTTGTCCAGCAGCACCCCGATCGCCTCGCGCAGCCGCGCGGGCGTGGCGCGCACGATCAGGTTGGGCTGCAGGCGAAGGCGCAGCGTGCGGCCGTCGACGCGCAGCGGCTTGCGCCACTCCTCGGCGATCGCGGTCAGCTCGCGGGCCAGGTCGACCGGCTCGGCCCCGCCCGCGCGGGCCACCCGGGCGGCGGCCAGCAGCTCGTCGAGCACCTCGGCCAGCCGGTCGGCCTGGGCCAGGCCCGCGCGGGCCTCGCTGGCGGTCTCCTCGTCCGGGGCGCCCGCGAGGTTCTCCAGCCGCAGCTGCAGGGCGGTGAGCCTGCTGCGCAGCTGGTGGGACACGTCGCCGACGAGGTCGCGCTCGCGCTGGATGAGGTGGGCCAGCGCGGTGGCCGAGGTGTCGAGCGCGTCGGCGACCGAGTCGAGCTCGGCCAGGTCGTAGCGGGTGCTGTCGAGCCGGAAGTCGCCCGCGCCGAGCCTGCTGGCCCGGTCGGCGACGTGCCGCAGCGGCCGGGCCAGCCGCCGCGTGGTCACCGTCGCCACCACCGCGCCGATGCCCACCGTCGTCACGATCACCAGCGCCACCAGCAGGGCGACCTGCGTCTGCCGGGTGCGCATCGGCCCCGCCGACACCGACAGCCGCACCACCCCCTGCTGCACCATCGACACCTCTTCGGTCACGGCGTCGCCGACGATCGCCGGGCCGAGGAACCGCTCGCCCTGGCCGGGCAGGGTCACCTCCAGCCGCCCGCCCTCGGGCACGGCGACGGCGACCTTGCGCAGCTCCACCCGGCGCCCGCCCGCGATCTCGTCGTCCAGCCGGGTGGCGATCCCCTGGGCGCGGGCGGCCAGGTCGTCGCGGGTGATCTGCTCGACGATCTGCAGCGCGGTGTAGCCCAGCGGGATGCCCAGCGTGCACGCGGTCACCAGCACCGCGAGCATGATCGCCAGGAGGATGCGGCGGCGCACGCCTAGTCCGCGTTGAACCGGAAGCCGACCCCGCGGACCGTGGCGATGCGCCGCTCGGCCACCCGCGGCCCGACGTCGCCGAGCTTGCGGCGCAGCCAGGACATGTGCATGTCCAGCGTCTTGCTGCCCTTGAGCTCGGGGTCGCTCCACACCTCCGACAGGATCTCCTCGCGGGTGACGACCTGGCCCGCGCGCTGGATCAGCACGCGCAGCAGCTCGAACTCCTTGTTCGCCAGGTTGATCTCGACGCCGTCGACGGTCACCACCCGCGCGGCCAGGTCCATCCGCACGCCGTTGACCTCGATCGCGCCCGGGGCCTGGCGGCGCAGCAGCGCCCGGATGCGGGCCAGCAGCTCGGCCAGCCGGAACGGCTTGGCCACGTAGTCGTCCGCGCCCGCGTCGAGGCCGACGACGAAGTCCACCTCGTCGGCGCGGGCGGTGAGCATCAGCACGGGGATGCTCCGCCCCGCGGCCCGCAGCCGCCTGCACACGTCCAGCCCGTCCAGGCCGGGCAGGCCGAGGTCGAGCACCAGGAGGTCGAGGCCGCCCGCGCTGGCCAGGTCCAGCGCCCGGTGGCCGTCGCCGACGACCACGACGTCGTAGCCCTCCCGGTGCAGCGCCCGGGACAGCGGTTCGGCGATGGCCGTGTCGTCCTCGGCCAGTAGCACCACGCTCACGCCCCCCAGCGTAGGCGTGACACGATCTCGGGCGTGTCCCGCGACCTCAACTTCGCCATCCGGTTGGCCGACGCGGCCGACGAGATCACCGTCACCCGCTTCCAGGCGCGCGATCTGGTGGTCACGCGCAAGCCGGACCGCACCCCGGTCACCGACGCCGACACCGCCGTGGAGGACGCGGTCCGGGCGCTGATCGCCGCGGAGTTCCCGCGCGACGCGGTCGCGGGCGAGGAGCGCGGCGGGGCCGTCGGGGCGGGCCGGACCTGGGTGCTGGACCCGATCGACGGGACCAAGAACTTCCTGCGCGGCGTACCAGCGTGGGCGACGCTCATCGCCCTGGTGGAGGACGGCGTGCCGGTGGTGGGCGTGGTGAGCGCGCCCGCGCTGGGGCGGCGCTGGTTCGCCGCGCGCGACCACGGCGCGTGGGTCGGCGCGGGCGGCGAGGCCGTGCGGATGTCGGTGTCGGCGGTGGCCGCGCTGCCGGACGCCTACCTGTCCACCACGCACCTGGGGACGTGGGTGGAGCACCACTCGCGGGAGAAGTACCTCGACCTGGTGGACGCCTGCTGGGAGAACCGCGCCTTCGGCGACTTCTGGTCGCACTGCCTGGTCGCCGAGGGCGCGATCGACGTGGCCGCGGAGGCCGTGGTCAACCCGTGGGACGTCGCCGCGGTCCAGGTCATCGTCGAGGAGGCGGGCGGGCGCTTCACCGACCTCGGCGGCGCGGCCCGCTTCGACGGCGGCTCGGCGCTGTCGACCAACGGCCTGCTGCACGACGCCGTGCTCGACCTACTTCGCCGCTGACGGCAGCACCCCCACCGCGCCGCGCACGACCTGGGACCAGACCAGGCGGCCGAACAGGTAGTGGCAGGCGACCTGCTCGTTGCTGAACCGGGCCCAGTCGTAGCGGTTGCCCTGCTCGCGCCAGAACACCTCCCAGGCGTCGCCCGCGGGGTCGCGCAGCAGGCACCAGGTGTTGTCCACCTCGGCGCCGATCGACACGACCTGCTCGGGCACGCCGACCGCGCGCAGCCACTCGGCGATGGTTTCGGCGTTCACTGCCCGTCCTCCGTGATCTCGACCAGGTACCCCAGCGCCACCAGCTCGACGGCCGAGCGGGTCGTGCGCAGCCGGATGCCGCCGCCGCGCTGCCCGAACCACGGCGCCGACGCCGCCCGCCACACCGGCAGCGGCCGCGCCACCCGGTACCGGCGCAGCGCCCGCAGGTGGTCCGGCGGCAGCGACCGCTCGGCGAAGGGCGTGCCGTCGGGGGCGAAGACGCGGCCCTCGGGGGTGCCCAGGCGGTCGACGACGGCCCCCGGCTGCAGGACCACGGGCTCGCCGTGCGCCGCCCCGCCCTCGGGGTACTGCTCCCCCGGCGGCCAGGCGTACTCGGCCCGGCGGGCGCCGTCGGCTGCCTTGACGAGGAACCGCCGGTCCCAGTCCCGCTCGTGCAGCCCGCCGAGCGGGTCGTACCCCTCGGCGAGGTGCGCCGGGTCCGTGCCTTCGGTGCGGGTGACCGGGGCGGGGGTGGTGGCATCGACGAGCCGGGCGTCGGGGTGGTCCTCCGGCGGGAACCGCAACCCGGCTGCGTAGTCCACCTCGGCTTGCGGCGCAGGCAACTGCTCATGCGGCTCATCAGCGACCTGCGGCAGGTAGCCGATGGGGAACAGATGCAACAGGAACAACGACAGCGCGTCCCGATCCGCCTCCCCGATCGCCGCGCCCGCGAAGACGCCGGGCAACCGGGCGAGCTGGTTCCCATCGCTGTGCCGGGGCGCGGGATGCTGCTCCCGCACTGCGACCCCACCCATGCCTGCGATGGGGATGGCGAGGCCGACTGCGTCGGGTTGATCGCTTGAGGGCTGCCCCCACGGATCGGCGACCCAAGCGTCGCGCTGATCGCCTGCCGCCCACTGCTCGGCCCACTGGTGGGCACCCGCCTGACCAGCCGCACGCTGATCAGCCCCCCACTGCTCCGCCGCCCGCTGATCAGCGGCGCGATGGTCTGCGGCTCGCTGATCGGCGGCATGCTGGTCCACAGCAGCCGGACCGGCAGCCCACCCGTCCATCGCACGCTGGTCTACAACTCGCGGATCTATAGCGCGCTGGTCAAGGGCGCTGTGGTCGGCAGCAGGCCGATCCGCAGCAGGCTGGCCCACGGCGAGCTGATCGGCAGCAGGCTGCCCCTCGGCGAGTTGGCCCTCGGCGAGTTCGTCCGCGGCGAGTTGGTCGGCGGCTTGTTCGTCCGCGCTGCGGTTGTCGCCGCCGCGGTGGTCGCCACTGCGGCTGTCGCCGGTGCGGGGGTCGTTGGAGCGGGGGTCGGTTCGGGGGTCGCTTGGGCGGGCTTCGGTGGGGCGTTGGGGGGTGGAGCGGTCGGAGGGGCGTTGGTCGGCGGGGCGGGTGTCGGTGGGTGGGAGGGTGCCGGGGTGGGCGCGGGGGCCTGGGAGGGTCGGGCCGCCGGAGGGGGTGGGGCCGGATAGGGGGGCCGCGGCGGTGCCTGGGGTGCCGAGCGCGGCGGGGTTGGCGGTGGTGAGCGGGGCCGCGGGTGCGGCGGGCTGCGGCTGGCCTGGGGCCACGGGCGCTTGCGGCGCGTCGAGGACGGCTGCGGAGGCGGCGTGCACGGCAGAGTCGACCACCGGCATGCCCGCGGGCGGGGTCGGCAGGTCCATCGCCCACTCGTCGGCGGGTCCGACGACGGCCCCGGGAACGGCATCCGCCAGCCCGCGCGCCGCATTTCCAGCGGTGTCCACCACCGCATCGGTCATCCCGCGAGCGGCATTCTCCACCCCACCGACGGCCTCCCCGCGCACCACATCCGCGACGCCCTGCGCCGCGTTCCCCACCGCATCGGTCACGCCACCGGGACCAGCCACCGCCTTGCCCACCGCATCAACCACACCACCAGCGGCGTTCCCCACCCCCTCGCCGACCCCGCGCGTGACATTCCCCAACGCATCGGTCAGCCCACCGGGCCCACCAGCGGCATTCCCCACCGCGTCGGTAAAGCCCCGCGTCGCATTACCCAACGCATCCGTTAGACCACCAGGACCACCAGCGGCATTCCCCACGGCATCCGTGAAGCCCCGCGTGACATTCCCCAGGGCATCCGTCAGCCCACCGGACCCACCAGCAGCGTTCCCGACCGCGTCAGTGAAGCCCCGCGTCGCATTGCCCAACGCATCCGTCAGACCGCCAGGACCAGCAGCCGCATTCCCCACCGCGTCGGTAAAGCCCCGCGTCGTATTGCCCAACGCATCCGTCAGGCCACCAGGACCAGCAGCGGCATTCCCTACCGCGTCGGTGAAGCCCCGCGTGACATTCCCGAGCGCATCCGTCAAGCCGCCAGGTCCAGCGGCGGCATTCCCCGCTGCGTCAGTGAAACCCCGCGTCGCATTGCCCAGGGCATCGGTCAAGCCGCCAGGTCCAGCGGCGGCGTTCCCCGCCGCATCCGTGAAGCCTCGCGTGACATTCCCCAGCGCGTCCGTCAGCCCCGCAGGCCCGCCAGCAGCGTTCCCCGCGTCGGTGACACCGCGCGTCGCATTGCCCAGCGCATCGGTCAGGCCGGCGGGCCCGGCAGCGGCATCCGTGAAACCGCGCGTGACGCCGCCCGGGGCGGCAGGGCCTGCGTTCCCCACCGCATCGGTGTAGCCGCGGGTGGTGTCGCCTAGAGGGGCGGCGGAGCTGCCGGGGACGGTGATCGCGCCGATCAGCGGGGCTGCCGGGCGGGGGTCGGCTCCGCGGGGGTCGACGGGCAGGCGGGCGCCGGGGCTGGCGTTGGCCACCTGGCGGACCGAGGTCACGTCCGGGCCGTTGGGGGCTACCGCGCTGACCAGCGTGTCGGTCACCGCGGCGATGTTCGCCGAGGTCGCCGCCACCGCGGTGTCGATGCCCAGCAGGGCCGTCGGGGTGCCTGCGGCACGGGCGGCCTGGGTGTTGCGGGCGAGGTCGACCAGGTTGCGGACGATCTCCACCTTCGCCGCGCCGACCTGGTCGGCCGCGCGTTCCAGGCGGTCGGCGGCGGCGAGGCAGCCGCGGGCGGTGACGGTCAGGTGACCCGCGTCGGGGCCGACGAAGCCAGACCAGTGGGCGCGGGCGGCGTCGGCGGCGTCGCCTGCGAAGGTGCCGAGGGCAGCGCTGGCGGCCGCGTCGGCGTCACCGGAGAGGGTGGTCATCCGGGCGGCGGCCTCGCGCCAGGCGGCGGCCGCCTCGCGCATGCGGTCCTCGTCGGCCTGCGGCCAGGCGACGCCGGTGGCGGCGGCGACCTCGGCGAGTTCAAGGGGCAGTTCGATACCCATCGCTACTCCCCGATGGCCTGGACGTTGTCGGTCTCCGCAGCTTCGTACTCGGCGGCGGTGTCGGCGAATCGGCCGCCCACCTCGCCCAGCCTGCCGGGCAGCGCGTCGAGGTCGCCGAGGGTCGCCTCCGCGCCGGGGGCGTGCGCGGCGGCGAAGCTGGCGCCGACGGCGTCGTCGCCCCAGCAGCCGCCGAGGGCGGCGAGGCGGTCGGCGAGGTCGCGGTGGATGGCGCCCGCGCGGGCAGCCAGCTCGGAGAACTCGCCCGCGCGGCGGGCGAGGCCGTCGGTGTCGACGCGGAAGCCGTCGGTCATCGGGCGTCTCCCCGCTCGTCGGACTCCAGCCAGGTGGCGCGCTCGAAGTCGAACTCCTCGACCGGCGGGGCCAGCTCGGCGGCGGTCAGATCGGCCGTGCCGCGGCGCAGCGCCGCCGGGTCCGTCCCGGCGGGCAGCACCGGGGCCATGACCTCATCGGCGGCCCGCGCGGCCAACCCGGCCGCATCCCCCACGACCCCGACCACAACCCCGGCCAGCGCGGACGGCTGGTGCACGCGATAGGCGTCGTCCCGGATGGTCAGCCCGACGAGAGCCCCGTAGGCCGACACCGTGGCCGTCACCGTCCCGCACGCGCTGGTCGCCGACTTCGCAACCGCGCCCAGGATCCGGTGCACCTCGGCCAACTGGTCGCGGCTGCGCCGGTACCCCGCGAGCAGCTCATCGACCTGGGCCCGATGCTCGGCACCCATCGCCACCTCCGCCGATCAGCCGGACAGACTCCGGTCGCACATTGGACGACCGGGCCACCCCACCGGTTCCGCGGATTCCAACCCACCACACGGGAGCGTGGCCCCTGTCCCGCCAGCGAGACCGCCCCGACCGCGCTCGTGGGCCGGGAAAGGGGCGAAGCCCCGCCCACCTCGGGGGACAAGCCAACCTAGACGTCGGGCAAGCTATCGATCAGACGTTCGACGTGTCAACCGAGTTTCCGGCGACCGGAGATGTCGCGCGCTTGCGGTTCGGCAGTGGTGGGTCGCCGGGCAGGTCGGAGTCGGTGTCGGGCGGTGTCGGCGCGGAGGGGGAGCGCGGGCGGGTGTCGGACGGCGTTGGTGCGGAGGAGGAGCGCGGGCGGGGCGTCGAGGCGGAGTTCGAGCAGGGGGAGGTGGCCTGCGGGGATACGCGGTCGATGAGCTGGCGACGAGGTCGGTGATGGTGATCGCCTCGCGGACCGGCCTCGGTGCCGAGTTGCACGCAGGTCGACCTCGGAGATGGCGCCGGTGTTGGTGAGCGTGCCGGTGACGGTCAGCGTCCGCGCGGAGGACTGCACCCACGTGCGGGGACAGCGTGTCGATCTCGATGCGGAGCGCTGGTCGCCGGCGACGGCTAGCGTCGTCGGGCGTGGGGCGTTCGCAGACGCGGTGAGGGCCGGGGTCGCGCGGCTGCGGTTCGGCGGTGGTGTGGTCGCTGGGCAGGGCGGAGCTGGTGTCGGCACGGAGGAGGGGCGCAGGCGGGGGCGAGGCGGAGTTTAAGCAGGGCGAGGTGGCCTGCTCGAAATGCGCCGGGTCACCTGCCGGAGGGCGGCCGCGTTCCGGGGGGCGGCTGTTCGTGCCAGCTCGCGGCGCGGACGCACCCGCTGGGGTGCTTGTCTGATCCCGCTGCGGTGCCTGACGGATGGGTGGGGACGGATAGGTGGGGTTGAACCGCTTGCCCGGCGACACCGCAGTAGCTCTACAGCCTGCTGATAGCGCTCGCGGGCGCAGGGACAAAGGGGCGAAGCCCCGCCCACCTCGGGGGACAACCCGACCTAGACGTCGAGCAAGTTATCGATCAGGCGTTCGACGTGTCAAGCGGGTTTCAGGTGGTGGGCCAGGTGAGGGCGGTCAGGGCCGTGTGGGTCATGACGCGGATGCCGGTGAGGAGGGCTCGTTCGTCTAGTTGGAAGGTGGGTTGGTGGAGGTCGCGCATGGGGCCTTCGCCGTCCCAGACGCCTAGGCGCATGAAGCTGCCGGGGACGTGTTCGAGGTACCAGCCGAAGTCCTCGCCGCCGGAGGATTGCTTGGTGCCTGCGAGGGCGTCCTCGCCGAGAGCGGTCTCGATGGCGGCGCGGAGCATCTGGGTGCTCTCGCGCTCGTTGATGACCGGGGGGACGCCGCGGCGGTGCTGCAGCTCGAAGCCGACGCCGGTGGGGGCCAGCAGGGCCTGGACCAGGCCCGCGACCAGCGGCTCCAGGTCCACCCAGACGTCGTGGTCGCCGGTGCGGAGGGTGCCGCGCAGCACGCCCTCCTGGGGGACGGCGTTGGGCGCCTCGCCCGCGTGGACCGCGCCCCAGACCAGGACGGTGCCCGAGCGCGGGTCGACGCGGCGGGACAGCAGGGCGGGCAGGCCGGTGATGACGCTGCCCAGGGCGTGCACCAGGTCGGCGGTCAGGTGCGGGCGGGAGGTGTGGCCGCCGGGCGAGGTGAGCCGCAGCTCCAGCAGGTCGGTGGCCGAGGTGATCGCGCCGACCCGGGTGCCGACCCGGCCGACCTCGACGCGCGGGTCGCAGTGCAGGCCGAAGATGCGCTGCACGCCGTCGAGCCCGCCCGCGTCGATGACCTCCAGCGCGCCGCCGGGCATGACCTCCTCGGCGGGCTGGAAGATCAGCCGGACCCGGCCGGGCAGCGGCGGGCCGGAGGCCAGCGCGATGCCGGTGGCCAGCAGGATGGCGGTGTGCGCGTCGTGGCCGCAGCTGTGGGCCGCGCCGGGCGCGGTGGAGGCGTAGGGCAGGCCGGTGTCCTCGGCCATCGGCAGGGCGTCGAGGTCGGCGCGCAGCGCCACGCAGCGGTCGCCTTCGCCGATGTCGCAGATCAGGCCGGTGTTGCCGGGCAGCAGCCGCGGTTCGAGGCCGTAGGACTTCAGCAGCCCGGCGACCAGCTCGGTGGTCGCGTACTCCCGGCGGGACAGCTCGGGGTGGGCGTGGATGTGCCGGAACCAGGCGAGCACGTCGGCGGTGTTGGCCGCCAGCCAGTCGTCCAGCCAGGCCGGTCCGCGTCCTGCTCCTAGATCGTCCACACCGGGCATACTGACGCCCGTCGGTGTGATCAGCACGGTGGACCGCCCTCCGCGGGCTCCTCGACCCGGGTCTGCGGGCATGTCGGGCCGCGATTCCAACACTGTCACGCGACCCCTCCAGTGACCTGCTGAGACGTGGTTCCGCTGCTCATTTGCAGTCAATAGTGCACCATGGCCCGCTGACATCGCCGCGATTTCGCATCCTGGGCTGCCGGACGGCATCGTCGAAGCGGTGAGCGGCGGCGCGGGCTTCGTCCCGACTGGTCTGTTGATCAAGACGATCGGCCGGTGAACCGCAGGGCTACTTCTTGGCCCGCTTGCGCCGCACCCGGTTGCCGTAGACGACGAGTCCGACGAGGACGAGCGCGGTCACGGTGAAGACGACCTTGCGCCGGGAGTCGGCGGCGTCCCCCTCGGTCGGCGGGTTCAGCGTCGGCCCCGGCGGCGCGGTGGTCGTCTGCTGCGCGACCGGGCGCTCGGCGGGCGCTGCCGTCGCGGTCGGCCCGAGCGCCACGGCGCCGAGCAGGGTGACGCCGAGCAGCGCTGCGGCCAGCAGGCGGGACACGCGACCTCCAGGTGACGGCGGTGATCACGCCAAGCCTAGCCCGGTGGTCGCCCCGCCGCGGGTAGGCCGATCGCATGATCCGCGAGCAGGAGCTCGATCAGCTCATCGGGTCGGGACAGGGCGTTGAGGTGCCCACCTGGGACGACCTCCGCGGCCAGCCCCAGCCGCTCGCGGGCCAGGCGGCGCTGGAAGTCGACCGGGAAGAACCGGTCGTGCGCCCCGGCGATCACCCGGGTGGGCACGGCGGGCCAAGCGTCGACCGCGCACGGCTGGCCGAAGGCGATGTCGGCCTCGTCGCGGTCCTCGCCCAGGACCTCCGGCGGCACGTCGTGGAGGAAGTAGGTGGCCAGGTCGAACTCCTCGGGGTAGCCGCCCGCCCGCGCCGCGGCCCGGCGCGCGGCCTCCGAGCCGGTGTTGCCCCACCACTGCCCCGGGGTCTCGCCCGGTGCCGGGATCATGGCGTTGACCAGCACCAACTCTGCGACGGGGTGCTGCGCGCAGGCCATCACCGCGGGGAAGGCCCCCAGCGACTGGGCGACCACCACGTCGTCGCCGCGCAGGGCGGCGAGCACGGCGTCGCGGTACTGCGGCAGCCCGGCGTCCGGGTCGGGCCCGGGCAGGTCGACCGCGACGGCCTCGTGGCCGCGGGCGACCAGGCCGGGCAGCACCCGGCTCCAGTACGAGGGCGCGCCACCGGCGCCGGGGACGAGCACGAACCGCGTCATGCCCCACACCTACCGCACGGCCCCGACAGGTCAGCCGCCGAACAGGTCGAGGATCCGCTCGGCGGCCAGGGTGGGCGTCAGCTCGCCCGCGCGCACCCGCCGCTCCAGCTCGGGGGCCTCGGCGCGGACGCCGGGGTGCTCGCGCAGCCGGGTCAGCAGGGTGTCGCGCACCAGCGCCCAGGTCCAGTCCACCTGCTGGCGGCGGCGCTTCTCGGCCAGCTCGCCGGACTCCGCGAGCGCCCGGTGGTGCGCCTGGACCTGCTCCCACACCGCGTCCAGGCCGATGTTCTCCGCACCGCTGCACGTCAGGACCGGGGTCGTCCAGCTCGCGGCGGGGTCGCGCATCAGGCGCAGCGCCGAGGCCAGCTCCCGGGCGGCGCGCCGGGCCTCCTGGGCGTGCTCGCCGTCGGCCTTGTTGACCGCGATGACGTCGGCCAGCTCCAGCACGCCCTTCTTGATCCCCTGCAGCTGGTCGCCGGTGCGGGCCAGGGTCAGGAACAGGAAGCAGTCGACCATGTTCGCCACCGCCGTCTCCGACTGGCCGACCCCGACGGTCTCCACCAGGACGGTGTCGTACCCGGCGGCCTCCATCAGCACGATGGTCTCCCGGGTCGCCTTGGCCACCCCGCCGAGCGTCCCCGAGGTGGGCGAGGGCCGGATGAACGCCGCCGGGTCCACCGCCAGCCGCGCCATCCGGGTCTTGTCGCCCAGGATCGAGCCGCCGGTCCGGGTGGACGACGGGTCGACGGCCAGCACGGCGACCTTGCGGCCCTGGGCGGTCAGGTTGGTGCCCAGGGTGTCGATGAACGTGGACTTGCCCACGCCCGGCACGCCGGTGATGCCGACCCGGTGCGCCCCGCCCGCGTGCGGCAGCAGCTCGACCAGCAGCCGCTGGGCCAGCGCGCGGTGGTCGGGCCTGCGCGACTCCACCAGGGTGATCGCCCGCGACAGCAGCCCGCGGTCGCCTGCGAGCACGCCCTCGGCGTACCGGTCGACGTCGACGGTCCTACCCAAGCCGGTGCCCGTGCTGCTCGGCGAGCTTGCCCAGCAGCTCGGCGGCCGCGTCGGCGATCACCGTGCCGGGCGGGAAGATCGCCGCGGCCCCGGCCGCGCGCAGGTCGTCGTAGTCCTGGGGCGGGATGACGCCGCCGACGACGATCATGATGTCGTCGCGGCCCAGCTCGGCCAGCTCGGCGCGCAGCGCGGGGACCAGGGTGAGGTGGCCCGCGGCCAGCGAGTTCACCCCGACGATGTGCACATCGGCCTCGACGGCCTGGCGCGCGACCTCGGCCGGGGTGGAGAACAGCGGGCCCACGTCGACGTCGAAGCCCAGGTCGGCGAACGCGGTGGCGATCACCTTCTGGCCGCGGTCGTGCCCGTCCTGGCCCATCTTGGCCACCAGGATGCGCGGGCGGCGGCCCTCGGCCTCGGCGAAGGCGTCCACGACAGCCCGCGCGGAGTCCACTGTGGACGACTGGCCGACCTCTTCCCGGTACACCCCCGAGATGGTACGGATCTGGGCGGCGTGGCGTCCCCACACCTTGCCCAGCGCGTCGGAGATCTCGCCGACGGTGGCCTTGGCGCGGGCGGCCGCGATGGCCAGCTCCAGCAGGTTGCCCCCGCCCTCGGCGGCCCGGGTCAGCGCGTGCAGCGCCGACTCGACCGCGCCCGCGTCGCGCTCGGCCCGCAGCCGCTCCAGCTTGGCGATCTGCTGGGCGCGCACACCCGCGTTGTCGACCTTGAGCACGTCGATGCGCTCGTCCTCGGCCAGCCGGTACTTGTTGACCCCGATCACCGGCTGGCGGCCGGAGTCGATGCGGGCCTGGGTGCGGGCCGCGGCCTCCTCGATGCGCAGCTTGGGGATGCCCGCGTCGATCGCCTTGGCCATCCCGCCCGCGGCCTCGACCTCGGTGATGTGGCCCCACGCCTTGGCGGCGAGGTCGGCGGTCAGCCGCTCGACGAACGCGCTGCCGCCCCACGGGTCGATCACCCGCGTGGTGCCGGATTCCTGCTGGAGCACCAGCTGGGTGTTGCGGGCGATGCGCGCGGAGAAGTCCGTCGGCAGCGCCAGCGCCTCGTCGAGGGCGTTGGTGTGCAGGGATTGCGTGTGGCCCTGGGTGGCGGCCATCGCCTCCACGCAGGTCCTGATGACGTTGTTGTAGACGTCCTGCGCGGTCAGCGACCAGCCGGAGGTCTGGCAGTGCGTGCGCAGCGACAGCGACTTGGCCGACTTGGGCTCGAACCGCTTGACCAGCTTGGCCCACAGCAGCCGGGCCGCGCGCAGCTTGGCGACCTCCATGAAGAAGTTCATCCCGATCGCCCAGAAGAACGACAGCCGGGGGGCGAAGCGGTCCACGTCCAGCCCCGCGCCCATGCCCGCCCGGATGTACTCCACGCCGTCGGCCAGCGTGTAGGCCAGCTCCAGGTCGGCGGTCGCCCCGGCCTCCTGCATGTGGTAGCCGGAGATCGAGATGGAGTTGTACTTGGGCATGTGCTGGGAGGTGTAGGCGAAGATGTCGGAGATGATCCGCATCGACGGCCGGGGCGGGTAGATGTAGGTGTTGCGGACCATGAACTCCTTGAGGATGTCGTTCTGGATGGTCCCGGCGAGCTGCTCGGGGGCCACCCCCTGCTCCTCGGCCGCCACGACGTAGAGCGCCAGCACGGGCAGGACCGCGCCGTTCATGGTCATCGACACGCTCATCTTGTCCAGCGGGATGCCGTCGAAGAGCGTGCGCATGTCGTAGATGGAGTCGATGGCCACGCCCGCCATGCCGACGTCGCCCGCCACGCGCGGGTGGTCGGAGTCGTAGCCGCGGTGGGTGGCCAGGTCGAAGGCGACCGACAGGCCCTTCTGGCCCGCGGCGAGGTTGCGGCGGTAGAAGGCGTTGGACTCCTCGGCGGTGGAGAACCCGGCGTACTGGCGGATGGTCCACGGCTGGTTGACGTACATCGTCGGGTACGGGCCGCGCAGGAACGGCGCGATGCCCGGGTAGGTGTCGAGGAAGTCCAGCCCCGCGAGGTCCTCGGCGGTGTAGACCGGCTTGACCGGGATGCCCTCCGGGGTCTCCCAGGCCAGCGCGTCGGCGCCCTTGCCGGTGGCCGCCTGCAGCGCGGCGGCCCACGCGCCGGGCTCGACCGGCGCGGGCTCGCCCAGCTCGATGCCGCTGAAGTCGGGGATGCTCATGCCGGGACCTCCAGGTCGGCGTGGATCTGGCGGAGGACGGCGATGGCGTCGCAGCCGGTGTGGACGAAACCGTCCACTTGGTACTCGTCCGACGGTTTGCCCGCCAGCAGCACCTTCCGCGCGCCCGCCGCGCGCAGGGCGGCGACGGCGTCGGCGGCCTGCTCCGCGTAGGCATTGTCGGTCCCGCAGAGGCAGACGACCGCGGAGCCGTCGTAGCGCTCCACCGCGTCGGCGGGGGTCTCGATGCCGCCCGCCTGGAAGAGGTTGGCCGCGAAGGTCGCGCGGGCGGTGTGGGCGGCGACCGGGCCGAGGGTGGCCAGGAAGACGCGCGGGCGCGCCCCGGTGGCGGCCAGCGCGCGGTCGGAGCGGTCGCGCAGGTCCTCGAACTCCTCGGCGTAGCGGTGCACCGGGAGGCCGCCTGCCGGGGCGGCGGGGGCCGGGGGCCGCTCGACCGGCTGCTCGGCCAGGTGGGGGAACTCGCTGACGCCGGTCAGGGCGTCCACGCGGTGGGCCAGGTTGTCCCGGCGGGCCGCCCAGGTCTCGGCGATGCGGTCGGCGACGAGGCCCGACCCCTGCGCGGCGACGATCCCGCCGTGGCGCTCGATCTCGGTGAACCACGCCCACGCGGCGCGGGCGAGGTCGTCGGTTAGGCGCTCGACGTACCAGGAGCCGCCCGCGGGGTCGATCACCCCGGCCAGCCGCGACTCCTCCAGCAGCACCGACTGGGTGTTGCGGGCGATGCGCCGGGCGAAGGCGTCCGGCAGGCCGATGGCGGCGTCGAAGGGCAGCACGGTGACCGCGTCCGCCCCGCCGACGCCCGCGCCGAAGCAGCCCAGCGTGGCGCGCAGCATGTTCACCCACGGGTCGCGGCGGCTGAGCATCGCGGTGGCGGTGACGGCGTGCTGGCGCTGCGGCGCGGTGAACCCGCTGACCTCGCCGACCCGCGCCCACAGCCTGCGCGCGGCCCGCAGCTTGGCGATGGTGAGGAACTGGTCGGCGGTCGCGGCGAAGCGGAACTCCAGCAGCTCGGCGGCGCGGGCGACGGGCAGGTCCTCGGTCAGCGCCCGCAGGTAGGCCACGCCCGCGGCGATGGCGGCGCCGAGCTCCTGGGCGTCGGAGCCGCCGGCGTCGTGGTACGGCAGGCCGTCGACGGTGATGGCGCGCAGGTTCGGGTATTCGGCGGCGGATGTGGCCAGCGACGCGGCGGCGGCGAGGTCGGGGGCCGTCGCGGTGCGCGCCTGGTGGCCGATCGGGTCGGCGCCCAGGCTGCCGCGGGTCTCGGCGGCGGGCACGCCCTTCTCGGCGTGCACGCGCAGCAGCTCGGCCGCGGCGTCGGCGAACTCCGCGCCCGCGTCCAGGGTGACGGGGGCGAGGTCGAGGTGGACGTCGGCGAGCACGTCGGCCAGCCGGGCGACCGGGATGCCGGACCCGCCCGCCACCAGCCAGAGCGAGCTGACCCCGTTCTCCAGGTCGGCGAGGACGGCCGCGGCGGTGGTCGCCGGGTCGGCGTGGCGCTGGCGCACGTCCCACCCGCCGCGCACGTGCCCGTCGGGGCGCGCGCCGCGGGTGTAGGGCGGCAACCCGGGCATCCCCGCGGCGGGGGCGGCGTCGGCGGCGGTGTAGAGCGGCGCGATCTCGATGCCGTCGTAGGTCCGGGCGGCGAGCACCGCCTCGACCGGCTGGTCGCCGAGCGCCGCGCCGGACTTGCGCAGCACCCCCGCGACCAGCTCCCGCCACTGCTCCCGGCTGGCCGCCGGGTGCTCACCTGCGAGAACGAGGCCATCGGCTGTCATGCCCCGCAATGCTACGGAAACCACCGGCATCCGGGCTGTGACGCTAATGACGATTAACGATGCAGCCCCGTGTGGCGGCTGCCACGGCCCCCGCAGCCCGCATCGGCGCGGATCGGTCGGGCAGGGCCCGGGGAGGCGGTTCCATCAGGGACAATGGCCGCCGTGTCGACCTCCGAGCAGCGCCTCATCGCCGGGCGGTACCGCGTGCGCGGGATGGTCGGGCAGGGCGCGATGGGCGTGGTGTGGTCGGCCTACGACGAGCACCTGCGGCGCCCGGTCGCGGTCAAGGAGGTGCGGCGGCAGCCGGGGGTGCCCGACGCCGAGGCCGCCGAGCTGCGGGAGCGCACGCTGCGCGAGGCGCGGGCCATCGCGGCGCTGGCGCACCCGAACGTCGTCACGCTGCACGACGTCGTGACCGAGGGGGACGAGCCCTTCGTCGTCATGGAGTACGTGCAGGCGCTGAGCCTGGCGCAGCTGCTGCGGCTCAACGGGCCGTGCACCGACGTGCAGGCCGCGGTGATCGGCTCGGCCGTGGCCGCCGGGCTGCTGGCCGCCCACGCCGCGGGGATCACCCACCGCGACGTCAAGCCCGGCAACGTGCTGGTCGGCGCGGACGGCACGGTCAAGCTCACCGACTTCGGCATCGCCCGCAACGTCTCGGAGCGGACCCTCACCCGCAGCGGGATCATGCTCGGCTCCCCCGCCTACATCGCCCCCGAGGTCGTCTCCGGCGACAAGGCCACCCCGGCCGCGGACCTGTGGGGCCTGGGCGCGACCCTCTTCGCCGCCGTCACCGGCCGCGCCCCCTACGACCCCGACGCCCCCGTGATGGAGACCCTGCACCGGGTCGTGGACGACGACGTGCCGGTCCCCGACTACGACGGGCCGCTGCTGCCGGTGATCACCGGGCTGATGGTCAAGGACCCCGCCGCCCGGATGCCGCTGCAGGAGGTGCGCGAGCTGCTGCACCCCCTGCACCCGGGCCCCGGCCCGTCGGTCTTCGCCGACCTCAAGACCTCCCCCGAGGAGGCCACCACGGTCGTCACCCGGCCTGCGCCCGAGCCCGAGCAGGCCCCGCAGCCGCCCGGGGAGACCAGCGCGCCGCTGGCCCCGGCCCCCGGCCCGCTGCCGTTCGCCCCGGCCGTGCGCACCCGCGGCGCGCTGGCCGCCGCGGTGCTCACCCTGGTCGCCGCGCTGCTGTTCGCAGGCGGGGCCGCGGGCGGGTTCGCGCTGGCCAGGGTCGCAGGCGGGGAGCCGGTGCTGCCCAGGGCGGCGACGACGACCACGCCCGCCCCGGAGGCCCCGCGCACCGAGCTGGTCGAGCGCACCGCCGACGCCTCGACGCTGGCGGGCGAGCAGGGCGGGGCCTTCGCCGTGCCGGTGCCGCGGGACTGGGTGCGCTTCGTCGAGCAGCGCACCCACGAGACCCTGCCGAACAGCACCCGCGTGCACTGGGTCGCGCCGACCGGCACGGCCGAGGTGGTCGTCGAGCGGTTCCCGGAATTCGTCCCGAAGCACCAGATCGAGGACTACCTGGGCTATCTCGCCGCGCGCGTCCCGGCCTACCGGCTGGTGGGCGAGACCCCGCTCGGCGGCGCAGGCCGCAGGCTGACCTTCCGCACCGTCGAGTCCTTCCCGAAGTCCCCCGGCGGCCCGGCCCCCGACCTGACCCGGGTGACCTTCGCCGACGTCCAGCCGGTCGGGGCCGACCTGTGGGTGGTCTCGCTGACGGTGCCGATCGAGCAGGAGGACTCCGCGCGGTCGACGCTGTTCGCCGAGGTCAGCGCCGGATTCCGGGTGGGGTAGCCGCGACCAGCTCGCCCAGGTGGTGGCGCAGCGCGCGGGGGTCGGCCGGGCTGATCGTCGTCCAGTTCTCCCCGTCCGGGTTGGGCGTGCGCAGCTGGAGGTAGCGGCCCGCGGCGGTGTCGAAGAAGCTCAGCGTGCGCGGCACGCGGTGGCGCTTGCCGTAGCGGTCGCGGTGGGCGGCGCCGAACTGGCCGCGCGCGGTCAGCGGGGTGATCATCTCGGCCAGCTGGGCCGCGTCGTCGGCGCGCACGCCGCGCCCGCGCAGGGCGGCGGCCAGGTCGGGGGCCGAGGCCGCGGCGGCCAGGTCGGCCGTGGGCAGGGTGACCGAGCGGCCGGGGCCCGCGGGCAGCGGGGAGAGCACCGACAGCGCGTGCCTGGGCAGGCCGTCGTCCACCCAGTCCAGCCGCAGCACGTCGCCGGACAGGGCGGCCAGCACGGCCCGGCCGTCGGCGGCGGCCGCCAGCGCCCGCACCGCGCCCGCGCCCCACACCCGCACGTCCACAGCGGACTCGGGACGGACCAGCACGGCCAGCATCGCCGCCAGGTCCGGGTCCACGTGCGGGTACTCGGCCAGGCCGCGGGCGGCGAGCCCGGACCACGCCGCGGCGACCAGCCGGGCGCGCTCGGCCTCGGTCCGCCCGGGCGACGGCACCCGCAGCACGACCGGGAACTCCTCGACGCCCAGGTGCTCGCCGAGCACGTCGAACTCGACCGCCGTAAGCTCCACCGGCTGCCGCTAGCCCCCGATCACCGGCGGCGGGAGCTGGTGCTGCTCGCCGTCGACGCTGACGTCCTCGGTCACGCCCTCCGTCGCGCCGAGGTCGCGCCTGCGCCCGCTGACCGCGCGGACCGGGGCGACCTCGCCGTCGGCGAACCACTGGCTGGACCCGATGGCCTCCGGGCCGAAGCGGCGCATGGCGACCTTGTCCGACGAGCCGACCGGCGCGGCGGCCCCGCCCGCAGGAGCGCCCGCGGCGCCTGCGTGCGGGGACAGCGGGGCGGGCGGCACGGCCGACGAGGTCGCCGAGGCGTGCGGGGCGGACCCGGTGTGCGGGGTCGGCTCGGGCGCGCCGATCGCGGTCGCGCCGACCGCGGGCGCCCGCCGCTCCCGCTGCCGGTCCTCGCCGCGGCCCGCGCCGAAGGCGATCGGGGCGGCGGCCAGCGGCGGGGCCGCGGGGGCCGGGGGCGCGCTCGCCGCGGCCGCGGGCGGCGCGAGCGGGCGCGGCGGCAGCGCCGTCGGCGACGCGCCGGAGCTGTGGGTGAACGGGCCGCCGAACTCGCGGTGCGGCGGGCCGGGCTGGGGCCGGTGGTGGTCGGGGCCGCCGCCGTGCCCGCCGCCGCCGATCCCGCCGACGGCGAACGAGGCGTGCGTGCCCAGCTTGACGCCCCGGCCCTTGCCGCGGTGGCCGCCGCCGCCGCGGCGCACCCCGGCGGGCGCGGCGAAGGGCTCCAGCGGGGCGAGGTTCTGCTTGGTGCCCGCCTCGTAGGCCGCCATGACCTCCACGGCGCGCTGCTCGCCCGCGGCCCGCGCGGCCTCCACCGGCTCGGCGTCGTCCTGGGTGGTCACGACCTGCACCGCGGGCGGGACGGCGGGGTCGGGCTCCGTCGCGGGGGTTTCCGACGGCACCGGCATGTCGGCGCGGGCCTTGGCGATCAGGTCGCCCTGGGTCTCCACGGCGACGCGCATCGCGGCCGCGCCCTCGGAGGTGGTCTTCGCCCACCCGGCCATCGGGGCGAGCCGGTCGTAGGCCGCCCCGGCGGCCCGACCGACCCAGCCGGTGCCCGCCGCGCCCAGCGCGGTCTGCAGCTGGTGGCCGACCTCGTCGAGCGCGGAGGCCAGCTCGGCCCAGCGCCGCGACGGCCCGGCCGACGCCGCCGGACCGGGGCCGTCGTGCAGCATCCGGTACAGCTCCTCGTGCGTGAAGCCGCGCCAGCGGGCCGCGTCCTTGGACTGTCCCGGCGATTCGCTCATGCGCCACCCTCGGTCGTGTGGGACACGGTGGCCTGGTTGTCGTCCTCCAGGCCCTGGTACTGCTCCGCGGTCTTGTCGAGGTTCTCGACCGCCGCGTCGAGCTGCTCGCGGTAGGCCAGCAGGGCCTCCAGCGCGGCGCCGTCCACCTCGACCGACAGCGCGTTGACCGCGCGCGCCGCGTCCGCGCTCACCGGGTCGCCCGCCCAGGGCGTGGTCCGGATCTCGGCCGCCACCAGCTCGATCTGCCGGTCGACGGCGGTCAGCGCGGATAGGAACGCGCGGCGCAGCTCGGGCACCGCGCCCGGCTCGACCGTCAGCAGGTGCTGCTCCGCCATGCCGCCTCCCCCGTCACCATCCGTGGTGCGCCCACTCTATCGAGTGGCCACCCTCGGATTCGACCGTTGGCCTACTCTTTTCCTGACGCTCACCGGCGCGTCCCGGCTCCCTGGAGATCGCGGCCGTGGCTCAGCCGTTACCCAGCGCCAGCGTCGTGGTCCCGTCCACCGCGTCGACCTCGGTGAACCCGAGCTTGGCCGCCACCCTCGCGGAGGCGGCGTTGGCCGTCTCGTGCCGGTAGAGAATCTTGGTCAGGCCCAGCGCGCCGAAGCCGAAGCGGATCACCGCGCCCAGCGCCTCGGTCGCCAGCCCCTGCCCGCGCGCGGCCGGGTGCGTCCAGCAGCCCGCCTCGGCCACCCCCGCCGCCAGGTCGACCTCCTTGAGCAGCACCTCGCCGAGCAGCGCGCCGGTCAGCTGGTCGGCGACGGCCCAGGAGAAGCGGGTGCCCGCCGCCCAGTCCCGGGCCCGCTGCTCGATGTAGGCCCCCGCGGAGGCCAGGTCGTGGACGGCGACGTGGGACAGCCAGCGCCTGCTGACCGGGTCGCTGAAGCCCGCCAGCACGGCCGGGCGGTCGTCGATGCGGTCGTCGGCCCGCAGGGCGCGCAGGTAGTACTTCCCCGCGTTGATCTCCACCGGTTCCACGAGGTCAACCTACCCGCGGACGCCGACAGCCCCCGCGGGTCAGTGCCAGCGCTGCCGCCGCCGGTGCGCCACGGCGATGATCACCAGCGGGATCACCAGGAACGGCGGGAAGAACCGGAAGACGAACACCCCGACCAGCAGGATCGCCACCCCGGCGAGCGGCCACACCACGTCCGGCAGCCGCCGCACGGGCGGCGGGGCGGGCTGCGCCGGGACCGGCGCAGGCGCGGCCAGCGGGCCGAAGCGCGGCCGCGGCTCGGGTAGGTCGGCGAAGAGCGCGGCGAGGTCGCCGCGGGTCTTGGCGGTGGCCACGTGCGCCGAGCGCTCGCCGTACTCGTCGACCGAGAGCCTGCCCGCGGCCATGTGGTCCCCCAGGGAGGTCAGCGCCGACTCCCGCTCGGCGTCGCCGACGCGCAGGTCCTGCCACGGGGTGGGGGTCACGTACCCGATCGTACGTAACCGCGGGCTGAGAACCCTCTCAGTCCTTGATCTCGCAGATAACGGTTCCGGTCGTGACCGATTCGCCAGCGGCCACCGCCAAGCCCGCCACCGTGCCCGCCTTGTGCGCGGTGACCGGGTTCTCCATCTTCATCGCCTCCAGCACGACGATCAGGTCGCCCTGGGCCACCTGCGCGCCGTCGGCCACCGCGACCTTGACGATCGTGCCCTGCATGGGGGCGGCCACCGCGTCGCCGGAGACCGCGACGGCGCCCTTGCCGCCCGCCCGCCTGCGGGGCTTGGCCTTGGCCGCCGCGCCGCCGCCGCCGGAGCCCAGGGCCAGCGTGCCCGGCAGGCTGACCTCCAGCCTGCGGCCGCCGACCTCCACGACGACGCTCTGCCGCGGCTCGGCCTCGGCGGCCTCCGCCCCGCCGCTGAACGGCTCGACGGTGTTCTCCCACTCGGTCTCGATCCACCGGGTGTGGACGGTGAAGTCCTCGGCGAAGGCCGGGTCGCGCACGATCGCGCGGTGGAACGGGGTCACCGTGGCCATGCCCTCGACCACCAGCTCGTCCAGCGCGCGGCGGGCCCTGGCCAGGGCCTCGGTGCGGTCGGCCCCGGTGACGATCAGCTTGGCCAGCAGCGAGTCGAACTGCCCGCCGATGACGGTGCCGGACTCCACCCCGGAGTCCACCCGCACACCCGGGCCCTCCGGGGCGATCCACTTGGTCACCGTGCCGGGGGCGGGCAGGAAGCCGCGCCCGGCGTCCTCGCCGTTGATGCGGAACTCGATGGAGTGCCCGCGCGGGGTCGGGTCCTCGGTGAAGCGCAGCGGCTCGCCCGCGGCGATGCGGAACTGCTCGCGGACCAGGTCGATGCCGGTGGTCTCCTCCGAGACCGGGTGCTCGACCTGCAGCCGGGTGTTGACCTCCAGGAACGAGATCGTCCCGTCGAGGCCGACCAGGTACTCCACGGTGCCCGCGCCGGAGTACCCGGCCTCCTTGCAGATGGCCTTGGCCGAGGCGTGGATCGCGGCGCGCTGCTCGTCGGTCAGGAACGGGGCCGGGGCCTCCTCGACCAGCTTCTGGTGCCGCCGCTGCAGCGAGCAGTCGCGGGTGCCCACGACGATGACGTTGCCGTGCTTGTCGGCCAGCACCTGGGCCTCGACGTGGCGCGGCTTGTCCAGGTAGCGCTCGACGAAGCACTCGCCGCGGCCGAAGGCGGTGACCGCCTCGCGCACCGCGGAGTCGAACAGCTCGGGGATCTCCTCCAGCGTGCGCGCCACCTTCAGGCCGCGCCCGCCACCGCCGAACGCGGCCTTGATCGCCACCGGCAGCCCGTGCTCGGCGGCGAAGGCGACGATCTCGTCGGCCCCGGCGACGGGCTCCTTGGTGCCAGGCACCAGCGGCGCGCCCGCGCGCATGGCGATGTGCCGCGCGGTCACCTTGTCGCCGAGGTCGCGGATGGCCTGCGGGTCCGGGCCGACCCAGACCAGCCCGGCGTCGATCACGGCCTGGGCGAAGTCGGCGTTCTCGGAGAGGAAGCCGTAGCCGGGGTGCACGGCGTCGGCCCCGGCGCGCTTGGCGGCGTCGAGCACCTTGTCGATGGCCAGGTAGCTCTCGCCCGGGGTGGCGCCGCCGAGGGCGAACGCCTCGTCGGCCAGCCGCGTGAACACCGCGTCGCGGTCGGGGTCGGCGTAGACCGCCACGCTGGTCAGCCCGGCGTCCCGGCAGGCCCGGATGATCCGGACGGCGATCTCGCCCCGGTTCGCGATGAGGACCTTGGTCAGGGCCTTGGACACGCCGTTCCTCCTTGATGTCGCGCGGGCTGTGGGGCAGTTTACGGGCCGGTAGCCATCCCGGAACCGAGAGCAACCCCACATCGGGGCAAGTACTGTCCCTCGTACGGAGCAGTGCGCAGGAGGTGAGCGGCTGTGGCGAGGCGCACCCCCCGGGCCGTGCTGGCGACGGCGGCGCTCGGCGCGCTGGTCTTCGCCGCCGCGGTGACGGGCGCGGCGCTGACCAGGACCGAGCGGCCCGCGGCGCAGCCCCCCACCCCGCCGCCCACGACGACCACCGGCGCGGGCGCGGACGGCGGCTGCCTGCGCGAGCCGTGCCGGGTGCTGGGCGCGGCCACCCTCGGCGACACCCGGGTCGAGCTCGTCGCCGACTCCGGCGCGGAGACCGGCAGGCTGCGCATCGGCGGGCCGGGGACGAGCCGGGTGGTGGAGATCAGCGAGATCGGCGAGCTGCTGCCCGCGGGCGCGCTGCAGTGCTACCCGGCGTCGATCTCGGCATGCCTGGTGCGCGCGAGCGGGGAGCGCGGGCTGACCGGGAAGGTCGTGGTGGGCCGCTCGGGGAAGTGGAGCCCGCTGGAGCGGCCCTACCTGTCGACCGCGGGCTACCTCGCGCTCAACGACATCCTGGCCGACTCCGGGCCGGAGGTCGTGGCCGCGCAGTGCGCCACCGAGGCGTGCGACGAGGTGTACGCGCAGGTGTTCACCCTGGCCGGGGCCGCGGTCGGGTGCACGGGGACCTACCCCTCCGTCCAGGACCTGCCCGGCTACCCGGCGGTCTCCGAGCCCGCGGCCCGGCTGCTGCCCTGCGGCTGAGACGGCCTCGGCCGCCCCACCCGGGGCGGGTGGGGCGGCCGAGGGGTCGAGCGGGTCAGGCCGGGACCGGGGTGCGCTCCCGCGGCCCGTCCAGCAGCGGCGGCTCGCTGGGCCGGTGCAGCACCTCGTCGTCGAGCAGCCCCTCGCCCCTGGCCACCAGGACCGGGACGGTGATCTGCCCGGCCACGTTGGTCGCGGTGCGGATCATGTCCAGGATCGGGTCGATGCCGAAGACGATCGCCACGCCGGTCGCGATCAGCTCCGGCGGCAGGCCGATGGTGCTCAGGGTCAGCGTCAGCATGGTGAACCAGCCGGTGGTGCCCGCCGTGGCGAAGGCGCCGAACACCGCGACGGCCACGATCCCGACGTACTGCCAGACGCTGAGCTGGTAGCCGAAGATGTTCGCGATGAAGATCGTCGCGATGGCCGGGTAGAGCGCGGCGCAACCGTCCATCTTGGTCGTGGTGCCCAGCGGGACGGCGAAGCCCGCGTAGCCGGGCTGCACGCCGAGGTCGACGGCGGTCTGGCGGCTCAGCGGCAGCGTCGCGCCCGAGGAGCGGGACACGAACGCGAACTGCAGCGCCGTCCACGCCTTGGCGTAGAAGGTCAGCGGGCTCACCCGGCCGACGAACTTCAGCAGCAGGGGGTAGACCACGAACAGGATCAGCGCGCAGCCGATGTAGATGACCGCGATCAGCGACAGCAGCGGCTTGACGAACTCGTTGCCGTAGGTGGCGAAGGCGTTGCCGATCAGGCCGAGCACGCCGATCGGGGCCAGCCGGATGATCCAGCCGAGCAGCTTCTGGATGATGTCGAACACCGCGCGGTTGACCGAGACGAACGGCGCCGCCTTGTCGCCCAGCGCGAAGGTCGCAACGCCGACCAGCACGGCGACGAAGACGACCTGGAGCACCTCGCCGTCGGCGAACGCGGAGAACAGGTTGCTCGGCACCAGTCCGTTGAGGACGGTCAGCCAGTCGCCCTGGTCGCGGGCGGCCAGCTTCTCCACGGCCTCGGCGCTCGGGGTGACGGTCACGCCGCTGCCCGCGCCGGAGATCAGGCCGATGGCGATGCCCAGCAGCACCGCGATGAGCGAGGTGATGCCGAACCACATCAGCGTCTTGCCGCCGAGGCGGGTGGCGGTGCGGGCCCCGCCGAGGCCGCGCAGGCTGGTGAAGCCGACCACGATGGCGGTGAAGACCAGCGGGATCACCGTGAACTGCAGCAGGGAGGTGAAGACCGAGCCGATGGTGTCGAGCGTGGTGGCCAGCCACTCGGCTTCGGTCGCCTTGGCGATGACGCCGAGCACGGCGCCGATGACCAGACCGGCCAGGACGGCCAGGCCGAAGTACAGGGTGCGCCGGTTGCCGGATCGCGGCGGGGCGGCAGAGGACATGTGCTGCTCCAGAGGAGGGAGGCCGATGCGGTGGTGGGGCAGGGCTTCAGCGCGGACACAACGAGCTGGCCTGCCGCCGCAAGTCGACGTGCAGGCGCTCCGTCAGCGCGGTGACACGAATGGACCTCATCACCTGCATCAAACCAGTGGCGCCCGGTTTTCCTTCCCCGCCGAACGGGTGACCGCCGCCACGCCGCCGGTCAGCGCGGCCGGGCCGCCCACAGCGCGGTGACGGAGCTGCCCAGGTCGGCCAGCAGGCGGCGGACCAGCGGCAGGCTGATGCCGATCACGCTGGACGGGTCGCCGTCGATGCCGTCGACGAACCAGCCGCCGAGCGCGTCGAGGGTGAACGCGCCCGCGACCTTCAGCGGCTCGCCGGTGGCGATGTAGGCGTCGACCTCGGCCTGCGTGGGCCGGCCGAAGCGGATGAGCGTGCGCTCGGCCCCGGTGGCGGCCGCGACCACCGCCCCCTCCCGCACCCGCAGGAGGGCGTGGCCGGTCAGCAGCTCGCCGGTGCCGCCCGCCATCCGCGACCAGCGCTCGCGGGCGACCTCCGCGGTCGCGGGCTTGCCCACCAGCTCGCCGTCGAAGTCCAGCATGGAGTCGCAGCCGATGACCAGCGCGTCGGCGAACTCGCCCGCGACCTCCCGGGCCTTGGCCTCGGCCAGGGCGGTGACCACGGCGTCGGGCTCGGCCTCGCCCAGGCGGGCGATGATGGCGTCCTCGTCCACGCCGGACACGCGCACGAGGGGATCGGCGCCCGCAGCGCGCAGGACGTTGAGCCGGGCGGGGGACTGGGAGGCGAGTACGAGCTGCACGGCGGACCAGCCTAGTTGCGCCGGGCCAGCGCGGGCGTGCGCAGGCCGGTCGCGGCGAACATGCCCAGCACCAGCACGATGACCGGCAGCACCAGGGTCGCCTTGGCCGCGTTGGTGAAGCCGAGGTCGAAGGCGGCGGTGGCCAGCTCGCGCACCCGCTCGGCGATCGACGGCGACCAGTCGGCGGGCACGGCCGGGCCCTCGCCGCCGAACTGGCTGGCGGTGTTGGCCGCGGCGCTGATCCGCTCGACGAACTCGTCGGCGTAGCGCGGCGGGAGCAGGCCTGCGTACTCCCGGGCCGCCGCGGGCACCGAGAAGCTCAGGCCCAGCTGGAGCAGCACCCCGGTGGACGCCGAGCCCAGCACGCCGCCGACCTGGCGGGAGGTGTTGAACACCCCGGACGCGGCCCCGGCCAGGTCGGGCGCGACGCCCAGGGTGGCCGCGGCGGTCAGCGGGGAGAAGACCAGGCCGATGCCCACCCCGGCGACGACCAGGCCGGGGATGAGCGCCAGCGGGTCGGTGTCCGGCTCGGCCTGGACGGCCAGCACGACCACGCCCGCGGCCAGCGCGCCCAGCCCGCCGGTCACCAGCGGCCGCGCCCCCACCCGGCCGACCAGCCTGCCCGCGGCGATCGCGGCGATCCCGGCCCCCACCGCCATCGGCGCGCAGAGCAGGCTCGCGGCCAGCGGGTCCATCCCCAGGACGGTCTGCACGTAGATCACCAGCGGCAGGAACAGCCCGGTGGTGGCGAAGCCGAGGGCGGCGTGGGTCAGGTTGGCCGCGCCGAAGACCGGGTTGGCGAACAGCGCGACCGGCAGCAGCGGCGACGGCGTGCGGCGCTGGTGGATGAGGAAGCCGCCGAGCAGCAGCAGCCCCGCGCCGATGATCCCGACGATGCCCGCCGCCCACTGGTAGTGCTGGCCGTTCTGCAGGCCGAAGACGAGCGCGCCCAGCCCGGCCGAGGCCAGCAGGGCGCCGGTGGTGTCGAAGCGGACCCGCCCCTGCGGGCGCCAGTCGGGCAGCATGAGCGCCCCGACGAGCAGACCGGCGACGCCGATGGGCAGGTTGAGCAGGAAGATGGCCTGCCAGCCGACGTGCTGCACGAGCAGCCCGCCCGCGACCGGCCCGGCGATCGTGGCCACCCCCGACACCGCGCCCCAGACGGCGATCGGGGCCGCCCGGCGCTCGGGCGGGAACAGCCGGGAGATGAACGCCAGCGTCTGCGGGGTCATCAGCGCCGCGCCGAGCCCCTGCGCCGCGCGGGCGGCGATCAGCGAGCCCGCCGAGGTCGCCAGCCCGCACCACAGCGACGCGGCCAGGAACAGGCCGAGCCCGACCAGCAGCACCCGCTTGGGCCCGTACCGGTCGCCGAGGCGGCCGGTGACCAGCAGCGGGACGGTGTTGGCCAGCAGGTAGACGCTGTTGACCCAGATGACCTGGTTGAGCGTCGCGTCCAGCCCGGTGAGGATCGCCGGGACGGCCACCGTGACGATGGTCGAGTCCAACATCACCAGGAAGAAGCAGGCGCACAGCGCGGCCAGCCCCACCCACGGCCGTTCCCTCATGCCCTCGCGCCCCTCCCGAGTCCTCCGGCAGGGAGCGTACGGGTCAGTGCGGCAGGCCCGATGCCCGCCAAGCCCCCGGGCCGTGGTCCAGCGGCCTGCGGATCTGGGGGACGCGCGCGGCCCACGGCGACGCGGGCGGCCGCTCCCCCTCGTCGCCGCCAGCCGCCGCCAGCAGCAGCACGGCGGTCAGGGCGGCCAGCTCCTCGTCGGTCGGGTTGCCGCGCTCGACCCGGAACGCGGGCTCCTCCGCGGCGCTCACAGCGGGATGTTCCCGTGCTTCTTGGGCGGCAGGCTCTCCCGCTTGTCGCTGAGCATGCGCAGCGCCCGGGCGACGTAGCCGCGGGTGTGCGAGGGCGGGATCACCGAGTCGACGTAGCCGCGCTCGGCGGCGACGTACGGGTTGAGCAGCGCCTCCTCGTACTCGCGGTCCAGCTTGGCCCGCAGCGCGTCGACGTCCTCCCCGGCCTCCAGCGCAGCCTGGAGCGTGCGCCGGTGCAGGATGTTGGACGCCCCGGAGGCGCCCATGACCGCGATCTGGGCGGTCGGCCAGGCCAGGTTCACGTCCGCACCGAGGTGCTTGGACCCCATGACGTCGTACGCGCCGCCGTACGCCTTGCGGGTGATGACGGTGACCAGCGGGACGGTGGCCTCGGCGTAGGCGTAGATCAGCTTGGCGCCGCGGCGGATGATGCCGCCGAACTCCTGGTCGGTGCCGGGCAGGAAGCCGGGCACGTCCACGAAGGTCAGCACCGGGATGTTGAAGGCGTCGCAGGTCCGCACGAACCGCGCGGCCTTCTCCGATGCGTCGATGTCCAGGCAGCCCGCGAACTGGGTCGGCTGGTTGGCCACCACGCCCACGCTGCGGCCCTCGACCCGGCCGAAGCCGACGATGATGTTCGGGGCGAACATCGGGTGCACTTCCAGGAACTCGCCCTCGTCCACCACGCGGGTGATGACCTCGTGCATGTCGTAGGGCTGGTTGGCCGAGTCCGGGATCAGCGCGTCCAGTTCGAGGTCGCTGGCCTGCACGTTCTCGGCGACCGAGCCGTCCTCGGCGAAGCCGGGGAAGACGGGGGCGTCGGAGAGGTTGTTGGAGGGCAGGAAGCTCAGCAGCTCCTTGACGTAGGAGATCGCGTCCTCCTCGTCGGCGCCCATGTAGTGCGCGACGCCGGACTTGGTGTTGTGCGTGCGGGCGCCGCCCAGCTCCTCCAGCGTCACCTCCTCGCCCGTGACGGTCTTGACCACGTCGGGGCCGGTGATGAACATCTGCGAGGTCTTGTCGACCATCACGATGAAGTCGGTGAGCGCGGGCGAGTAGACGTGCCCGCCCGCGTTGGCCCCCATGATCAGCGAGATCTGCGGGATGACGCCGGAGGCGCGGACGTTGCGGGCGAAGATCTCGCCGTAGAGGCCGAGGGAGACCACGCCCTCCTGGATGCGCGCCCCGCCGCCCTCGTTGATGCCGATGATCGGACGACCGGTCTTGATGGCCAGGTCCATCACCTTGACGATCTTCTCGCCGTACACCTGGCCGAGCGACCCGCCGAAGACGGTGACGTCCTGGCTGAACACGCACACCGGCCGCCCGTCGACGGTGCCGTAGCCGGTGACCACGCCGTCGCCGTAGGGGCGGTTCTTCTCCAGGCCGAAGTTGGTCGAGCGGTGCCGGGCCAGCTCGTCGAGCTCGACGAACGACCCGGGGTCGAGCAGCATGTCGATCCGCTCGCGGGCGGTCATCTTGCCCTTGGCGTGCTGCTTCTCCACCGCACGCGCGGAGCCCGCGTGCACGGCCTCCTCGTAGCGGCGGTAGAGGTCCGCCAGCTTGCCCGCCGTGGTGTGCGGATCCGGCTCCTCGTCCCGCACCTGTCCGATCGGCTCGGTCGCGCTGCTCATGGGAGGACACCCTAGCGACGCCAAACCGTTTCGGCCCTTAGGCGTAGCTCACATCACCGGGTGGTGCGCACCCCCGCCGCGCACTTCCTCGATTCCGCTGACAACCGCGCTTGACCTCCAGCGCGGTGGAGGTTGGAAGGTGGGCGCGCCCGGCGGACCGCTCACCGCTCCGACCGGCCGCCGGGCACCGGGAGCTCTACGCTGGGCGGCATGGCCGCTCTCGACGCCGACGCCCTGCGCGCCGCCCTGGTCGACCCCGACGGGCCCTACGCGGCCCTCGACGTCGTGCCCACGACCGGCTCCACCAACGCCGACCTGATGGCCAGGGCCGCCGAGGCCGACGACCGGACGGTGCTCATCGCCGAGGAGCAGACCGACGGGCGCGGGCGGCGGGGGCGGGAGTGGGTCTCGCCGCCGGAGTCGGGCCTCTACGTCTCGGTCCTGCTGCGCCCCGACGGCGTGCCCGCGGCCCGCTTCGGCGCGCTGTCGCTGGTCGCCGGGGTCGCGCTGATCCGCACCGCGCGGCACATGGGGGTGATGGCCGCGCTCAAGTGGCCCAACGACCTGCTCATCGGGGCATCGATGGCCAAGGCGGCTGGCATCCTCGCCGAGGTCGCCGTCGGGGAGCCGCCCGCGGTCGTGGTCGGGATCGGGGTCAACGTCGGGCGGCTGCCCCGCGACGTGCCCGCCGGGCCGGGCGGCCTGCCCGCCACCTCCTTCCAGCAGGAGGGCGCCACCGCCGACCGGGCCGAGGTCGCCGTCGCGCTGCTGCGCTGCTTCGCCGAGGTCGAGCGCTCCTGGCGCGGCGCTGGCGGGGACCTGGCCACCTCCGGGCTGCTCGCCGAGTACCGCGCCAACTGCGCCACCCTGGGCCAGCGGGTCCGGGTCGAGCTGCCGGAGAACTCCGCCCGCCAGGGCCTGGCCGTCGAGGTCGACGGGGACGGGCAGCTCGTGGTCGACGTGGACGGCACGGCGCGGACGATCTCCGCGGGCGACGTCGTCCACCTGCGCGCCCTGGCCTAGTACGGTTACCTCCGTCAAGGCGTGAACGGAGGGACCACCGTGGCCTACCCCGACGACCTGCTCAGCGACGGCGAAGTCGTCGTGATCCACAAGCACCCGCACTGGAAGATGCTGCTGGTGCCCTACCTGGCCCTGGTCGTCGTGCTCGGCCTGGGCATCTGGGGGGCCGTCCTGGTCCAGGACCTGTCCTGGGCGACCATCGCCTGGATCATCATCGGCGCGGTCGCGCTGGTCCTCATCGTCTGGCTGTTCTTCGTCCCGTTCGTCCGCTGGCGCACGACCCACTTCATCGTGACCACCGACCGGGTGATGGCCCGGGAGGGCGTGGTCAACCGGACCGGGATCGACATCCCGCTGCGGCGCATCTCCAGCGTCCGCTTCGAGCACGGCATCATCGACCGGATCGTGGGCTGCGGGACGCTGATCATCGAGTCCAGCGCGCAGGAGCCGCTGGAGTTCGACGACATCCCGAACGTGGAGAAGGTGCACACGCTGCTCTACCGCGAGGTCAACGACAACCCGCACGACGACTTCCGGGCGATCGATGGGCGCGCGTGAGGTCGGACTCCCCCAGGTGGTGCCGGGGGACCTCCCCGAGCGGGTGACCATCTGGGAGGTCGGGGCGCGCGACGGGCTGCAGAACGAGCAGGCGGTCGTCCCCGTCGACGTCAAGGTCGAGTTCCTGGCCCGGCTGGCCGACGCCGGGCTGACCACGCTGGAGGCCACCAGCTTCGTGCACCCCAAGTGGGTGCCCCAGCTCGCCGACGCCGCCGAGGTCCTGGCCGCGCTGTCGCCTGTGGACGGTGTGCGCTACCCGGTGCTGGTGCCCAACGAGAAGGGCCTCGACCGGGCGCTGGCCGCGGGCGTGCGGCACATCGCCATCTTCGGCAGCGCCACCGAGACCTTCGCCCGGCGCAACCTCAACCGCGCCCTCGACGAGCAGTTCGCCATGTTCGAGCCGGTCGTGGCCAGGGCGGTCGCCGAGGGCGTCGACGTGCGCGCCTACGTGTCGATGTGCTTCGGCGACCCGTGGGAGGGCCCGGTCCAGCCCGCCCAGGTCGCCGCGGTCGGCGCGCGGCTGATGGCGATGGGGTGCTCGCAGCTGTCCCTCGGCGACACGATCGGGGTGGCCACCCCGGGCCACGTCGAAGCGGTGGTCGCCGCGGTGACCGGGGCCGGTGTCCCGGTCGATGCGGTGGCCGTGCACTTCCACGACACCTACGGCCAGGCGCTGTCGAACACCCTGGCCGCGCTGCGCCTCGGGGTGACCACAGTGGACTCCAGCGCAGGCGGGCTCGGCGGCTGCCCCTACGCCGAGTCCGCGACCGGCAACCTGGCCACCGAGGACCTGGTGTGGATGCTCGACGGCCTGGGCATCCAGACCGGTGTCGACCTCGACAAGCTGGCCGACACCAGCGCCTGGATGGCGACGCGGCTGGGGCGCCCCAGCCCGTCGCGGGTGGTCCGCGCGCTGCGCGGGTGAGCGGTTACGACCAGCGGTGCGCGACGTCGACGACGATGCGCGAGCCGCTGCCGGGGCCGTCCAGGACGAACGCCCGGAACGGCAGCCGGGCGCGCACGCCCAGCCCGATGGTGGTCTGGCCCTCGAACGAGCCCGCCCACGCCACCTGGCGGAAGGTGTCCCACCCGGTGACGTCGACCAGCTCGCGGCGGTTGGCCGGGGTGTAGGTCGGGTTGCCCGCGCTGTCGTAGGCGGGCGCGATGGCCACGACCTGCAGCTTCGCCCCGCCGCGCAGCGGGACGACCTGGCCGGAGCCGTCCTCGGTCACCTCGTCGACGTACTCGACGCGGAACCCGTCGGCCCCCGGCGCGCGGACGTCGAGCACCAGGCGGTCCCAGCACTCGTGCCTGCCGCCGCGCACGCCGGTGAGCGCGCCGGTCTCGGTGGGCGCCGCCGCCTTGGGCAGCGACCCCCAGGAGAGCCCGCAGTAGCCCTCCGTCGCCGTCGCGGAGGACGTGCCGACCACCGCGAGCGCCGCGGCCGCGCCGATGGCCGCCACGGCGGCGGCGGCGCGTCTGGCCCAGGTACCTCGCATCACAATCCCCTCCCTGGGATTGATGGGAGCGTGACTGCTGTCACGTAGGAGGAGACGTGCGGGGGCCGCGCCGGTTGTCAGCTGGTGGGGGCGGGCCCGATTCCGTTGCACGGCCGTGTCCTGAGGTCGGCCACGTAGTCGCTGGGCGCGCCCGCCGCCTCGGCGGCGTCGGCGATCACCCCGAGGTAGCGCGCCGAGGGCAGGCCGCCCTCGTAGTCGTTGAGGACGTAGAGCCAGGCCAGCACCGAGCCCTCCATCGTCTGCACCCGCAGCCTGATCTTGGAGTGCAGGCCCATCTCGGCGCCTTCCCACTGGTCCAGGTTGTTCTCGTCGTCCTCGACCACGTCGTAGATGACGACGAAGACCTGGGAGCCGGGGTCCTCGACGATGGTGGCGAGCGCGCCCTCCCAGCCGAGGTCCTCCCCGCCGAAGGTCAGGCGCCAGCCGACCAGCCACCCGGCGCCCACCATCGGCGAGTGCGGGGCGCGCTTCATCATCTGGGCCGGGTCCATGTTCGACCCGTAGGCGGCGTAGAGCGGCACGCCGGACAGCCTAGCGAGTGCGAGCGGTGCGGGCAGGCGGGCGCGCGGGTTGGCGTTCGGGCCCGGTGCGCGCCCGCCTAGGCTGTGAGCGGACGCGACCAGCATGGAGGGCCTTGTGACCAGCATCGTGATCATGGGTGGAGGACCGGCGGGCTACGAGGCCGCCCTGGTCGCCGCGCAGCACGGGGCCGAGGTCACCGTGGTCGAGCGCGACGGCCTGGGTGGGGCGTGCGTGCTCTACGACTGCGTCCCGTCCAAGACCTTCATCGCCTCGGCGGCGGCCCGCTCGGCCTTCCGCGACGCCGACGAGCTGGGCATCGGCACCGACGACGTGGACTCCACCGTGCACCTGCCGGTCGTGCGCGGCCGGGTGCGCGGCCTGGCGCTGGCCCAGTCGGCCGACATCCGCAACCGGCTCCAGCGCGAGGGCATCCGGCTGCTGACCGGCACCGCCCGGTTCTGCGACGACCGGGCGGGCATGGCCGCCCACCGGGTGGCCGTGACCGGCCCGGACGGGGCCACCGACGTGCTCGACGCCGACGTCGTGCTGGTCGCCACGGGCGCGACGCCGCGGGTCATCCCGGGCGCGGAGCCCGACGGCAAGCGGGTGCTGGACTGGCGGCAGATCTACGACCTGGAGGAGTTGCCCGAGCACCTGGTGGTGGTCGGCTCCGGGGTGACCGGGGCGGAGTTCGCCTCGGCGTTCATCGAGATGGGCGTCAAGGTCACCGTGATCTCCAGCCGGGACCGGGTGCTGCCGCACGAGGACGCCGACGCCGCCGTCGTGCTGGAGGACGTCTTCGCCGAGCGCGGGACGACGCTGGTCAAGCACGCCCGGGCCGAGCGCATCGACCGGGACGACAGCGGCGTGGTCGTGCACCTCAAGGGCGGGGAGACGGTGCGGGCCAGCCACGCGCTGATGACCGTGGGCTCGGTGCCGAACACGACCGACATCGGGCTGGAGCGGGTGGGCATCACCCCCGGACCGGGCGGGTTCATCCCGGTCGACCGGGTGTCGCGGACCTCGGTGCCCGGCGTCTACGCCGCGGGCGACTGCACCGGCGTGCTGATGCTGGCGTCGGTGGCCGCCATGCAGGGCCGCATCGCCATGTGGCACGCCCTGGGCGAGGGCGTCGCGCCGATCAAGCTCAAGACGGTCGCGGCGAATGTCTTCACCCACCCGGAGATCGCCACCGTCGGCATCAGCCAGCAGGCCATCGACTCCGGCGAGGTGCCCGCGCGCACCATCATGCTCCCGCTGGCCACCAACGCCAGGGCGAAGATGGAGGGCCTGCGCCGCGGCTTCGTCAAGCTGTTCTGCCGCCCGGCGACCGGCGTGGTGATCGGCGGGGTGATCGTGGCCCCGAGCGCCAGCGAGCTGATCCTGCCGATCGCGCTGGCGGTGCAGAACCAGCTGACCGTGGACGACCTCGCGCTGACGTTCTCGGTGTACCCCTCGCTGTCGGGCTCGATCACCGAGGCCGGGCGCAGGCTCATGCGCCACGACGACCTGGACTGACGCCGGTGGCGGGAGCTTGATCGAGAATTCGCCCGGTCGAGCGATGGCGTTGTCGATCAAGCCGGTAGCGTGACCCGGTGCGTGATCGATACATCACAAGGATGGGTGAAGGCGCTCAACGACCTTCCCCGCAACTGGCGGTTGCCGGTACCCCTGATCCAACCGATCAGTGATGGAGGCGAACATGTCCCGTCGCACCGAATGCCCCGAATGCCTCGGCTCCGGCCTCGCCCCGAACCGCAAGGACTTCTGCCGCCGCTGCGGCGGCATCGGCCAGGTCCCCCGGCTGCGCGCGGCGCGCCAGCGCTGCCCGGGCGCCGCTTGAGGCAGCGCGGCGCCCCCGCAGGGCGCGACTGCGGGGGCGTCGCGGGCGAGGGTGGTCAGTCCTCGTCATCCAGCCAGTCGAAGGTGCGGGTCACCGCCTTCTTCCACTTGCGGTACGTGCGCTCGCGCTGGTCGTCGGACAGCTCGGGCGTCCACTCCTTGTCCTTGGCCCAGTTGTTGCGGATGTCCTCCTCGGAGGACCAGAAGCCCACGGCCAGGCCCGCCGCGTAGGCAGCGCCGAGGGCCGTGGTCTCGGCGACCACCGGGCGGATGACCGGCACGCCGAGGATGTCGGCCTGGAACTGCATCAGCAGCTCGTTGGCCACCATGCCGCCGTCGACCTTCAGCGCGGTCAGCGGGACGCCGGAGTCGGCGTTCATCGCGTCGATGACCTCGCGGGTCTGGAAGGCGGTGGCCTCCAGGACCGCCCGCGCCAGGTGGCCGCGGGTGACGAACCGGGTCAGGCCGAGGATCGCGCCGCGGGCGTCGGAGCGCCAGTAGGGGGCGAACAGCCCGGAGAAGGCGGGGACGAAGTAGCAGCCGCCGTTGTCCTCGACCTGCCGCGCGTGCTCCTCGATCTCCGCGGCGCTGGAGATCATGCCCAGGTTGTCCCTTATCCACTGCACCAGCGACCCGGTGACCGCGATCGAGCCCTCCAGGGCGTAGACCGGGTCGCTGGAGCCGATCTTGTAGCAGACCGTGGTGAGCAGGCCGTTCTCGCTCATCACCTGCTCGGTGCCGGTGTTGAGGAGCACGAAGTTGCCGGTGCCGTAGGTGTTCTTGGCCTCGCCCGGGGACAGGCACGCCTGGCCGAAGGTCGCCGCCTGCTGGTCGCCGAGGATGCCCGCGATCGGCACCCCGGCCAGCGCGGCGCGCTCGCGGACCTTGCCGTACACCTCCGACGACGAGCGGATCTGCGGCAGCATCGACAGCGGCACGCCCATCTCCGCGGCGATGTCGGCGTCCCAGTCCAGTGTGGACAGGTCCATCAGCAGCGTGCGCGATGCGTTGGTCGGGTCGGTGATGTGCACCCCGCCGTCGACGCCGCCGGTCAGGTTCCACAGCACCCAGGTGTCCATGTTGCCGAAGAGCAGGTCGCCCGCCTCGGCGCGCTCGCGGGCGCCGTCCACGTTGTCCAGGATCCAGCGGATCTTCGGGCCGGAGAAGTACGTCGCCAGCGGCAGGCCCGTCTTCGCCCGGTACCGCTCCTGGCCGCCGCCGAGCGCGCCGAGGGAGGCGGCGATGCGGTCGGTGCGGGTGTCCTGCCAGACGATGGCGTTGTAGACCGGCTCGCCGGTGCGCCGGTCCCACACCAGCGCGGTCTCGCGCTGGTTGGTGATGCCCACGGCGGCGATGTCGGTCAGGTGCAGGTCCGACTTGGCCAGCGCGCCCGCGGCGACCGCGCGGGTGTTCTCCCACACCTCCCTGGGGTCGTGCTCGACCCACCCGGCGCGCGGGAAGATCTGCTTGTGCTCGCGCTGATCGATCGCGACCACCTGCCCGTCGTGGGAGAAGATCATGCACCGGGTGGACGTGGTGCCCTGATCAATCGCCGCCACGTACTTCGTCATGCGTGCCGCCTTTCTCGTCAGCCGGGCAGGATCTGCGTCAGGAGCCCGGCCAGCACCGCCCCGACCAGCGGGCCGACGACGGGCACCCAGGAGTACCCCCAGTCGGCGCCCGCCTTGCCGCGGATCGGCAGCACCGCGTACGCCAGCCGGGGGCCGAGGTCGCGGGCGGGGTTGATGGCGTAGCCGGTCGGGCCGCCGAGCGAGTTGCCGATGCCGACGACGACGAACATGACCGCGGCGTACCCGAGCGCGGAGTTGCCGAAGTTCGGCACACCGCTGCCGTCGGCGGTGATGGTCGGGGAGGTCAGGATCCACAGCACGAGGATGAACGTGCCGATGACCTCCGTGAGCGTGTTCCAGGGCTTGTTGGGCACCGTGGGCGAGGTGCAGAAGATCCCGCGCGTGTTCTGCGGTTCGTCGTGGGTGTCGAACTGGAGCTTGTAGGCCGCCCAGGCCAGCACCGCGCCGATGAACGCCCCGACGAGCTGCCCGATGAAGTAGGCGGGCACCGCCGACCACTCCAGGTCGCCCGCGGCCAGCAGCCCGACGGTCACCGCGGGGTTGATGTGCGCCCCGGTCGGCGCGGCGATGCTGGCGCCGACGAAGACCGCGAACCCCCAGCCGAAGTTGACCAGCAGCCAGCCGCCGTTGAAGCCCAACGACCGGCGCAGCACGGTGTTGGCCACGACGCCGCAGCCGAGCAGGGTCAGCGCCGCGGTGCCCAGCAGCTCCCAGAGCAGGATTTCGCCGAAGTCGAGGTCCACGCCGGTCTCCCCTCACGTGGTGGGCGGGCTCCCGCGCGGGCGAGGCGTCGGTGCCTACCCTGAGTGATCTCGGACGCTACCTCTCGACGCACGAGCTGTAAATCCCACCGCCCCCGCCCGCCGCGCGCAGGTCGAGCCGGGAGCCCGGCGCGGCGGTAGCGTGGGACGCGGAGACGATGCGGAGGTGGCGACGTGGGCGGGCAACACTCCACAGCGGACCGGTTCGGCGGCGTGCTCGGGCCCGCGGAGCGGGAGCGGGCCTGGGCGGAGCTGGCGCAGCGGCGCTTCGACGTGGTGGTCGTCGGCGGCGGGGTCGTGGGGACCGGGACCGCGCTGGACGCCGCGACGCGCGGGCTGCGGGTGGCGCTGGTGGAGGCGCGCGACCTGGCGTCGGGGACGTCCAGCCGCTCCAGCAAGCTGTTCCACGGCGGGCTGCGCTATCTGGAGCAGCTGGAGTTCGGCCTGGTCCGGGAAGCGCTGCGCGAGCGCGAGCTGATGCTCACCCGGCTCGCGCCGCACCTGGTCAAGCCGGTCAGCTTCCTCTACCCGCTGACCAACCGCATCTGGGAGCGGCCGTACACCGCGGCGGGCCTGTTCCTCTACGACACGATGGGCGGCGCCCGCAGCGTGCCCGGCCAGAAGCACCTGACCAGGGCGGGCGCGCTGCGGCTGGTGCCCGCGCTCAAGCGCGACGCGCTCATCGGCGGCATCCGCTACTTCGACGCCCAGGCCGACGACGCCCGCCACACCATGACCGTCGCCCGCACCGCCGCGCACTACGGGGCCGTGGTGCGCACGTCCACCCAGGTCGTCGGCTTCCTCAGGGAGGCCGACCGGGTGACCGGGGTGCGCGTGCGCGACGTGGAGGACGGCCGGGAGGCCGACGTGCGCGCCGAGGTGGTGATCAACTGCACCGGGGTGTGGACCGGCGAGCTGCAGCGGGTCTCCGGCAGCCGCGGCCGGTTCCGGGTGCGGGCGAGCAAGGGCGTGCACATCGTCGTCCCGCGCGACCGGATCATCGCCGAGTCGGGGCTGATCCTGCGCACGGAGAAGTCGGTGCTGTTCGTGATCCCGTGGCGCAACCACTGGATCGTGGGCACCACCGACACCGACTGGAACCTCGACCTGGCGCACCCGGCCGCGACGCGCGGCGACATCGACTACATCCTCGACCACGTGAACACCGTGCTGGCCCGCCCGCTGACCCACGACGACATCGAGGGCGTGTACGCGGGCCTGCGGCCGCTGCTGGCCGGGGAGAGCGAGGAGACCTCCAAGCTCTCCCGCGAGCACGCCGTGGCCCGGGTGGCCCCCGGCCTGATCGCGATCGCGGGCGGCAAGTACACGACCTACCGGGTGATGGCGGCCGACGCGGTGGACGCCGCCGCGGTCGACCTGCCGGGCAGGCTGCAGCCCAGCATCACCGACCAGGTCCCGCTGCTGGGCGCGGACGGCTACCACGCGCTGGTCAACCAGGCCGACCTGCTGGCCGCCCGGCACGGCCTGCACCCCTACCGCGTCCGCCACCTGCTCGACCGCTACGGCTCGCTGCTGCACGAGGTCCTCGCCCTCGCCCAGGACCGGCCCGACCTGCTCAAGCCCCTAGAGGGCGCCCCGGACTACCTGCGCGTGGAGGCGGTCTACGCCGCCAGCCACGAGGGCGCGCTGCACCTGGAGGACGTCCTGGCCCGCCGCACCCGGGTGAGCATCGAGTACCCCCACCGCGGCGTGGAGACCGCCCGCGAGGCCGCCGACCTGGTGGGCGAGGTCCTGGGCTGGGACGAGGCGACCCGCGAGCGCGAGGTGGCGCTCTACCTGGCCAGGGTGGAAGCCGAACGCGCCTCGCAGACCCAATCCGACGACGAGGCCGCCGACGCCAGCCGCGTCGCGGCCCCCGAAGCCCGCGCAGGCCTGGTCGAACCGCTCTGACCGCGGCTCAGGGTCGGGGTGGGATGGGCAGGCGGAGGACGAGTTCGTCGTCGTCCACCTCGCCGGTGGGGTGGAAGCCGAGGGAGCGGTAGAAGGGCAGGGGTTCGCCGTCGCCCGGGACGTAGCTGGTGACCAGTTCGGTCGCGCCTGCGTCGCGGATGAGGTCGACGACCAGGGCGAGGGCGGCGCTGCCGTGGCCCTTGCCCTGGTGGCGGTGGTCGACCAGCAGGCGCCAGAGGAAGAACGGGCCGAGGAAGCCGCGGTCCGGCGGGACGTCCCAGCTGAGCATCACGAAGCCGACCGGCTCGTCGCCCGCGTAGATCGCGCGGTACCAGGGGTTGGCGCCGGGGTTGGCGGCGGCGTCGGCGAAGGACTTGGCGACCGAGGCGACGAAGCGCTCCTGGTCGGGGCGCACGCGCAGGGCGGTGACGGCCTCCCGGTTGTCCTCAGTGATCTCCCGCAGGCTGATCATCGGCTCCCCCGTAGCGCTTGTGCGATTCGACGGTCTGCGCGATCCGGCGCAGCGCCAGCAGGGCGGTGTCGCCCAGCAGCGTCCCGACCACGACGCTCTCCAGCATCCGGTCGACGTCCATCCCGGTGACGTAGTCCAGGTCGGCCGCCGCGATGGCCCGGCACGCCCGACCGTACGCCACCAGGTTCGGCACGAGGTCGTGGCCCAGGTCGCGGGCGGCGGCGACGACCGCGGCCAGCGTGCGCACCGACGGGTGCCCGCAGGCGTCCTCCCAGCCGAGTTCGGCCAGCACGCCCTCGGCCACCGCGAGCGCGTCCGGGTCGACCTCGTCGGGGGCGTTGATCAGGCTCTTGGAGACCTGGCCCATCAGGTGGTCGCGGTCGTCGTCGGGGGCGTCGACGGCGGCCACGATCTCCCCGACGGTGGCCAGCGACAGCCCGCCCAAGTCGACCATGGCCCGGATAAGACGGAGCCTGCGGACGTGCGACTCGTCGTAGCGGGCCTGGTTGCGACCGGTGCGCTCACCCGCGGGGAGAACGCCTTCGCGCAGGTAGAACTTGATCGTCGGGACCGGGACGCCGCTGACCCGGCTCAACTCGGCGATGCGCACGCCGCTCCTCCTCCGGGCACTCCAGGGTTGCCCCCACCGAATGGATAGGGTAACTATCGACAGTAGAGAGTTCCGCTATCCATCTGTCACAGGGGCCCCACGATGCGCACCGCCTTAGCCGCTTGGAACCGTCCGTTCATCGTCTTCACCGTAGTCATGACCGCCGTCGCCGCCGTCTCCGCAGGTGGCCTGCTCGTCGACGACCGGGTGCTCGTCGGCGCGCCCATCTGGCTCAAGCCGCTGAAGTTCGCGCTGTCGTTCATGCTCTACGGCCTCGCATGGGCCTGGCTCATCTCCTTGCTGCCCAAGCGCTCCCGGGTCCTGTCGGCGGCATCGGCGGTCATCATCGCCACGGCGGCGATCGAGATGGGCATCCTGCTCACCCAGACCATCCGCGGCCGGGAGAGCCACTTCAACAGCACCACCGAGCTCGACGGCGCGCTGTTCGAGCTGATGGGCCTGACGATCATCGTCTTCTGGGTGGCCACGCTGGTCGCCTCGGTCGTCATCGGCGCCCGCCGGATCGCCCCGCGCCCGGAGAACCTGGCCATCCGGCTGGGCCTGGGCATCTCGCTGGTCGGCATGCTGCTCGGCGTGCCGATGACCACCCGCGACAGCCTGCGCGAGGGCTTCTCCGGCACCCACTCCGTCGGCGTGGTGGAGGGCGGCCCCGGCATGCCGCTGACGGCGTGGAGCACCACCGGCGGCGACCTGCGCATCCCGCACTTCGTCGGCCTGCACGCCCTGCAGGTCCTGCCGCTGGTCGCGCTCGCGCTGGCCGTGCTGGCCGCCCGGCACGCCGTGCTGCGCGCCGAGGAGGTCCGCTACCGGATGGTGTGGACGGCGGGCGTCGTCTACTGCGGCCTGATCGCCCTGGTCACCTGGCAGGCGTTCCGCGGGCAGCCGCTGCTGTCCCCGGACTGGCTGACCCTGGCGGGCCTGGCCGTCCTCATCGGCGCGGGCGCGGCGGGGGTCTCCTGGGCGCGGTCGGCGCGGGAGCTGGTGGCCGCGTGACGTCCCTGCTGTTCGACCTCGCCTTCTACGTCACCGTCCCGTTCTGGGCGCTGATGATCTTCGCGCCGCGCTGGTCGGTGACCCAGCGCGTGGTGGCCAGCCCGTGGATCGTGCTGCCCGGCGTGCTCATCTGGATCGTCCTGGCCGTCCCGATCTTCCCGGAGCTGTGGTCTGCGGTGTCGAGCCCGTCGCTCGACGGCCTCAAGGACCTGCTCGCCGACGACCGGGCGGTCGCGCTGCTGTGGGCGCAGATCCTGGCCTGGGACCTGTTCCTCGGCCGCTGGGTCTACCGGGAGTCGCGCAGGCTGGACCTGCACCCGCTGCTGATGGGGCCGCTGCTGGCGGCGCTGATCCTGCTCTCACCGCTGGTGCTGCCGGTGTTCCTGGCGTTGCGCGCACGGCGCAGGGCCGCCGCGTAGGCTCGCCGCCGTGACCGACATCGAGACTGACCCCCTGGGTGCTGCCGCCCTCGCGGCGCGGGAACTGGCCGAGCGGACCGGGATCGAGCGCCACGACCTGGCGCTGGTCCTGGGCTCGGGCTGGCGCCCGGCCGCCGACGTCCTCGGCGAGCCCACCGCCGAGCTCCCGCTGGCCGAGCTGCCGGGCTTCCTCGCCCCGACCGTGGCCGGGCACGGCGGCACCGTCCGCTCGGTCGACGTCGACGGGCGCAAGGTCCTGGTCACCCTCGGCCGCACGCACCTGTACGAGGGCGTCCACATGAGCCGCGTCGTGCACGGCGTGCGGACGGTCGCGGCGGCGGGGGCCAAGACGGTCATCCTGACCAACGCCGCGGGCTGCCTGATGCCGGAGGCGCGGATCGGCCAGCCGGTGCTGATCAGCGACCACATCAACATGACCGCCCGCTCCCCGCTGGTCGGGGCCGAGTTCGTCGACCTGACCGACCTCTACTCCCCCCGCCTGCGGGCGCTGGCCAAGGAGATCGATCCGACGCTGGTCGAGGGCGTCTACGCCGGGCTGCCCGGCCCGCACTTCGAGACCCCGGCGGAGATCCGGATGCTGCGCGGCTGGGGGGCCGACCTGGTCGGCATGTCCACGGTGCTGGAGGCGATCGCCGCCCGCGCGCTGGGCGTGGAGGTCTTCGGCCTGTCGATGGTGACCAACCTGGCCGCGGGCATGACCGGCGAGCCGCTGGACCACCTGGAGGTGCTGGAGGCGGGCCGCCGCTCGGCGACCGCGCTCGGCGGGTTCCTCCGCGAGCTGATCGCCCGCTCATGAGGCTGACGCCGGAGCTGCGCGACCGCGCCTTCCGCTGGATCGCCGACGACCCGTCCGAGGCCGACCGGGCGCAGCTGCAGGCCGTGCTGGCCGCGGCGATGGGCGGCAGCGCCGAGGCGGCGGCCGAGCTGGCCGACCGGATGGCCGGGCCGCTCACCTTCGGCACCGCTGGCCTGCGCGGTCCGGTCCGGGCCGGTCCCAACGGGATGAACCGCGCCGTCGTGATCCGCACGACGGCGGGGCTGGCCGCCTGGCTCACCCGGCAGGGGCTGTCCGGGACCGTCGTGGTCGGCCGCGACGCCCGGCACGGCTCGGTCGAGTTCGCCGCCGACGCCGCCGCGGTGCTGGCCGCGGCGGGCTTCGCGGTGCGGGTGCTGCCCGGCCCGCTGCCGACCCCGGTGCTGGCCTTCGCGGTCCGGCGGCTCGGGGCGGTGGCCGGGGTGCAGATCACCGCGTCGCACAACCCGCCTGCGGACAACGGGTACAAGCTCTACCTGGGCGACGGCACCCAGATCGTGCCGCCTGCCGACCGGGAGATCGAGGCGGCCATCGCCGCGGCGCCCGCCGCGGTCTCGATCCCGCGCGCGCCCGAAGCGGTGTCCACCGTGGACATGCTCGACGAGTACCTGGACCGCGTGGTCACCCTGCCCCGCGGCACCGCGCGCACGCTGCGCGTGGTCGCCACCGCGCTGCACGGCGTCGGCGCGGGCCCGCTGTCGCTGGCCCTGCACCGCGCCGGGTTCACCGACGTGGCGCTGGTGGCCGAGCAGACCGAGCCCGACCCGGACTTCCCCACCGTCGGCTTCCCCAACCCGGAGGAGCCGGGCGCGACAGACCTGCTGCTGGCCAGGGCCGCCGAGGTGGGCGCGGACCTGGCCATCGCGCTCGACCCCGACGCCGACCGCTGCGCGCTGGGCGTGCCCGGCCCGCAGGGCTGGCGCATGCTCACCGGCGACGAGACCGGCGCGCTCCTGGGCGCCCACCTGCTCGCCGACGCGCCGCCGGACGCCCTGGTCGCCAACACGATCGTGTCGTCGTCGCTGCTGGAGTCCATCGCCCGCGCCCGCGGCGTCCGCTACGACGCCACCCTGACCGGCTTCAAGTGGCTGGTCCGCGCGGGCGACGGCCGCGGCACCGGTCTGGTCTACGCCTACGAGGAAGCTCTCGGCCACTGCTGCGACCCCGACCACGTCCGGGACAAGGACGGCATCTCCGCCGCCGTGCTGGCCTGCGACCTCGCCGCCACCCTGAAGGCGGCGGGCCGCACGCTCACCGACGCCCTCGACGACCTCGCCCGCGAGCACGGCCTGCACCTGACCCGTCAGGTGTCGATCCGGGTGACCGACCTGGCCCGCATCGGCGCGCTGATGGCCGCCCTGCGGGCCGAGCCGCCCACCGCCCTCGGCGGGACCGCGGTCACCGCCGAGGACCTCCTGCCCGCCGCCGACGTGCTCCGCTTCCGCGGCGACGGCCTGCGGGTGGTCGTCCGGCCCTCGGGCACCGAGCCGAAGGTGAAGGCCTACCTGGAGGTCGTCGCCCCGCACGACCGCGCCGACGAGGCGCACGAGCGGATGGCGGCCCTGGTCGCGGAGATGTCCGAGCGGCTGGCCTAGAGCCCCAGCGCGGCCGCGGCCAGCCGGGTGCCGCGCACCCGCGCGTCGATCTTGGCGAAGGCCAGGTCGCGCGAGGTCGACGTGTCGTCGGCGAACGGGGAGAAGCCGCAGTCGTCGCAGGTGCCGAGCTGGTCGACGGGGATGTGCCGGGCCGCGGCCAGGACCCGGTCGCGGACCTCCTCCGGGGTCTCGACGGTGGGCGAGATCGGGTCGGTCACGCCGACGAACACCCGGATGCCGGGGCGCAGGTTGTCGGCGATGACCTGCAGCACCCGCTCGGGGTCGGCCTCGCTGGCGAGCTGGACGTAGAAGTTGCCCGCCTTGAGCCCGAACAGCTTGGGCAGCAGCTCGGCGTAGTCGACGTCGGCGCTGTGCGTGGAGTCGTGGTCGCCGCCCGGGCAGGTGTGCACGCCGATGCGGGCGCGCTCGTCCTCGCTGAACCGGCCGAGGACCTCGTTGTTGAGGTCGATGAAGGCGTCGAGCACGCCGCCGCTGGGGTCGAGCTTGAGCGAGAGCCGCCCCTCGGTGAAGTCGAGCTGCACCGCGTGCGCCCCCGCCGCGAGGCAGCCGCGGATGTCGGCCTCGGCCTCGTCGGCCAGGTCGGCCAGGAACGCCTCGCGGGGGTAGCCGTCGATGCCGTCCGGCGGGTAGAGCAGGCTGAGCGCCGACGGGGCGATGACGGCCTGCTTGACCGGCCGGTCGGTGAGGGCCATCGCGGCGCGCAGGTAGGTCTCCGCGCGCGTGCGGTACCGGAAGGGCCCGGCGGTCAGGCACGGGAGCTGGCGGGTGTGGCCGTCGGCGAAGGGGATGACCACCCCGCTCGGGTCGAGGGAGTCCAGGCCCGCCAGCGGGTAGGTGAGGAAGCTGGGCTTGCTCTGCTCGCCGTCGACGAGCACCGGGCAGTCCAGCTTCTCCAGCTGGGCCAGGGTGTCCGCCGTGGCCTCCTGCTGCAGGCGGGCGAGGTCGGCGTCCCCGCGGGACAGCGCCTCCTGCAAGGCCCGGGGGCGGGGGATGCTGCCGATCGGCTCGGTGGGAATGATCATGGTGCGGACGCTAGGGCCGCGCCGGCCCGGGGGGCAGGGCGCCGGTCCAACACTGCCCGATCGCAGCAGGATGTTGACCCGAACGAGCTACCTGCCACGCAACGACCCGGCAGGCGCGCGCGCCGCCGTCCCTAAGCTGGCCGCATGCCGACGCTGCTGATCGTGCACCACACGCCGTCGCCCGCGCTGCAGGCGATGTTCGAGGCCGTCGTCGCAGGCGCGTCCGACCCGGAGCTGGCGGGCGTCACCGTGGTGCGCAGGGCCGCCTTGGCGGCGACCGCCGTCGACCTGCTGGCCGCCGACGGCGTGGTGGTCGGCACGCCCGCGAACATCGGCTACATGAGCGGGGCGCTCAAGCACTTCTTCGACACCGTGTACTACCCCACCCTCGACCAGGGCCGCGGGCTGCCGTTCGGCTGCTACGTCCACGGCAACGAAGGCGTCGAGGGCGCGGTCGCCAGCGTCGAGCGGATCGCGGGCGGGCTGGGCTGGAAGCGGGTGTTCGAGCCGGTCACCGTGCTCGGGACGCCGACCAAGGACGACATCGAGCGCTGCTGGGAGCTGGGCGCGACGGTGGCCGCCGGGCTGCTCTAGCGGCCGGTCACGGTCCGAAGGGGACGCGGCACGCAGCGAACCGGGAGAAACGGACAGGCCCGCGGGAGCGATGTGGGCAGCGACGTCCCGCGTTCCCCACGAAAGAGGTAGTCCCGCATGCCCAAGCGCGCCCGGGTGGCCGCCGCCATCACCCTGGCCACGGCAGCCGCCGTGGCCATCGCGCCGCCCGCCGCGGCAGCGCACCCCATCACGTTCGCGCCGCGGGTCGACTACCCGACGGGCAACCACCCGGAGTCCGTGCTCTCCGCAGACCTCAACGGCGACGGCAGACCCGACATCATCACCGCGGACCGCTACCAGTACGAGCTGAGCATCCTGCTGGGCGCCGGCGGCGGCGCGTTCGGCTCGGCCGCGTCGGTCTACCCGGGCCCCGAGCCCACCGGCCTGGCGGCGGCGGACTTCAACGGCGACGGCAAGGCCGACCTGGCCGTGACCACGACCGGCGAGGTGTCGGTGCTGCTGGGCAACGGCGACGGGACCTTCGCCCAGCGCGCCGGCTACCCGGTCGCGGGCGGCGCGGAGGGCATCGCCGCGGGCGACCTGGACGACGACGGCGACGCCGACGTGGTCATCTCCCGGCCCGAGGGCATCACCGTGCTGCTCGGCGCGGGCGACGGCACCCTCGCGGCCGGGACCGACCTGCCGGGCGGGGGCTACTCGCGCGGGATCGTCCTGGCCGACCTCGACGGCGACGGTGCCACCGACATCGCCACCGCGGGCTTCTCCAGCGGCACCGCGTCGGTCTACAAGGGCGCGGGCGATGGCACCTTCGCCGCGCCGCTGGCGTTCCCGGCGGGCACCAACCCGATCGACATCGCCGTGGGCGACTTCGACCGCGACGGCGTGCTCGACCTGGCGACGGCCGACCACGGCAGCGGGACGGTCACCGTGCTGTCCGGCCCGTCGTACGCCGCCCCGGTCGCCATCGCGGTCGGCCCGAACCCCTACGGCGTCGCGGTGGCCGACCTCGACGGCGACGGCGACGCCGACCTGGCCGCCACCGTCGCGGGCGCGGACTCGGTGGCCGTGCTGGGCAACGGCGACGGCACCTTCACCCCGGCGACCACGCTGGGCGTCAACACCTGGCCGACCGAGATCCACGCCGCCGACCTCGACGTCGACGGCCGCATCGACCTGGTGACCACGAACCGGCACGCCGACGGCATCTCGGTGCTGCTCAACCGCACCGCGCCGCCGGTGCCCGCCGCGGCCGACGTGTCGGTGAAGCTGACCGCGCGGCCGTACATCGGGCTGTTCGTCTCCGAGGTCAACTACACCCTGACCATCCGCAACTCCGGCCCCGACGCCCTGGAGTCCGGCGCGGTCACCCTGGCGATCCCGCGCAACGTCCGGATCAAGCCGGGCGCGGGCTGCACGGTCGCCGAGTCCGTCCTGTCCTGCTCGACCGGCCCCCTGGCCGTGGACGGCGCGGTGACCCGCAAGTTCTCCTCCCCGGTGAACCCGTTCGCAGTCACCACGACCAAGCTCACCGCCGAGCGCACCACGAGCACCCCAGCCGACCCCAACCCGGCCAACGACAAGTCGTCGGTGGAGTGCGCCGCCTTCGGCATCATCCTGGTCTCCTGCCGCTGACCTCCCGACGCCCGCCCTCGCGCAACCGCTGGTTGCCCGGGGGCGGGCTTTCGTCTCCCAAGCCTCCCGGCGAACTGGCGAGGGGCGCCCGCGCCGACGTCGCCCCGATCAAGGTCACCGTCGAGTATGGACATTTCACCGTACGGGAGATCAACAGCAGTCGGGTCGCGCTCGCGTTGGGGGTCCCTACGTCCGAGTGGTTCGTGATCGGCAGGCCAGGGGGCTTCACCTGCGGAGCGCAGGGACGGACCACTACCCCGCCGTGCGGATGGAGGTCTGGGACGGCGAGCCCGCCCATGACTCGGCCTTTCGCGGCGAGCAGCGCCGCATCGACAGCCCGCTGCGGTGGGCTGCCTCGGCGATCGAGTAGGTCACGGGGCGACGGTTGGGGCTGGAGCGCGCACCGGGTCAAGCCGCTCGTGCGCCGTTCATCCGGCGGTGGGGGGCATTCGGCGCGAAAGATATTCGTGGTGTTGCCCGTCACACCGGGCGGGGGCAATAGTGAATGAATGTCCCGGAAACGATTTCGGAAAGCGTTGGCCGCCACCGCGCTCGTCATGGCGGCCCTGGCCATTCCCGCCCAGGCAGCCCCTGCTAGCTGCGCAAACGGCTATGTCGCACTCACCTTCGACGACGGACCGAATCCCGCGACCACGCTTCGGCTGCTCGCGGCGCTGGACGCGGCGGGCGTCCGCGCGACATTCTTCACCGTCGGACGCAACATCGACGCGAATCCGCAACTCCAGCGGATCACCGCCGATGCGGGCATGTGGATCGGCAACCACTCCTACACCCACCCCGACCTGACGGCGCTGCCCCGGCAGGAGGCGTTCGCCGAGCTGGTGAAGACGCAGGTCGCCACCATCCGGGCGATCCGGCAGCGGCCGACGCTGTTCCGCCCGCCCTACGGCGCGACCGACGACGGGGTCCGGGCGGTGGCGCGGCGGCTGGGGATGACCGAGGTGCTGTGGACGGTCGACTCGCGCGACTGGGCGGGCGTGCCCGTCGAGGAGATCCGGTCGCGCGCGGCCGCGCTGGGCCCGGGCGGGATCATCCTGCTGCACGACGGCATCCAGAACACCATCGACGCGGTGCCGCTGATCGTGTCCGACCTGGCCGAGCGCGGCCTGTGCGCGGGCCGGATCGCGGTGCGCGGCGGCCATCCGGTGGCGGTGGCACCGTGAGGCGGCTGGTCGCCGCGGTGACGGCCGCGCTGGCGGTGGCACCGTGAGGCGGCTGGTCGCCGCGGTCACGGCGGCCCTGGCGGCGGCTGCCCTGGTGGTCGCCGCACCGGGCGCGCAGGCGGCGGTGCTGGTGGAGGTGACCTCCTTCGGCCCCAACCCGAGCAACCTGCGGATGCACCTGTACGTGCCGGACTCGGTGCGCCAGCGGCCCGCGGTGCTGGTCGCCTCGCACTACTGCACCGGAACCGGCCCGGCCTTCCACTCCGGCACCGAGTTCGCCCGGCTGGCCGACCAGCACGGCTTCATCGTGATCTACCCGTCGGCCAACCGCAGCGGCAACTGCTTCGACGTGTCCTCCCGGGCCACGCTGACCCGCGACGGCGGCGGCGACTCGCAGGGGATCGTGTCGATGGTGCGGCACGTCATCTCCCGCTACGGCGCGGACGCCGCCCGCGTCTACGCCACGGGTGTGTCGTCCGGGGCGATGATGACCAACGTGCTGCTGGGCGCCTACCCGGACGTGTTCGCCGGTGGCGTCGCGTTCGCGGGCGTGCCGTTCGGGTGCTTCGCCACCGCCGACGGGTCGTCGTGGAACAGCCAGTGCGCGCAGGGCCAGCTCATCCGGACCGCCCAGCAGTGGGGCGACCTGGTGCGCGCGGCCCACCCGGGCTACACCGGCCCGCGGCCGCGCATGCAGCTGTGGCACGGCACCGCCGACGACACGCTGCGGTACCCGAACCTCGGCGAGGAGATCAAGCAGTGGACCGACGTCCACGGCCTCTCCCAGACGCCGACCTCGACGGACCACCCGGCGACGGGCTGGACCCGCACGCGGTACGCCGACAAGGTCGAGGCGATCAGCATGCAGGGCACCGGGCACAACCTGCTGTCCAGCGGGATGGCGGCGCGCGCCCTGGAGTTCCTGGGTCTGACCAGCGGTCCGCCGCCGGTCACCACCACCACGGCCGCCGGTTCGGGCTGCACGGTGACGTATGCGATGACGACGTGGAACAACGGGTTCACCGCGTCGGTCACCGTATCGAGCACGACGCCGGTCAACGGGTGGACGCTGGCGTTCACGCTGCCGCCCGGCCAGGCGGTGACCAGCGCGTGGAACGCGACCGTCGCGCCGAGCAGCGGGGCGGTGCAGGCGCGCAACGTGCAGTGGAACGGGTCGATCCCGGCAGGCGGGTCGGCGTCCTTCGGGTTCCAGGCGACGCACAGCGGCAACACCGCCCAGCCGTCCTCGTTCGCCCTGAACGGCACGCCCTGCGGCTAGCCCTTGGGCAGCGCCCACGCCCGCAGGCGCTCGGCGACCTCGCGCACCTCGACCGCGCCGCGCCCGACCTCCCGCACGAGGTCGAGCGCGGCGTCGGTGCCGGCGTCGATCCAGTAGCCGTTGAGGTCGCACATGGTCACCGCGGCGACCCAGCCCAGCCGCCAGTTCCCCTCGGCCAGCGGCCGGGTCCGCACCACGGAGTCGAGCAGCGCCGCGGCCTTGAGCCACAGCGAGTCGTAGGCCTCCACGCCGAGCACGGTCGCCCGCGGCCGGTGCGCCGCGGAGTCGAGCAGCCCCAGATCCCGCACGACCAGGTCGCCCCCGGTCACCGCGGCGGCCAAGACCAGCAGGTCGCCAGCGTCGAGGTAGGCGGTCAAACCGTGCCGATCCGGTCCAGCAGGGTGCGGTAGCGCGGCAGGACCCGGCCCAGGACCTCGCCGAGCTGCTCCTCCTTCTGCATCCTGGCCCAGCGCTCGTTGAGCGCCAGCCGCAGGACCTCCTGCTTGGACCGCCCCTCGGCGGCGGCCAGCTCGTCGAGGCGCGCGTTCTCCTCGTCGGTCAGCCGCAAGGTCATGGCCATGCGAGGGATGGTACCACCGTGATACCAGCTCAGACCCGTCCGGCGACGTCCTCGGCGACCTTCACCGCACTGGGGCAGAGATCCCCGCCGGAGCCGTCCATCGTCCCGTACATGACCATGTAGCCCTGGTTGGGCGCGGTGCGCACGTAGACGTCGCACGCCTTCTCCTGGCCGTTGGTCAGCTGCGCGGCCGGGAAGCCGCCGATGGTGCTGCTCACCCGGTCGGGGGCGCCCCGCACCTCCACCAGCGGGTCGTGGTCGCCGATGAGCCGCAGCATCACCTTCCGCTTGGCCCCGGGATCGATCCACATGCAGACCGCGACCCCGCGGTTCTGGCCTGCGGTGGTGATCCCCACGCCTGCGAGCACGTCCTTCCCGACCAGCTCGCACCCCTTGCCGACGTAGCCGGTGATGTCGGCGGTGGTCTCCGGCGCGGCGGTCGTCGTCTCCGCGGTGGTGGTCGTGGTGGTCGGCTCTGCGGTGGTCGTGGGCGGAGCCGCCTGCTCACCTGAGGTGGAGCAACCCGCGAGAACGACCAGAGCACCAAGAGCAACAGCAGCCTTACGCTCACCGCACCGTACCCCGCCAGCGCGCCGCGTTCACCCGGCCCGCACCCGCGCAGCCAACCCCTCAGCGACCTCCCACGCACCCCCACACGCATCCACCACCTGATCGAGCGCCCCGTACAGCACCTTGAACCCCTGCCCCGGCGCCGTCCTGACCCAGATCTCGCACACCATGTCCGGCTCCAGCGCGATCAACACCCCGGCGAACCCCCCGACCACGACATCCCGCTGCCCCCCGCGCCCCTGCACCTGCTCAAGCGGATCCCCACCAGGCTTAACCGAAACACTCAACCCAATCCCCGACGCCCCATCCTCTTCCCACGTGCACGACCGCTCCCCATCCCCGGTATACGCAAACCCCTCCACCCCAACCCCCCAACGCTCCCGCACACCCTTATCCACAAGCGCGCACGGCTCGATACCCATCAATGGATCAACGAACGCAGCCTCGGCCACCGTTGTAGGAACGGTCGTCGTAGCAACCGGCCGAGGAATTTCCTTCTCAACCTGACTGCACCCGGTCAGCAATACCACCAACACCAGAAATACCTTCATCCCCGCACCTTCGCAGCAATCCCTTCGGCCACCAACCTGACTCCCCCGCAGGGATCAGCAACACTCCCGTCCGCCGCCCCGAACCCCACGACGAGTCCCTGCCGCGGCCTCGTCTCCACGTGGAACTGGCAGTACTTCTCCCGATCCCCCGGCCGGATCTGCGCAGCGAACCCGCCCACATCGACGCTCTCCACCCCAGAACCGCCCCGCACCGAACCCAACGGATCCCCCGCACTCACCACCGCCACCCACAACCCCACCCCCAGCGCCCCACCCTGCTCCCAATCACACGCCTTCCCCCCGGGATACTGGGCCGAGAACCCCTCCACCTCCACCCCGAGCCGCCGCAGCACATCACGATCAACCAAGCCGCAGGGATCGTCGACGAACGTCGCCATGTCCACGGCGGCCGTGACCGGGGCGGTCGTCGGGGGTGACGGGACCGGCTCGTCGGGCGGCGAGCACGCCGCAGCGAGGACCAGAGCCCCGATCAGGGCTGCGGAACCCTTCCGGCACAGCATCGCGCTCACCCCTCCCGCACCCGGGCGGCAAGGGACTCGGCCACCTTCCGCGCACCCCCGCAGGCGTCGAGCACCCGGTCCAGCGCCCCGTACACCACGCTGAACCCCTGATCCGGCGCGGTCTGCACGTAGACGTCGCACACGTGCTCCCCAGCCAGCTCGATCGCCGGAAACCCGCCCACCTCCCCCGCCAGCGCCCCCCGTTGACCGCGCACCCCCGCCAACGGGTCCACCTCGGCCTCCACGCTCACCCCGAGCCCAACCCCCGCCATCCCCTCCCGCTCCCACCGGCACACCCACGCCCCGCGCTCGGTGTAGGGAACACCGGCCACATCAACACCCAACTCCCGCCGCATGGCCTGGTCCACCAGCTCGCAAGGAGCCCCCACCAGCAGCGGCGCCACCCCTGCCACCGGAGGCGGCGCACTCCCCGACGGCGGACTCGGCACCGGCCCCTCAGCCTCCCCCGCACCACATCCGGTCAGCACAACCAGCACCAGCAGTCCAACCGCCCTCATACCGCCCCCAACCGCCTACTCACCACGCTGTGCGGGTTCGGGGCCTGCGCCTGCTCCACCAGCGGCCCGAACCGCTCGACCGGCCGATAGCCGCTGGCGAACACCTCGTACCGGAAGTCCGGGCTGGACGGGCGGTAGGACGCGGGCAGCGGCTCCAACAACGCCACCGGCGTCTCCACCATCGACCCCGCCTCCCGCCTCACCCACCCCTCGATCTGCCCCAGCGCTTCGGCGAAGTCCTCGCGCAACGCCTGCCTGCCCGCGAGGTAGCCCTCCACCACCTGGGGTGCGCCCGACTGCTTCAGATTGATCTCCAGCTCCGCCGCGACCACGCTGACCGCCGTCTGGATGCCGCTCTTGGCGAGCGCGGCCGGGTTGTTCCCGAACAGGTCGATGACCCCGTTGACCAAGGTCGACACCCGTTTGGTGTCCGCTTCGGCGGTGCGCACCTCCTGGGCGGCCATCTCCTGCTCGCAGGCCCGGACCGCCCCCTCGGCGAGCTCCAGGTAGTTGCGGCGGGCCCGGACGGCGACCGCGAGCATCATCCCCAGCGCCAGCAGCGCCCGCTCCACGAAGGCGGCGTGCCCGACGAGGAACTTCTCGATGAAGACCATCTGGTCGTGGAAGCGGTCGGCGGCCTCGCCTGTCCAGTTGGTGGCCAGCCAGGTGGCGGCTTGGGCGAGGTCGGCGTCCGCCTGGTCGTTGGCGGCCAGGGAGCGCCAGACGGCCAGCATCCGGTCGGCTTCGTCGATGATCTTCTGCGGGTCGAGGGCGGCGAAGTCGGCGGCGTCGAGGACGACGGAGTCGACCAGGGTTCGGTCGTGGTCGGGGCCGAAGGTGCCCACCGGGCCCAGGCCCGCGGCCAGGTACATCTCCACGATCTTCTCGCCGAGCCGCAGGGCTGCGAGGCCGAGGTCGGTGTCGCTCACCCACGCGGCCCCGCTCACCGGCCGTCCGCCTTCCGGTAGCTGGCGATGATCTCGCCGAGGACCTGCGCGGTGTCGTCGATGCGCTGGCCGCCGAGCCACAGGCGCGTGCCGAGGATGTCGGTGAACTCCGCGTACGCGCGCTGCATCGGGTCGGCGGCGGCGAACTCGCCAGGGCCTGCGAGTCCTTCGTGCGTCGTCACCACCCGGTGCTGGGCGCGCACGGCGTCCGCCAGGCTGGGCAGCACCTCATTCGCCACGGGGGCGAGCTGGTCCAGGTGCGCCTCGAATGAACTGGTCATCTTTCCTCCCCTGGCCCGAGACGGGAGGAGTGATCAGGCGGTTCCGCGGGTCACCCGAAGGGTGGAGCTAAACGGCTCCGTACTGGCGGTCACCGGCGTCGCCGAGGCCGGGGACGATGAAGCCGGAATCGTTGAGGCGTTCGTCGATGCTGGCGGTGATCAGGCGGACGGGGAGGCCGGATTCCTGGAGGTGTTGGACGCCCTCGGGGGCCGCCAGGACGCAAATCGCGGTGACGTCGGTGGCGCCCCTCTCCACCAGGAGGCGAATTGTGTGGGCCATTGAGCCGCCGGTTGCCAGCATGGGGTCGAGGACGAATACGGGGCGGTTGGCGAGGGATTCCGGGAGGGATTCCATGTACGGGGTCGGCTGGAGGGTGGTTTCGTCGCGGGCCAGGCCGACGAAGCCCATCTGGGCTTCGGGGATCAGGCGGTGGGCCTGGTCGGCCATGCCGAGGCCCGCGCGCAGGACCGGGACGAGGAGCGGGGGGTTGGCCAGCCAGTGGCCGTCGGTGCGGGCGACGGGGGTGTGGATGCGCTCGGTGCGCAGCGGGGCGTCGCGGGTGGCCTCGTAGACCAGCATGACCGTCAGCTCGTGCAGGGCGGCGCGGAAGGTGGCGTTGTCGGTGCGGGCGTCGCGCATCACGGTGAGGCGGGACTTGGCCAGGGGGTGGTCGACTGTGCGGACGTCCATTCGCCGGAATCTAGTCGCGGACGGCGATGACCGCGAACATGGTCACGGACATGAAGAAGTCGCCCGCCGCCGCGCCCGCGCGCAGGTCGGCGAGGAAGGCGTCGCGCTGGGGCTCGGTGATGGCTCCGCGGGCGACGGTGGCGGCCAGGGCGGTGCCCAGCAGGTCGGTGTCGACCTCGGGCTGGACCAGGGCCGCCGAACCGATGTCGACCACGCGCAGGCCCGCCGCGGTGAGCTGGCCGGGCAGCCGCCGGGCGGCGTGCGGGTTGGCGCTGAAGCGCAGCATCGTCGCCATGAGGGCGGCGGCCACCTCGGGGTCGCCGGGGTGGGTGATGGCGGTGGCCCAGTCGCTGTCGAGGACCGCGGTCCGCCCACCCGGGCGCAGCACGCGGGCGATCTCGGCGGCGGCCTGCGCGGGCGACGCGAGGTGCTGGAAGACGCGCTCGCAGCGCACCGCGTCGAAGCTGGCGTCGGGGAAGGGCAGGTGGTGGGCGTCGCCCTCGACGAAGTGGTCGCCGTGCCTGCCCGCGGCCACCGAACGCATGCCCGGGTTGGGTTCCACGCCCACGGCGTCGGCCCCGGCGGCCCGCAGGGCGGCGACCTCCGAGCCGGTGCCCGAGCCCACGTCGAGGACCCGATCGCCGGGGCGCACGGCCAGCGCCTGCTGGGCCCAGGCCCGCAGCCGCACCACGCCCGCCATCGCGGCCTGCCGGTCGAGCACCGCGACCAGCCGGGCGAGGTCGGCGTCATCGATCCGGTCCGCGCGGAACGAGGGGGGCTGCGCCATGCCTCACTGTAGGCTCACCCACGTGAGCGATCTGCCCGCCGTTCCCGGTCCCCATGAGATGCGCGCGTCCAACGCCGACCGGGAGCGCTTCGCGAAGATCCTGCACGACGCGATGGCCGAAGGCAGGCTGACGGTCGGCGAGCTGGAGGAGCGCCTGGACCGGGTGTACGCGGCCAAGACCTTCGGCGACCTGGAACCGCTGGTGCGCGACCTGCCCGGCACCCACGTGCGGCCCGCGCCCGCCGCCGTGCCGGTCTCGCCGCGCATCGGCGGCCGGGGGACCTCCTCCAGCGCCGTCGCCATCATGTCCGGGTCCGAGCGCAACGGCCCGTGGACGATCCCGCCCACCTTCAGCGCCGTGGCGATCATGGGCGGGGTCGAGATCGACCTCGAGCACGCCAGCTTCGAGGCCCAGGAGACCGTCATCCAGGCGTTCGCCCTGATGGGCGGGGTCGAGGTGCGGGTGCCCGAGGGCATCACGGTGCACGTGACCGGCGGCGGGTTCATGGGCGGCTTCGAGAACAAGGTCTACACCCAGGGCCCGCCCGGCGCGCCCGTCGTGCGGGTCACCGGGTTCGCCATGATGGGCGGGGTCGAGGTCAAGCCGTGCCGCAAGCCGAAGAAGCGCAAGCGCGACGACGTCGCCGAGATCGAGGACTGACGCCTTGCGCTACGCGCCGGTAACGGCGGCCTAGACTCGTCGGCATGGCCGACCTCGTGACCAGCCCCCCGCCGGAGTTCGTCGACGCGACCCGCGACGACACGGCGCTGCGGCGCTTCCTGCACGGCTTGCCGGGCGTCGACCAGGTCGGGGTGGAGCAGCGCGCCGCCGGGCTGGCCACGCGCAGCATCAAGAAGGCCAGCAAGCTCTGGGCCATCGACACCGCCATCAGCATGGTCGACCTGACCACCCTCGAAGGCGCCGACACCGCGGGCAAGGTGCGCTCGCTGTGCGCCAAGGCCCGCAGGCCCGACCCCGAGTTCCCGGACGTGCCGCAGGTCGGCGCGGTCTGCGTCTACCCGGACATGGCGGCCACCGCCGTCGAGGCGCTGGCGGGCTCGGGCATCGGCGTGGCCAGCGTCGCCACCGCCTTCCCGTCCGGCCGCTCCAGCCTGGCCATCAAGCTGGAGGACACCCGCATGGCCGTGGCCGCGGGCGCGACCGAGATCGACATGGTGATCGACCGGGGGGCCTTCCTCTCCGGGCGCTACCTGGCGGTCTTCGAGGAGATCACCGCCGTCAAGGCCGCCTGCGGGGACGCCCACCTCAAGGTCATCCTGGAGACCGGGGAGCTGGCCACCTACGACAACGTCCGCCGCGCGTCCTGGCTGGCGCTGCTGGCGGGCGGCGACTTCATCAAGACCTCGACCGGCAAGGTGTCCCCCGCCGCGACGCTGCCGGTCACCCACGTGATGCTGCAGGCCGTCCACGACTGGCACGCCGCCACCGGCCAGCACCGGGGCGTCAAGCCCGCGGGCGGCATCCGCACCACCAAGGACGCCATCCGGTACCTGGTCGCCGTGCACGAGGTGGCAGGCCCGGCGTGGCTCGACCCGCGCCTGTTCCGCTTCGGCGCGTCCAGCCTGCTCAACGACCTGCTGATGCAGCGGCGCACCCAGCTGACCGGCCACTACAGCGGCCCCGACTACGTGACGGTGGACTGAGATGACCTGGGACTACGCGCCCGCGCCCGAGTCGCGGGCGATCGCGAACCTCAAGCCGAGCTACCGGATGTTCGTCGACGGGCAGTTCGTCGACGGCGAGGGTGAGCCGCTGAAGTCGGTCAACCCGGCCACCGAGGAGGTGCTGGCCGAGGTCGCCACCGCCAGCGCCGCGGATGTGGACCGCGCGGTGAAGGCGGCGCGGCGCGCCTACGACAAGGTCTGGGGCCGCATGCCCGGGGCCGAGCGGGCCAAGTACATCTACCGGATCGCCCGGATGATCGCCGAGCGGGCGCGCGAGCTGGCCGTGCTGGAGAGCCTGGACAACGGCAAGCCGATCAAGGAGTCCCGCGACGTCGACGTGCCCACCGCGTCGGCGCACTTCTTCTACCACGCGGGCTGGGCCGACAAGCTCGACTACGCGGGCTACGGCCCCGCGCCCCGGCCGCTGGGCGTCGCGGGCCAGGTCATCCCGTGGAACTTCCCGCTGCTGATGGCCGCCTGGAAGATCGCGCCCGCGCTGGCCTGCGGGAACACCGTGGTGCTCAAGCCAGCCGAGACCACCCCGCTGACCGCGCTGGTGCTCGCCGAGATCATCCAGCAGGCCGAGCTGCCCCCCGGCGTGGTCAACATCCTGCCCGGGGCCGGGGACACCGGCGCCGCGCTGGTCAACCACCCCGGCGTCGACAAGGTGGCGTTCACCGGGTCGACCGAGGTCGGCAAGGTCATCCAGCGGTCGCTGGCGGGCACGGGCAAGAAGCTGACGCTGGAGCTGGGCGGCAAGGCGGCCAACGTGGTCTTCGACGACGCCCCGCTCGACCAGGCGGTCGAGGGCATCGTCAACGGGATCTTCTTCAACCAGGGCCACGTCTGCTGCGCCGGGTCGCGGCTGCTGGTGCAGGAGTCGGTGGCCGACGAGCTGCTGGCCAAGCTGCGCACCCGGGTGGCCACCCTGCGCGTGGGCGACCCCCTGGACAAGAACACCGACATCGGCGCGATCAACTCCGCCGCGCAGCTGGCCAAGATCGAGGAGCTGGTCGCCTCCGGGGAGGCCGAGGGCGCCCAGCGCTGGACCTCGCCGTGCCCGGTGCCGGACAAGGGGTTCTTCTTCGCCCCGACGGTGTTCGCGGGCGTCAGCCAGGCCATGCGGATCGCCCGGGAGGAGATCTTCGGGCCGGTGCTGTCCGTGCTCACCTTCCGCACCCCGGACGAGGCCGTGGCCAAGGCCAACAACACCCCCTACGGGCTCAGCGCGGGCATCTGGACGGAGAAGGGCTCGCGCATCCTGTGGATGGCCGACCGCATGCGCGCGGGCGTGGTGTGGGCCAACACGTTCAACCGGTTCGACCCGACCGCGCCGTTCGGCGGGTACCAGGAGTCGGGCTTCGGCCGCGAGGGCGGCCGCGCGGGTCTGGAGGCGTACCTCGATGTCTGATCGGCTCACGGTGTCCAAGACGTACAAGCTCTACCTGGGCGGGGCGTTCCCGCGCTCGGAGTCGGGGCGGACCTACCCGGTGGCCGACGCCCGGGGCCGGTTCCTGGCCAACGCGGCGCAGGCCTCGCGCAAGGACCTGCGGGAGGCGGTCGTCGCCGCGCGGGGCGCGTTCGGGAAGTGGTCGCGGGCCACGGCCTACAACCGGGGGCAGGTGCTCTACCGGGTCGCCGAGGTGCTGGAGGGCAGGCGCGAGCAGTTCTGCGCCGAGGTCGCCGCGGGCGAGGGCGTGCCTGCCAAGCGCGCGTCCGCGCTGGTGGACGCGGCCATCGACCGCTGGGTCTGGTACGCGGGCTGGACCGACAAGGTCGCCGCCGTGCTGGGGTCGGCCAACCCGGTGGCGGGGCCGTACTTCTCGTTCTCGGTGCCCGAGCCAACGGGCGTGGTGGGCGTGCTGGCGCCGCAGGGGTCGTCCCTGCTGGGGCTGGTCAGCGTGCTCGCGCCGGTGCTGGCCACGGGCAACACCGCGGTCGTGGTGACCAGCCAGGACCGGCCGCTGCCCGCGATCACCCTCGGCGAGGTGCTGGCGACCTCGGACGTGCCGGGCGGGGTGGTCAACCTGCTGACCGGGCACACCGCCGAGCTGGCCCCCTGGCTGGCCGCGCACGCCGACGTCAACGCCATCGACCTGGTGGGCACCGACCCGGAGCAGCGCGCCGAGCTGGAGCGGGCGGCGGCGGGGACGGTCAAGCGGGTGCTGCGCGCGGCCGAGCCGGACTGGACCGCCGAGCCCGGGATCACCCGGCTGCGCGCGTTCCTGGAAACCAAGACCGTCTGGCACCCCATGGGTGTCTAATCCGAGGGAGCCTGCGAGCTGGGGCGTGCGTCGAACCGCACGACCAGAGGGGAGTCGCTGATGGGCCAGTCGGATGTCGGGGGGTACTACGGCGAGGAGGACGCCTTCCACGCCTACACCGCGGGGCTGCGGCCGCTGGCCGACGAGCTGCGCGGGAGCGCGGACGGGCTGGACGTCGCCGACGGCGCCTTCTCCAAGATCGGTGACGAGGTGGGCCTGACCGCGGCGCTGCGGGCGGCCGGGGAGCGCCAGGCGGGCGGGGTGCGCGGCCTGGCCGACGCCTACGGCGGGATCGCCGACGCGGTGGCCAACACCTGGACCAACTTCGAGTCCGTCGAGGACGACGAGGCCCGCAACCTGCGCCGCGCGGCAGGTGGGGCATGACCGCGCGCGACCTGCTGGAGCCGCTGGTCCAGCCCGCCGCCACCGCCCAGCGCCACCTGGCCACCGACGACGCCGCGATCGACCGGGTGGGCGCCCGGCACGGCACCATCGCGTCCACTGTGGACACGGTTGGGTACGACGCCGACCGCCGCGCCGCCGCGCTGCGCACCGGCTGGACCGGCCAGGGCGCGGTCCGCCACCAGGAGGACGTGGCCCTCCAGTCCTCGACCAGCCGCGCGCTGTCGACCTACAGCGCCGACGTGCAGGCCGCGGTGCGCGAGGCGGGCGAGATCCTCAAGGTCGGCCAGCGGACCAACCAGGCCCAGATCGACGAGTTCAACCGCAAGGCCGCCGAGCTGCTCTCGGCCGCGGCCGCGCTGCGCCAGGCCGGGGACACCGCGGGGGCGCAGCGCAAGCTGGCCGAGCTGACCCGCTACGCCGCCCAGCTCACCGGCGACACGGCGACCAACCTGGAGGGCGTGATGACCCGCCTGGGGGCGGTCGTCACCAAGCTGACCGGGGACACCGGGACGACGGCGGCCTCGTCGGCGGCCACGCAGGCCCCGCCCGCCGCCTACAACGACCGCTCCGGTGCGGGCGGTGGAGGCGGCGGGGGCGGTGGCGGTGGCTACTCCGGCGGCGGGGGCGGCGGGGTCGTCACCAAGCGGCGGCTGCCGGTGGCCATCCCGCCGCAGCCGGGCACCGGGGTCAAGATCAACCTGCCGGACGGCAGCGTGGTCGAGGCCCCGAACGAGACCGCCGCCCGCGCGGTGCGGGCCGCGCTCACCCAGCTCGGGGTGCCCTACGTCTGGGGCGGGACCGCCCCGGGGGTGGGGCTGGACTGCTCCGGGCTGACCCAGTTCGCCTACGGCGAGGGCGGCCTGGAGATCCCGCGCACCTCCCGGGAGCAGGACATCGGCGCCGAGGTCCCCTCGGCCGACCAACTGCTGCCCGGCGACCTCATCTGCTGGGAGGGCCACGTGGCGATGTACATCGGCAACGGGCAGATCATCGAGGCGGGCGACCCGGTGCAGATCGGGCCGCTGCGCACGACCAACGCCGGGATGCCGTTCGTCGGCTTCTACCGGCCCACCGGGTGAGCGCCCGCGTCGCCGCCGTCTGCCGCGACGGCGAGCACCGGTTCAGCAAGGCGGTGGTCCCGGAGATCACGCTGCTGGCGGGCCTCGGCGTCGAGGGCGACGCGCACGCCGGGGTGACCGTGCGGCACCGGTCCCGGGTGGCCGCCGACCCGACCCAGCCCAACCTGCGCCAGGTCCACCTCACCCCGGCCGAGCTGTTCGACGAGGTGGCCGCCGCCGGGTTCGCCGTCGAGCCCGGCGAGCTGGGCGAGAACATCACCACGCGCGGGATCGACCTGCTGGCCCTGCCCACCGGCGCGCTGCTGCGCATCGGCGGCGACGCCGTGGTCGAGGTGACCGGGCTGCGCAACCCGTGCGCCCAGATCGACGGCTTCCAGCCCGGCCTGCTCAAGCAGGTCGTGCGCCGCGAGGGCGGCCGGGTGGTGCGCAAGGCGGGGATCATGGGCGTGGTCCGCGAGGGCGGCCGGGTCGAGCCGGGGGACGGGATCCGGGTCGAGCTGCCGCCGCTGCCGCACGTCCCGCTCGAACGGGTCTGACCGGGCGGTCACCGGGCGTAGGGTTGGCGCGTGGACATCGACATCGACCGCGAGCTGGACTCGGTGGCCGGGAAGGTCGAGCGGACCAGGGCGCAGGCGCAGGGCCGGGTGGGGCCGGTGAGCGGGCGGGCCACCAACGGGGACGTGACCGTCGAGGTCAAGCCGGGCGGGCTGCCCACCGGGATCACCATCTCCCCCCGCGCCCTGGCGATGGGCGCCGACGCGGTGGCCGCGCAGGTCATGGCCGTGGCCGCGCACGCCACCCGGCGCGCGGGCGGGGCGATGCACGCCGCGCTCGCCCCGGTGCTCGGCCCCGGGGGCGAGAAGCACCTCATCGACCTGGGCTACGAGCCCCTCGACGAGGACGACGACACCGACTACGACGACCCCCTGGGCAGGCGATGACCGGCCGCGAACCCGTCGAGCGCAGCACGCGCCGGCTCATCGAGGACAGCCGGGCCCGCCAGGAGGCCCTGGCCAACGTGGAGAAGGTGCTGGCCGAGGTCACCGGCACCGCCTACGACCACTACCAGACGGTGCGCGTCACCGTGGACGGCCGCGGCCGGATGCTGGAGCTGTGGCTGCGCCCCGACGCCGTGCGCTGGGGCCCGGACCTCGGCGGGCTCATCGTGCAGGTGGCCCACGCGGCGATGGCCAACGCGACCCAGGCGGGCTACAACCGGCTGGCCCCGCTGCTCGGCGACGACCTCACCCGGGCCGTCGAGCTGATCTCCGGCCACGCCGCCCCCGCCCGCCGCGGCGAGCGGCCGAGCATCACCGCCGAGGAGTTCCAGCGCAGGCGCGACGCCCGGCTCGCCGACCAGCGCGGACCCCACCAGCAGGCCGGGGCGGACGACGACGGCGACGACCCGCTGTCCCTGGACCTGTCGTTCCTGCGCTCCGACCGCTGAGAAACCGGGTGGGAGGCTAGCTGCGCCCGTGTGATCCTTACCCCGTAGGCTGCCGACGCACCCGAGCGCTGCCCGACCAGGAGGACCTGCGATGGCTCAGGACATCGTCCCCATTGAGCTGGGGTTGCCCAAGGGCGACCTCGTCACCCTGTGGGCCCCGCGCTGGCGGGAGGACGGCGAGGAGTGGGAGGCCTTCCTCGGCCACGACGAGGACCTCTACGCCTTCCCCGACACCGCCCACCTGGCCGCCTTCGTGCGCACCGCGGAGGACCACGACCTCATCGACCACCCGGCGTGGAACCACGTGCCCGCGCTCAGCGTGGCCGAGCTGATGCCCGCCGACGCCCACCAGTACGACCTGGTCGGCGTGCCCGAGCTGGTCGCCGAGGAGCCGGACACCTGGACCATCGGCGAGCTGGCCGAGATCGTGTCCATCATCCGGTCGCTCGCCGACGTGTGCGAGCTGGACGAGGTGCACGAGATCCTCGACTCCGCCGACGGCTTCGCCGTGCTCGACCAGGGCACCTACCCGTTCACCGGGCGCGACGGCGAGCGGCTGTGGAACGACCTGGCCAAGACCGTCGTGGACAAGTGGGACGACCTGCTCGACGCGCTCGACGAGGTGGTCACCGTCCCCGAGGTCGCCGGGCCGGAGCTGGACAAGGCCGCCGCCGAGCTGGCCGCCTTCCAGGCCGAGCAGGAGGCCGAGGCCGAGGAGGCCGACGACGAGGCCGCCGAGGCCGAGGACGACGCGCCGGTCGGCTTCTGGGCCGAGGTCGGCATCGACCCGATCAAGATCATCACCGACGGGTCGGAGTACTACACGCTGCGCTGCTACCTCGACGACAAGCCGATCTTCCTCGGCGCCGACGGCAAGATCGAGGTCACCACCTCGGCGCGGGCGCTGGCCAAGCACCTGGCCGTCGGCGACTTCGCCGACAACGACCTGGCCAAGGTCTCCACCTGGGCCGAGGTCGCCGCCAAGGCCAACGAGGGCGAGCTGGAGATCGAGGTCGACGAGGACAACACCTACGTGCTGCAGGGCCTGGCCGACGACCTCGGCGACGGCATGGACGCCGTCGACCCCGTGCAGCTCGACCTGGCGGTCGAGCTGCTCACCGACGCCGCGGAGTGGGCCGGGGACGACAGCGTCAACGCCGCGCTCAACCAGTCCGAGAGCCTGGGCTGGCTGGTCTCCTTCATCCTGGCCCCGGACCCGACCCGGCTCGCCCCCAGCGCGCCGTTCGACGCCGAGTCCGCGGCCTGGGCGAAGCTGGTCCAGGACTTCGAGGACCGCCTCGTCACCCGATGAGGGCGGCGTACCCGGGCTTGATCACGGTGTTGATGACCTCCAGGCGCTCCTCGAAGTCGATGAACGCCGACTTCATCGCGTTCACCGTGAACCACTGCAGGTCCGCCCAGCCGTAGCCGAAGGCGTCGACCAGCGCGGCCATCTCGCTGGAGACCGTGCAGCCGCTCATGAGGCGGTTGTCGGTGTTGACCGTGACCCGGAAGCGCAGCCGGGCCAGTAGTCCGATCGGGTGGTCTTCGATGGTCGTCGCCGCGCCGGTCTGGATGTTGGAGGTCGGGCACATCTCCAGCGGGATGCGCCGGTCGCGGACGTAGGCGGCCAGCCTGCCCAGGTGCGCCCGGCCGTCGCCGTCGATCTTGATGTCGTCCACGATGCGCACGCCGTGGCCCAGCCGCTCGGCGCCGCAGTGCTGGATGGCCTCCCAGATCGACGGCAGCCCGAACGCCTCACCTGCGTGGATGGTGAAGTGCGCGTTCTGCTGGCGCAGGTACTCGAAGGCGTCGAGGTTGCGGGTGGGCGGGAAGCCCGCCTCCGGGCCCGCGATGTCGAAGCCGACCACGCCCGCGTCGCGGTAGCGCACGGCCAGCTCGGCGATCTCCAGCGAGCGGGCGTTCTGTCGCATCGCGCACAGCAGCGTGCCCACGCGGATCACCCGGCCCGCGGCGGCGGCGCGGCGCTCGCCCTCGCGGAAGCCCGCCTGCACGGCCTCCACGATCGCGTCGAGGCCCAGCCCCGCCTCGGTGAACAGCTCGGGGGCGTAGCGCACCTCGGCGTAGACCACGCCGTCGGCCGCCAGGTCCTCGACGCACTCGGCGGCGACCCGGACCAGGGCGTCCTCGGTCTGCATGACCCCGCAGGTGTGGGCGAACCCCTCCAGGTAGCGCACCAGCGAGCCGGAGTCGGCCGACTCCCGGAACCAGGCGCCCAGGGCGGCGGCGTCGTCGTGCGGCAGGCCGCGGTAGCCGCCCGCGTCGGCGAGCTCCAGGACGGTGGCGGGGCGCAGGCCGCCGTCGAGGTGGTCGTGCAGCAGGACCTTGGGCGCTCGGCGGATCGTGTCCGGGGTGAGGGGGGTCGACATGGCCATACGGTACTCACGTCCGCGGCCACCCGTTCGGGTAATGGGCCACCTACCGGCAGTCGCGGCTCGGTCCGCCGATCGGCCCAACACCGCGTGTTATGAATACATCAACAGCAACGGGTGGTGTAAGAGCGGCTTCCGGCAGTGGTTAGGCTCGCACCCGTCTCCACATCCCCTCCCCCAGGACGAAGGTCACCTCCGTGAACGAAAACAACCACACGGTGTCGTTCGACCGGATGCGCAACATGCTCACGCGCGCGGCCGAGATCCGTGAGAGCGAACAGCAGCAGATCTTCGACGCCCTGGACGAGATCCACGCGCGCCTGTCGCCGCTGGAGTCCATCGGGGCGGTGCGCAAGCGCCTGTCGGAGATGCCGGACCGCTCCGAGACCGCCGTGCTGGCCGAGCGGCTGGACGCCGCGCTGCGCAAGCTGGAGGCCCAGGACACCGCGATCGCGGCGCTGACCCGCGCGGTCGAGGGGATCGTGGACAAGCTCGCCACGCCGTTCGCCCAGCTCGACGGGCGGCTGGACGGGGTGGCCGGGCGCTTCGAGGGCGTCGCCGGGCGGATGGACGGCCTGGAGGACAAGCTGGCCAACATCCACCGCCGCATCGACGAGCTGGACCACCACCTCGACAAGCAGGACGGCAAGCTCGACGCGCTGCCGGGCAACGTCCACGGCCCGGTCCGCGAGCGCGTGGAGATCATGGAGACCGCGCTGCGCGGGCGGCTGGACGAGGTCGACGAGGGCGTGCACGAGCACCTCGACGGCACCAAGGACGCGCTGGCCCGCCAGATCGCCGAGACCGCGGACGCGGTGTCGGGCAAGGTCGCGGGGTCGGCGGAGTCGGTGACCGCGCGGGTGTCCGACGCCCAGGCGAAGGTGTCCGAGGCCGTCGGCGCGGCGGGTGACTCCCTGCACGCCAAGCTCGACGCCGCGGCGACCGCCCTGGCCGAGACGCGCGCGGCGCTGGGCGAGACCGGCACTTCCGTGCACGGCAAGCTGGACGAGGCGACGGCGGCGCTGCGCGATGCGCTGCGGGAGACCCAGGAGACCGTCGACGCCAGCGACCGGCTGGAGGGCCTGGCCGAGCGCCTGGAGAAGGTCACCGCCCGCCTGGACGAGATGGCCACCCGCCTCGACGCGGTGGAGGACGGCTTCGCCGGTCGCATCAGCGAGCTGAGCGGCGCGATCAAGTCCGAGTTCAGCAAGGTCGACGCGACCCTGACCAAGCAGCCGGACGCCACGTCGGTGGAGTCGCTGGTCCGCAGGAGCAACGAGGAGTCCGTGCGCCGCATCGGCGGCCACCTGGACGAGGCGATGGCCACCTTCGCCGAGCTCATGCTCGGCGGCGGCCAGCCCACCCCGCCCCCGCCGACCACCCTCCCCCGGCAGAACCCGCGCAGGCGCACCAACGGCGCCAAGCCCACCAAGGCCATCGAGAAGCGCGAGGACGACACCGAGGACAACGACGTCGCCGCAGGCGCGTAACCACGGACGACCGCGAGGCCGCACCCCGATCGGGGTGCGGCCTCGCGCCGTTTCCGGCGGCTCTCCCGCGCTCGGGCGCGGCAAGGCTCAGGCGGGGGCCGGGGCGGGCTTGGGGGCCGGGACGGTGCGCAGGGCTCGGTAGGCGGGGACGACCAGGAGGAGGACGATCACGCCGCCCGCGATGGCCGTGGCCGTCATGCCGCTGACGAAGGCCTCCTTGGCGTTGGCCAGCAGGGCGGCCCCGTCCGGGACCGCGGCGGCGACGGCGACGGCGCCGCCGAGGGTGTCCTGGGCGGTGGCGGCGGCGTCGGCGGGCAGGTCGGCGACGGCGGGGGCCATCGCGCGGTGGTAGACGGCCGCGCCGACGGTGCCGAGGACGGCCATGCCGAGCGCGCCGCCGAGTTCGCTGCCGGTCTCGGCGATGGCCGACGCGGAGCCGACGTGCGTCTCCGGGACCGTGGACAGGATGCGGTCGCCGGTGAGCATGGTGGTCATCAGCACGCCCGCGCCGACCAGGCCGGAGGCGGCCAGGACCAGCCAGAGCCCGGTGTCGACGCCGACCGCGGCCATGATCGCGAAGCCGACGACCAGCACCAGCAGCCCGCTGGCGACCAGCGGGGCCAGCCGCATCCGCTGGGACAGCACGCCCGCCACCGCCATGCCGACGCCGATGACCGGCATGACCGACAGCGACCACAGGGCCGCCTCGAACGGGCGCATGTCGAGCACGACCTGGAGGTACTGGTTGGTGAACAGCGACGCGCCGATGAAGCAGAACATCGCAACGAGGTTGATCCCGACCGAGGCGCCGAAGGTGCGCTCGCGGAACAGGGCGATGTCCAGCACCGGGTTGGGGAAGCGCCGCAGGTGGCCGATGAACACCGCGATCATGGCCAGGCCCGCGACGAGCGCGACCACCGGCAGGACGGCGAAGCCCTCCACGGCGATCTTCTTCATCCCGTAGACCACCGCGAGCATGGCGACCACCGACAGCACCGCGCCGAAGTAGTCGAACCGGCCGCGGACCTGCCCGCGCGACTCCGGCAGCAGCATCGGGCCGAGCACGAGCAGCAGGGCCATCGCGGGCAGGTTGATGAGGAACGCCGAGCCCCACCAGAAGAACTCCAGCAGCAGCCCGCCGACGATCGGGCCGAGGAATGCGCCGGTGGTCAGGCCCGCCGTCCACACCGCGATGGCGGCCTTGCGCTTGCCGTCGTCGGGGAACAGGGTCTTGATCAGCGACAGGGTGGACGGCATCAGCGTCGCACCCGCCACGCCCAGCAGGGCGCGGGCCAGGATCAGCAGTTCGGCCGTCGGGGCGAAGGCGGCGGCCGTGGACGCCGCGCTGAACGCCGCGGCGCCGATGAACAGCAGCTTGCGGCGGCCGATGCGGTCGCCGATGGCCCCCATCGTGATGAGCCCGCCCGCGAGCGTGAAGCCGTAGGCGTCCATGATCCACAGCTGCTCCGGGCCGCTGGGCCCGAGGTCGGCGCTGATGAACGGCAGCGCGAAGAACAGCACGCTCAGGTCCATCGAGATCAGCAGGCAGGGCAGGACGAGCACGGCGAGGCCCGCCCAGGCGCGTCGGTCTGACATCAGGTGCAATCCCCTCTAACTGCGTATGACATACGCACTATTGCGTAGGTTATACGCAGAAGTAGGATGGTCGTCAACCACGTCGAGCGGGAGACGATGACCGAGCTACCGAGCTACATGGCCGCTGCCTGGGGGAAGCAGGGGCGGCCCAACCGCGGACCGAAGCCCGCTTTGAGCCTGGAGCGCATCGTCGCCGCGGGCATCGCGCTCGCCGACGCCGAGGGCCTGCCCGCGGTGTCGATGAGCCGGGTCGCGGCGGCGGCGGGCGCCAAGCCGATGTCGCTGTACCGCTACGTCCAGTCCAAGGACGACCTGCTCCTGCTGATGATCGACCAGGCGGGCGGGCCGCCCCCGCCGATCGACGCCCCGGACTGGCGCGGCGGGCTGACCCGGTGGGCGCAGGCGTACCTGGACCTGCTGCGCGCCCACCCGTGGATCGTGCGGGTGCCGATCCACCGGCCGCCGTCGACGCCGAACCAGCTGCGCTGGATGGAGGCGGGGATGCGGGCGATGCCCGGCTTCCCGCCCGAGCAGAAGGTCGGCGTCATCCTGCTGCTGAGCGGCTACGTGCGCAGCTACGCCATGCTGACCGCCGACGTCGCGGCAGCCAACGAGAACGAGCAGGCGATGATGACCGAGTACGGCGCCGTGCTGCGCGCGGTGGTCGACCCCGCGGAGTTCCCCGAGCTGACGGCGGTCGTGGCCGCGGGCGTGTTCGACTACAACCCCGACGAGCCCCCCGACTACGACTTCCACTTCGGCCTCGACCGCATCCTCGACGGCGTGGCCCAGATCCCCCGGTGAGTCAGCGCCTGCGCAGCTTCGCCCGCAGCGCCCGCCGGGCGACCGGCCCGAGGTCGTCGACCACCTCGACCAGCACGGCGAGGCGGTCCAGGGCGTCCAGCGCGGCCGCCGCGCCTTCGGCGTCCACCCCGTCGTAGAGCTCCAGCCCGATGAAGGACGCGCTGACCGCGCGCGCCAGCCCGGGGACGTCCAGCGCGGCGGCCACCGGCGACTCGGCCAGCAGGCGGGTGAGCGCTGCCTCGACGGGGGCGGTCCACAGCCGCAGCGCCTCGGCGGCCGCGGCGGCCAGGCGGGGATCGGCCTGCGCGCCCGCGAGCACCTGGGCCAGCACCATCACGTTGCCGTTTGCGCGCTCCTCGGCGTGCACGCTGCGCCCGAGGGCGAGCAGGCCGCGCAGGTCGCCAACCTGCTCAAGGCGCTCGGCGAAGGGCCGCACCCGCGCCTCGGTCGCAGCCAGGCAGGCGGCCTTGAGCAGATCGTGCACCGTGCCGAAGTGGTAGAAGACCAACGCCTGGTTGACCCCCGCCGCAGCCGCGATGGCCCGCGCGGTCGCACCCGCGAAGCCCTGGGCGCGGATGGTCTCGATGGTGCCGTCGATCAGGCGCTGGCGGGTGTCGGCCACCCCATCACCGTAGCTCCACCCTGGACAGACCCGGATGGGGCAGCCGCGGCGGCGCACCACCCGCGTGGAACTCGAAGTGCCACCACTCGTTGTCGTACACCCGGAAGAGCCCGAACCGCCCCCCGAACCGCTCCAACCACCGCGCCCCCTCCATGGGCCGCACATCAACCGCGGTCCCCGCCACATGCCGCGACTCAGCCGCAGGCAGCACCCGCCGCCGAGCCCCCGCGACGGACCCGCGCAGCCGCACCTCCGCGTCAAACAACCGCTCCTGCACCTGCGCGGTCCTGAACCCAGACGTGACGCCGATCAGCACCCCAGCCCGCCACAACGCCTGTGTGCGTGCGGCTGTGACCGCAACCCGGGTGGCGTGCGTCAACCCGTTGAGATCCTCGGCGGGATACCGCAACGCAAGCGCCCACCGCGCCGCCGTCTCCAACACCCGCCCCGGCGCAACCACCCAGGCAACCGGCACCAGGACAACAGCCACCCCCCGCGTAACCACCCGATACACCCAGTCCCGCAGTCGATCCGTCATGGCTCCCCCAAGCTTTTGAGCGGTTGCTCAAACGATAGCGGAGGTTTGAGCAGTCGCTCAAGTGCCGAGGACGCACAAGGTCGGCGGAGGTGAGAGGTGGGGCGAGGAGGGCCGGGACGGCGAAGGTGAGCGGTGAGGAAAGTGAATGGGCGAGGGTGGTCGGGGCGCGGGTGGCGGGGGCGGGGATGGCCTGGGGCGAGAAAGGTGAGGGCGAGGTGGCTGGGGTGGGGTGGTGGAGAGCGAGGAGGGTCGAGGGCCAGGGTGGTCGGGCGAGGAAGGCGGGGTGGGGGTGAGGGTGGTGGAGGGCGAGAAAGGTGGAGGACCAAGGCGGCCGGCGGTGAGGCAGTGGAAGCCAGGGCGGCGGAAGCCAGGACGGCAGGGGGGCACAGGTGGGCGGAGGGCCACGGCGGCGAAACAGGACGGCTGGGGGCGAGTGAGCGGCGAGCGTGGCGGGAGATGAGAGTGGCCAGGGGTGAGGAAGGTGAGGGCGAGGGTGGTGGCGGGGGGCAACGAAGGTGGACGGCCAAGGTGGCTGGGAGCGAGGAGGGTGGAAGGCCAAGGCTGCGGGAGGCCAGGGCCGCCGGGGCAAGGAAGGTGAGCGGTGAGGGTGGCGGCGGATGAGAGGGGTTGGAGACAAGGAAGGTGCGGGGGGCGGTGGCGAGGAGGGCGGAGGGCCAGGGCGATGGAGAGCGAGGGCGGTCGGGGGCGAGGATGGTGGAGAGCGAGGATGGCTGAGGCGGGCGGGAGTGGTCGGGGCGAGGGTGGTGGGAGAGCGAGGGCTGTCCGGGGCGAGGACGGTCGGGGCGGGGTAGCGGAGAACGAGGATGGCCGAGGGCGGGAGTGGTCGGGGCGAAGGTGGTGGGAGAGCGAGAGCCGTCCGGGGCGAGGACGGTCGGGGCGGGGTAGCGGAGAACGAGGATGGCCGAGGGCGGGAGTGGTTGGGGCGAAGGTGGTGGGAGAGCGAGAGCCGTT
>NZ_JBSGHB010000010.1:0-255 GCF_053604195.1 Actinokineospora sp. NPDC004072 | reverse complement strand
GTCCGGGGCGAGGACGGTCGGGGCGGGGTAGCGGAGAACGAGGATGGCCGAGGGCGGGAGTGGTTGGGGCGAAGGTGAATGGGTTGGACGGCCGGGTGGCTAGGAACGCGCCCACCCGCCCAACCGCAACGCGCCCCACCAAGCCTGTCCGATGGGGTGAACTCGCATTCGCGGGGAGCGAAACGCCGCTAAACTGGCCAGGGCGTGAACGGGCTCCGCCCGCCTTCACCGCCTTCACGCCCAAGCGGCGTTTCG